>JAKSKU010000028.1 GCA_024401565.1 Paludibacteraceae bacterium
AGAAATGGTTGGATCTTTTTTTGTTTCTATTCGCCACGGAGACACAGGGGACGCGTATGCAAGCCCCTAAATTAGGCCCCTAAATCCCCTGAAGGGGACTTTGACTGCACCCAAAAAACATGTAAGCCCTGAAGGGAAATATTCACCACAAAGACACAGGGGAACACGGAGGCCTCATATGGTCGTAGGGGCGGGTTTCAAACCCGCCCGGCAAATCCTTCATTTCGCATATTAATCCCTACGGTAATGCCATTGTCCGGCGACAAGGGCAAGCCGTAGGCTGATAATTAAACCGACCGTTTCCACGGCCGTTAGATATTGATCTCTAATCTGTCGGGGAATACCGGCAATTATGAATTGTGCATTCATCATTCAGCATTTCGCATTCATCATTCAGCATTTCATATTAACTCGCTGAGAATCGCATATTTTCATTCAGTATTTATCATACATCAGAATATTGCAAAATAAACGAGTTTAAATTTTGTAGCTTTTTTCGTATTCTTGTTCCTTAATTATAATCGGGAATTTTTTGTTGCTCGCATTTATATCTATCTTTGCATACATAAATACCATGTTCCTATGAACGATATAAAAAGAAATGCAATAGATTTGCTATGTCAGCTTATTCGTATTCCTGCATATAGCAGAGACGAGAGGGCAAAGGCTGATTTTCTACAGCAGCATATAGAGACGATGGGTTTTAAGACTAACCGTCTTGACAATAATATATGGATCCAGTCGGAATTTTTTCATGCTGACCGTCCAACACTTTTGTTGAATGCTCATATCGATACTGTCAAACCTGTTAATGGTTGGCAGCACGAGCCTCATGCTGATACTCATGAGGGAAAAAAGATATATGGTCTTGGCACTAATGACGATGGTGCTTCTCTTGTGTCGTTGCTTTATGTGTTCTCTATCCTTTCGAAAAAAGAACAGCCATACAATCTTATTTATGCCGCTTCTGCTGAAGAGGAAGTGTCTGGTAAGAATGGTATGGAGAAGTTGTTGACGGTGCTACCTAAAATTGATGTGGCTATCGTTGGTGAACCTACGGGAATGCATGCGGCTGTGGCTGAAAAAGGACTTATGGTGCTTGATTGCGTAGCTCATGGTAAGGCAGGTCATGCGGCAAGAAATGAGGGAGATAACGCCATTTATAAGGCAATTAAGGATATTGAGTGGATTAAGGATAACGTCTTGCCTAAGCAGACGGATTTGCTAGGCCCTGTTAAGTGGACCACAACCATGGTCAACGCCGGTACACAGCATAATGTGATACCCGACGCTTGCAGTTTTGTGGTGGATATCCGTTCCAACGAGTGCTATTCCAATGAGGAAATTTTTGAGATTCTGCAGAAGCAACTGCAGTCGGAGATTAAAGCAAGATCATTCCGTCTTTCTTCATCATCAATTTCTGTAGATCATCCTATTGTGAAGAAAATCAAGGAGATGGGTAGAAACCTTTTCGGTTCGCCAACTCTTTCCGACCAGGCTTTGATGCGTTTTCCAAGCGTCAAGATGGGTCCTGGAGATTCTTCTCGTTCACATACAGCTGATGAGTTTATTTTTGAAAATGAGATAGAAGAGGCTATAGAGATGTATGTTTCATTGCTTGATGGTTTGAATATAGGATGAGCGACGAGATAAAGGAGAAATACTATGTTGTTTGGGCTGGAAGAGAACCCGGTATCTATACCAACTGGGATCAGTGCAAGGCTCAGGTGGAGGGATTCAACGGGGCAAAGTATAAGAAGTTTACATCCCTTTCAGAGGCTACTGCAGCTTACGAGAAAGGTGCTCCAGCGTCGTTGAATATATTCTCAGCCAGAAAGAATCCTTCCGTCTCCACTGAAAACATCATCGCAAATGCCTTGGCTGTAGACGCTGCTTGTAGCGGAAATCCTGGCAAGATGGAGTTTCGTGGCGTTTGGGTGTCGACAGGAAAAGAGGCTTTCAGATTCGGTCCATACGAAAAAGGGACCAACAATATAGGAGAGTTTTTAGCGCTTGTCTATGGTATTGGTCTTGTGCTCAAGACAGATCCAGAAATGGTCATTTATTCCGACAGTGTTAATGCTATAAGTTGGATAAAGCAAGGAAAATGCAAGACTAAACTTGCTGAATGTAAGGAGAATAGAGAAATTTTCGACCTTATACGCAAAAGTGAGGCCTGGCTGAAAATGCCGCGTCGTGAGGTCAAAATCTATAAGTGGAACACAAAGGAGTGGGGTGAAATCCCTGCTGATTTTGGCAGAAAATAGAAAGTATCAACTATGACTATAGAGGTAAGAAACCTAAGAAAATCATACGGAAGCCAATTGGTGCTTGATGATATCAACTTCTCAATCGGTGCTGGCGAAATTGTGGCGTTTCTTGGAAACAATGGAGCTGGGAAAAGCACCACGATGAAGATAATCAACGGTTATCTGTCGAAGGATTCTGGTATCGTCAGGGTGTGTGGCATAGACGTTGATGAGGATTCAAAGAAGGTGCACGGGCTAATCGGTTATTTGCCGGAACATAATCCTATCTATCCTGAGCAGTATGTGAAAGAATACCTTTCGTTTGTGGCTGGAATATATGGATTCAAGGGTGATGAAGCTAAAAATAGAGTGGACGAGATGATTGAAAAGACGTGTCTGACGCGTGAATATAAGAAGCGCATAGGCATGCTGTCAAAGGGTTATCGTCAGCGTGTTGGTTTGGCTGCCGCGCTTATTCCGGATCCTAAAGTGCTTATTCTGGATGAACCTACAACGGGTCTTGATCCAAATCAGATCATAGAGGTGCGTAATCTAATCAAAGAGGTAGGTAAGGAGAAATCTGTGATGCTTTCCACTCATATCATGCAGGAGGTGTCCGCCATCTGCGACAGGGTTATCATCATCAATAATGGAAAGATTGTGGCAGACGATTCCGAAACAAATATCACTAATATTAGCGAGAATGACAGCAGATTCTTGATTGAGGCTGAATTTATAAAGAACGTCGACACAAACGACCTTGTAATGAAGATTGCCAATTCAGAGGCTAAAATCGTTGCCAAAAACACTGTTGTCGTCTCTGCTGACCACGATTGCAGAAGTGAGATATTCAACTATGCCGTGCAGACGGGAAATGCCCTGCTGACGCTTAAAAAGCACGAGAAGAGTATGGAGGACGTTTTCTTGGAGAATACAAAACGCAAGTAAAACAAGCATTAGCTAAAAAGTATAAGGCTGAATTCCAATTATTATGTGGAATTCGGCCTTTTTTGTGCTATAAAGGTAATATGTTCTTTACAAAATGTTCACAAATTTTAACCAAAAACTGGCAAAATATGACTTTTTGCACAAAAACTGGCAAAAAAGATTATGTTAAAACTTGATTTATAATGTTTGCAAAACGTGTTGATAAATAGTACTATGTGTACAAACTATACTAAAAAACTATGTTGTGCAAAATGTTTTTTTATTTGGTTAAAAAGTAAAAAAAAGTGAAATTTGCACGCAGAAAAGACAAAGACAACCTTTCAACCTTTAATACCATTTGTTTTGTAATAGGGTATATAGAAAAACACGCGGTTTTTGAAGAGCATCTCGTTAATCGAGATTGCTCTCCGAAAACAGAAAATACTGGAATAAAATAATTTTGAATCTTTATATCGACTTGAATAATAATATTCAGGTCGATTTTTTTTGAGTCGGATAAAAAATGGTGCCCCTGTCTAGGAGCACCAAAAAGATTACAAGGATTGTATTTATAATATCCTTATTTTTTGATCATTCTCTCGATTGTAGTGAAATCATGACTGTACACCACCACCTGATAGATACCGTTTGCGATGTCGCTGACAACGTAATTGTTGGCAGTTGAGTCGAATCTCTTTATTTCCTTACCTGTCATGTCGAGGATAACAACTTTTTCAATATCGAATGCAGCATTGATAGAGAAAGAGCCGTCTGTTGGGTTTGGATACAGCGTAATCTCAACATTGTTGTTGATGTTCTTTACGTCGTCGGTGCAAGGCACGAATTTCTCCTTATAAGGTTCTGCCAATTTGCTTTTGATGTATTCTCCCGATTTTGAAGGAGTCCAAGTACCTTTGCTTATAGAGTTTGCGACAAGGGCAGCAGAAGTCTCGTTTTTGTCGCAGAAACTCCAGTTTGCCCAACTGATGTCGTGCTTGTCCATCCACTCCATCCAAGTGTCAGCTTCATCCAGGAAGACGCCGCCCGAACCGTCTGCTTTTGACACACCGAACTCGGTCACGAAGATAGCCAAGCCTTTAGAGATAGCTTTTTCTGCCTTCTGACGCAAGTAGGAAGTGTGGGTGCCAGAATAGAAGTGTAGGGTGTACATCACGTTGTCGAAATCAAGGGGTAATTCAGCTGCAGCGTCAACATCCTGGCTCCATGTTGGAGTACCGCATACGATGATGGCGTCTTTGTCGTTTTCGCGTATCACGGGGATAATGTCGTTGGCGTAATTCTTAATCATTGCCCATGTGACATTCTTGTTTGGCTCATTACATATTTCGTACATAACGTGGGCCTTGTCTTTGTGGGTTTTCGACATGTGCTCAAAGAAGATAGTGGCGTCGTCGATAGTGTTGTTGGGATCGTGGCTTACGCTGTTAAGAACGTGCCAGTCGATCAAGCAATAGATACCGTATTTGCCACATATGTCAACAAGATTGTCGATCAATTCATGATACTGCTCTTTTGTTTTCCACTGATCAGTAGAGTAGCCACCCCACTCATGAGTGTAGACGGCGATACGGAACAGGCTGATGTTCCACTCTTCCACAAGCATCTTGATTGACGCCTCTGTGTATGCGTTGGGATTCCATGCCAATCCGTGTGTACTCATACCACGTAACTGTGTTGGATGGCCACATGCGTTGACCATTTTCCCGTCCTCGACCTTCAGTCTGCCATTTAGGGCAACGGGAGAGTTTTCTGGATAATCGGCTTTTGCCATAGCTGTAGAGATAAGTAGCATGAGACATGCCACAAAAAATTTTGTAAATTTAAACATAAGTGATACTTTTTTATTAGTGTTTGTGTTTTTTGCCAATCGTATTGTAATAGCAATACGTTGTGAATGTTATTGCAAAAGTATTTGTTTTTTATGTACTTGCAAACTATTATGTCAAAATCTTTTATATATTCGCATTCCATATCAGACAAACACGTAAAAGACAGAATAAATCAAAAGTGATGAAAAGAATATTGTTTGCTGCATGTGCGGTCTGCCTATTCAATCATAATCAAGTTGCCAGGAAACCTTGGCAACTTTTTTTGTCAAAAAAGTAAGGACCGTAATATTCGTAAATTGATAGTATACAAAGTGTTACATGGTGGAGATTGAGATAATAAAAAAATAATCGTAAGAAAAATCAGGAAAAAAATCGTCAATTATTTGGACGCGAATATTTTTTTGCGTTATTTTGACAACTGTTAAGGGTTTAGTAAAACATTTGATCAATATTTTACGAGTAAGTAGTTTGAGTCATATCACGGAATAGAAGGTGATATTTTAAGTTTAGAAAAGGGAAGTTATGAGATTAATTGGAAACTACTGCGTCTAAATATTGATAGCAATCATTCCAACAAATAGAATTCTCATTTGATTGAATGGCATGGTACACGATTGCCAGGATATCTTGTGGTATTTGAAAAACATGTTTAGATATAAGGGTTTCTATAAGATGCCAGGAGGGTCTTATGGGGATCTTGGGAAGTCACGGTTTTGAATTTATGCGCATAATGAGGTGACGTTAGAATCATATCAATGGAAGATATATTGGATTTATTTTTGGGTTTTTGTTTAATTTAAATTGCATTGAGATGAGAAAAGGTTATTATTTATTAGTGCGTCAATGTTTGCCATGAAGAACATTAATGCTTGTTTATTAAAGTGCTGAAATCAGATTATTTAATTCTAAAACTGGAGATAATCATCTTCAGACGAAAATCGTTCTATATACATTGTTGAAATACAATGATTTAATCATATCAAAAGTATCATGATATAGTCTATTTATGAAGGGCGTTTTTGTTTAATTCAAAAAAATTACAGACATGAATACAAGATACTTTTTGGTGGCATTGACAGTGTTATTGCTATCACAGTTAGGATTAAAGGCACAGGAGGAGATAGTTTACGACCAGTACTACTACAACTATTATTTGGTCAATCCTGCGGTAGCGGGGGCCGAGCGTTGCACACATTTTATGTGGACGGGAAAGTTGCAGTGGATCGGTATGGAGGATGCTCCTCGTACGACAACATTAAGTTTCCGTACAAGATTGCGTGGTGGTATGGAGCGTTTAGGTATCGGTGCGTACGCTTATGTTGACAAGAACGGATATTCAAAGCGTAACGGAGGTCAGGTATCATTGGGATATCATATACCGTTGTCGGGAAGAAGCACTCGCGGCTACATGATGAAGGAGCGAGACATCAGTCGTCAGTTGTCGTTTGCATTGGCAGGTGTTGTGTCTCACTATTTGTTTGACAGAAAGTTGTTTGTCAGTGAAAACTCCACAGATATTGTTATTGCGAATGGAGATCTTGACAAGGGTTATTATTTCAACGCGACGTTTGGCACGTATCTGTTAATGGATGATTTTTTTGCAGGATTGACGATGGCTAATTTGGTTCCTACAGAGTTGAAGGAGCTGGGAAAGAATGAACCTATCCGTCCTATCACATCCTATATTTTTGCGGGATATGATTTTCAGTTAGGAGATGGTATGACGTTGGAGCCAGGAGCGATGTTCAAGTTCAACATGCAGAATCAGAGACAGTTTGACGTGCATTTGAAATATCAGCAGAATATGTCAGACAGAGACTATGGATATTGGCTTGAGATGTTGTATCGTCACGTGTTGGACAAGGATAACGCACAGCCGTTGTGCTTAAGATTTATGGGTGGAGTGAGAGTGAAGAAATTCAATATAGGCTACACTTACGGACAGCCTTTGACGGGTATTGCCAGTCATAATAAAGGCACGCATGAGATGATGTTGGGTTATTCGTTCTGCAAGACTCAACACTTCTGTAGATAATTTGTAATGGGTAGGCTGGATTCCGCGATGGAGTCCAGCTGTTTTATTATGCTAGCGTTATGTGTTTCAAATGAGCTTATTTATAAAGTTTCCGACATTTTTGTAATTTTGCGGATATAAAAATATGCGTGTGTTGGACAATGCACGTATTACCTAAAAAATATAAATATGTTTTTACTGATATTATATCTTTTCTTGACGGTATTCATTTCATTCCTGTGCTCGATTTCCGAGTCGGTGATGTTCTCCACTTCCATTCCTTATGCGGAGACGTTAGCTACAAAAAGCAAAGGAGGAAAATTATTAAAGAGTTTGAAGGACAATATGGGCCGACCTATCTCGGCCATCCTTTCTGTCAACACTATCGCCAACACTCTAGGAGCCTCGGCTGTGGGTATGCAGGTGCAGGAGGTGCTCGGTAGCGAATGGTTCGGATATGTGTCTGCCGGATTGACGGTGACTATTCTAATCTTCTCTGAGATCATACCGAAATCGATCGGTTCCAACTATTGGAGATCACTTTGTATTCCCGTCGCCTACTTTGTACAGACTCTCTACTATGTCGCATTCCCTCTTGTGATCATCACTGAGAAACTGACTCAGATTTTTGCCAAGAAGGAGACGCAGACAGTCAGTCGTGAGGAGATTGCGGTGCTTACTTCTATCGGTGAGAAGGAGGGTGTGTTTGCCACAAGTGAGAGCAAGATCATCACCAACCTCATCAAACTGCGCCAGATCAAAATACGCAATATCATGACTCCGCGTACTGTGGTGTGGGCCGTGCAGGAAGACATGACGCTTGAGGAGTTCTTTAAAACAAAAGATTTCAAGCGTTACTCGCGTATTCCTATCTATTCGGAGTCACTTGATACGATCACAGGATTCGTACTGAAGAGTGATGTGCTCTACCATCTTGCCAACGACAAGAAGAGCATGCAGTTGAAGCAGATACGTCGTTCCATCACATGTTGCTACGAGCACACGTCTATCCTTTCATTCTACGACACGATGATCGCGCGCAAAGAACACATGGCAATGGTGATCGACGAGTATGGAGGTCTTGAGGGCATCGTCACTATGGAAGACGTCATTGAAACCATCCTTGGCCTGGAAATCACCGACGAAAGTGACACACAGATCGACATGCAGCAGCTAGCTAAAGAGCAGTGGGAGAAACGTCGCCAAAAGCTATTCAGCGAGAAAGATGCAGAATTCGATTCTATTCTTGGTTTGGAAGGCACGGAAGAGAATAAAAAATAACTATCTTTGTGCGAAATCCGTAAAGACGCGAAAGATACGCGTCTCTACAAGCGAACAATAATGAAAATTGGTAAATAGATGAAGGTATCAAAAAATACGGTCGTATCTGTTGGCTATCAGCTCTTTTGTGGAGACGAAGGAGAGAAAGAAGAGTTGATGGAGCAGACAAAGAAAAATCAACCATATAAATTCACATGTGGATCGGGCACTGAACTTGAGAAATTCGAAGAGAACCTGATGGGCAAATCCGTCGGCGACACGTTCGATTTCTACATTGAGTGTGAGGATGCTTACGGCTTATACGACGAGGATAAAGTGGTGACAGTACCAAAATCAACTTTCCTTGTAGACGGAGAGATAGACGAGGAGGAGATCTTTGTGGACAACCTCATCACTATGAGTATGGAGGATGGTCAGAAGCGTGACGCTATCATCATCGACATGACAGACGACGAGGTGACTCTAGACTTTAACCATCTGCTTGCAGGCGAACGTTTGCATTTTGTAGGTTCAATAGTAGACATTCAAAAATCAAAATAATATGGCAATCAGCAAAGAGAACATTTTCGTTCAACTAAAATATACACTTTACGTTGGGAATGACGGTGAGGAGGTGATGCTAGAGGAGACTCCAGACGATCAGCTTTTCAGATTCACAACTGGTCTTGGAATGGTGCTTCCAAAGTTTGAGGAGGCGTTGTATGGCAAGGCTCAGGGTGATTCTTTTGATTTCTACATCAACACGGAGGACGCATACGGCGACTACGTGGAGGATCTATGCGTCGACCTTGACAAGTCTATCTTCAAGAATGAGAAGGGAGAGATCGACGAGAATATTCTTTTCGTGGGCAATATACTTCCAATGATGTCGGCTGAGGGTCAGAGAATGAACGGAAAGGTAGTTGAGATCACTGACACTAACGTCAAGATGGATTTCAACCATCCGCTTGCAGGCGAGCGTCTTCATTTCAAAGGAGAGGTGAAGGAGGAGCGTCCTGCCACTGAGTTTGAGATTGAGCTTGTGAAGGGTCACCACGGTTGTGGAGGCTGCGGAGGCGGTGGTTGCAGCGGCGGATGCGGAAGCTGTGGCGAAGGCGGCTGTGGCGGCGGATGCCACGGTGAAGAAGGCGGATGTTGCGGCAAATAAGAATTATATGGTAGTTGTTCAAAATGAGGATTGTTAAGGGCGGAACGCCCTAACCCACCAACGCGAGCCCGGAGGGCGAGCATATAAAAAATAAGAGTGTTTGGACAACTCGTATATAATTATCAAATAAAATCGAATCAAATGAATACAATAGGAGATATTTTCCGTCTTACCACATACGGAGAGAGCCATGGAGCAGCAGTAGGCGGCATCATCGATGGTTTTCCTGCAGGAGTGGAGATAGACGTTGATTTCATACAGGCTGAGTTGAACCGTCGTCGCCCCGGACAGAGCGCTATCACTACTGCCCGTGCTGAAGGAGATAAGGTTGAGATTCTTTCAGGTGTCTACGAGGGAATCTCCACTGGTACACCTATCGCTTTCGAGGTGCGCAACGAGAACCAGCACTCGTCGGACTACGAAGAGATGAAGAATCTTTATCGTCCGTCGCATGCCGACTATACTTACCAGACCAAATACGGTATCCGCGACCATCGTGGAGGCGGCAGGTCATCAGCTCGTGAGACAATCTCACGCGTGGTGGGAGGTGCGTTTGCCAAGCTAGCGTTGAAGCATTTCGGTATCCAGATTTTCGCCTACACATCACAGGCTGGCGATATCAAACTTGATTCCGACTACACTAAATATGATCTTAACCAGATCGAAAGCAATATTGTACGTTGTCCCGACGCTGCCAAAGCCGAGCAGATGATAGAGCTAATCAAGCAGGTGAAATCGGAAGGCGACACAATCGGTGGCGTCATCACATGCGTCATCAAGGGATGTCCTGTAGGACTTGGAGATCCAGCTTTCGGCAAACTTCATGCGCGTCTTGGTGCTGCCATCTTAAGCATCAATGCCTGCAAGGGTTTTGAGTATGGTATGGGATTTGAAGGCGTAGGCGGAAGAGGTTCACAGATGAACGACAGATTCGCAAGTGTAGACGGCAGGATCTGCACAACCACAAACCATTCGGGTGGAATCCAGGGAGGAATCTCCAACGGTGAGGATATCTATTTCAGAGCGGCGTTCAAGCCAATCCCTACGTTGCTTTTCGAGCAGAACACTGTGAACAAGGCTGGTGAGGATGCTATCATCAAGGCAAGAGGCCGCCACGATCCATGCGTGTTGCCACGTGCGGTGCCTATCGTTGAGGCTATGTCGGCAATGGTTATCCTGGATGCTATTCTTGCCAACAGAAGTGCAAAATTGTAATAAACATAAAAGAACTGAATAAAAGAACTGATATGAGGAAAGTTATTGGTATAGGCGAAACAATTTTGGATATCATCTTTAAGGATGAGCAGCCTACTGCAGCGAAACCAGGTGGATCGACATTCAACTCTATGATCACGCTTGGGCGCTTGGGTGTCCATACGGAGTTTATAAGTGAGGTTGGACGTGATCGTCTGGGCAAGCAGATCAAGGATTTCTTGGCTGAGAACAACGTGATCGCAGATAACGTGTACGACTATGACGGAGGAAAGACTGCGTTGTCGCTTGCGTTTCTTGACGAGAATATGAATGCTGATTATCTATTCTATAAGAATGACGCTGCTCAAAAGCTTGACTATGTTATGCCTAAAATAGAGGAGAACGATATCATTGTGATTGGATCGTTTTTCTCAATAAACGATGCTCTTAGAGAAAACCTTACATACTTGCTAGATGAGGCTAAACGAAAGAAAGCCATCATTTATTACGATGTCAATTTCCGTAAGAACCGTAAGAGTCAGGTTCGTTTCTTGATGCCAAACATCCTCGACAATTTTGATTATGCCAATATAGTGAAGGGTAGTGACGAGGATTTTGATAACATATTCTCTGAAAATGACCCTGATCTTACATATAAGGAACATATCGAATTCTATAGCAAGAATTTCATTTATACACAGGGTGCCAAGGGTGTGACTGTGTACGGAAAGGGATTCAAGAAGCATTACGATGCCAAGAAGATTGAGGTGGTGAGCACAGTGGGTGCTGGCGACAATTTCAATGCAGGTGTCGTGTATGGTCTGCTTGTTGCAGGTGTCACTTTTGAAGAATTGAAGACTGGAATCAGTGAAGATAAGTGGGATAAGGTGATAAAGTGTGCTGTGGATTTCTCTTCTCTTGTTTGCACTACTCTCGACAATTACGCGTCTAAAGAGTATTGTGAGGATTACAAGAAGCAGACCCCGATTTTGGATGATGAAAATTTAATCGGCAAATAGAGAATCTTATATGGTTTGCCAAAACGTATCTGTGTTGGTGAAGAGATAATTAAATACTGACAATCAAGATATTAGGCATACAAACTACTGAAAAAATGAAAGGGAGTATCAAACTAACGATACTCCCTTTTTAATTCAAATAGGCAATTATATACGAGTTGTCCAACTGCTATATAATCTCCTTCAAATATTGTAATTACTTACGAATAACCTTGATAGATTGTGTGCCTACAGTCAAAACGTAAACACCCTTCTGTGCAGGAAGAGTAACGATTGCAGAACCTTCATTGTCTGTTGATGCTGAGAATACAGCCTGACCGTTTACATTGACCAATGTCACTTTCTCTGACGCTTTTGCATTCTGCACCTGCAACGATGACTCATCAAGAGTGGTGATACGTAATGTCTCAGACTTCTGATTCTTTACTGCAGTCTCATCGTTTTCTGTAAAATGATAATTCTTGATACTCTCAATAGAATATTGTGTTGTAGCGTTGCCGTTCACAACAAGAATGCCATTCTCATATGTTATAACAGGATTCTCATCAAGCAAAAAACTATATTTGGATCCGTTCAACTGTTCAATTGTCATGTAGTTCTTTGTGGCGTTTGCACACAAGAGGCAACCTGCCATACCTAGGATTGCAATAATTCTTTTAACCATATTACCGAATTTTTTACTTTATACTTTGCAAAGCAATGACGTGTTTGCTTTTGCAAAGATAATAAATTTATAAAATACTCAAAGTACAAACTCTTTGTCCGATATTACAAATATACAATTAGTTTTATAAATTCAAGAAAAATCATTTCATTACCTTTTTTGCAACGCTTTTGATCGCCGGTTGCTCTTCTTTCAAATCCAACATTGAGACGACGGCTTGAAGTTCTCTCAATAGTTCCGGTTCTCGCTTGCATATTTGATGCGCGATTTTGATACATACGGCTCTCATAGCCACAGCCATACGCATATTACAGATATTGTCGAGAGAAAAATTAAGTAGGTCGACGTCGATGTCTTTCGTTTCAGCTAACAGCATGAGCGATATGTTTAGCCACAGACGAAGTTCACCTTTCTCATGATTGGTTGTCAATACTTTCTCAACAACTTTGCGCTGATATGGCAAAAGCAATTTACTGTTTTTTTTGCACAACACCTCCAATACCCACGCCGCATGCCATGCGGTTATGCGGTCGTCATTGTTAGTCGCATCCCAAAGAGAGGATATGCTGACGGTGTTGGCGATGATGTCGGATACAATATCGTCTACTGCATTTTTATTCAGTCTTTTTTGGTTCAGTCTGGAATATAAATCAGTCATCTTAAGAAAGGTCTTTTTGATATTTTGCTATAGCAAAGTTAGAAAAAATGCTTTGTGAATTCGTTTGCTTTTTTATTATTTATTTGTTTACTTTGGGAAAAATATGAGAAACCAAAATAGATATGCTATGAAAACAAGATATTTTATTTTTAGTGTGTTGCTTAGTGCTGCTCTTTCTGCCTGCACAGGAACTAGTGCGGATGGGTCAAGATTGCCTAGTGGAGCAGAGAGTTTTTTGAGCAAACATTTTCCTGAAACTCAGGTAAGTGGGGTGGAGCAGGACGATGACAATGATGTGGAGGTATCGCTTGAGAACGGAATCCGTATCAAGTTCGACCGCCGTGGCACATGGGAAGAGATTAACACAAAAAAGAATGGTATGTCGGAGTCGTTACAGAAGCTGTTGCCTTCCAACGTCATCACATACATCAATAGGAATTATCCTAATCGTTCAATAAGAAAGGTGGAGAGAAAAAAGTATGGCTATCAGGTTACTCTCAACAAGCCGGATGCTGTGACGTTGCGTTTCACTAAAGGAGGAGCTCCTATCTCATTGGATGAGGAAATGTAAGATCCGTATAGGCATGAGGAACAAAATCGCATAACTTCGCTATATGACTAAAAATAGTGAAGTTATGCAATAATATTTGCAAAATCTCTTGCTCTTGGCACTACCTGTTATTTACATATCTTTCACAATCTTTGTTTTCTCCCCATTAACATCAAGCATATAAACGCCTTGTGGCAAAGCCTCAATGTTGACGTTTGTGTCACCGTCTATCTTGATTTGCTTGACCATTTTCCCAGATGCATCGTATAGTTTGGCAGTACCTGTTGCAACTCCCTTGATGACAAACGAATCTGTTGTAGGGTTTGGATAAATCTCCATAGTTTTGTTTGACACTAGAGCCTCACCAGTTGGTTCTGTGCAGACGCATCTTGTAATCTCAAACGGACGTTTATTGTCGACAGCCCACTGATGAGCGTATGAATTCTCCACGCAATAGATCTTTGCCGTCTTAGGGATGGCGTTAAGGCTACCGATGGAAGAGACAGTCTGAGGAATCCATATTTCTGTAAGTTTGGCATTGTTCAAGAAGACACTCTCTCCGATTGTTTCTACTCCCTCACAAATCTTCACACTCTCCAATCCATCATTGTTGAATGAGTAATGGCCGATGCTCTTCACGTTTCCAGGAATCTTCACTGTCTTCAAATTTGGGAAATCTCTGAACAAGTTTTTCTGGATCATTGAGACGTTTTCTCCGATGATCACTTTCTCCACGTTGGCACATTTCGCAAATGGAGATGTGCTATAAGTAGACACTGTATTTGATGCGTTGTATGAGATTGTCTTCAACGAATCACAGCTTCTGAACGCTGCCGACGCGATTGAGTCGACTGTCGAAGGAATATAAATACTGTCGACAAGTGTGCCCTCGAATGCACCCGAACCGATCACTTTCAAGCCAGATTGTAAATCAATGTTTTTCAACCCACTGTAATAAAAAGTGTTGAATCCGATACTCTCAACATTGCTAGGAATTGTCACCTGTGAAAGCGACGGCAGTTTTTGGAATAATCGCTGTGGCAAAGTTGTCACATTCTCTCCGATGACTATGCTCTCCAAATTCTCACAATTCATGAATGGAGCAGTAGCGTCTGAATATTTCACAGCATTGAGTTTCGAATCGTATGTCACTTTCTTAAGCGACTTGCATCCCTGGAACGCATAAATTCCAACATTCTCCACATAGTGATGAATCGACACCTCTTCCAATGCAGGATGTCCTTTGAACGCACTTGGTCCGATACTTCTTAGGGTAAGTGGTAAGGAAACAGATGTTGATGTCGAGTCAACAAATGGTATGCTTGTCGACACGATCACTGTTCCTGCTGGGAAATACAATTGTGATCCGATTTGCGTAGGCACATTGTATGTCTCTGCTTTGATAGCAGCCTTCTGCTCGTCAGTTAGACGATACGGTTCCCAGTTTGCCAACTCTTCACCCTCAAGCGGATAGATCACTCTGAATTTACGGTACGGATCTTCATAGTCGATCATGCCATTTGTGATTCTATCCCACGGATCAATCCAACCGTTATGCACACCCAGTGACCAACCATAGTTGGAATGGACTTGAAGATGTCCGTCCTTCATTCTTGCACCGTCTATAATCCAACCGTGATTAGATGTGTTTGCAAGGTTTTTTGCCTTCATCATCACAGGAATCTTTCGTTTCATGTGGTCAATGATGAAATCCTCAAGCCATTCTTTAGTTTTTTCTATAGTGGAGCTATTGCCTAAATATTCATATTGCTCAACACGGACAGGAGAATGTTCTTCAATTCCAGCTGAGTATCCTGGGTAGTATGTGTATTTTGCGTCCAAAAATCCATTGTTGGTTGTCACCGTCTGATACCATAGGTATTTATCTGCTTCCAACATAGATGAATCTGGAATAGCAGCGTCGGAGAAAACGTCGGGAATAGCATCCATGTCTACAGGATCCTCGTCAAAGTCAGCAAAATATACATCTTTAGATGTGTTGTAACACTTTGAACCATAAAAGTTGATTCCCCAGTAGTGACGCATCATTGCGTCGGAAAGATTTCCACATCCTACACGTTCATTTTCTGGAGTATATTGGCATTTGCCTCCACGCTGATTCCATACTGTTTCAAAAAAGAAGTCTTGAAACATCTCTGTGACGCCTACAGGAAGCCCTTCTTCTGTATACTGATAATCACGGTTGTTCTCTATTGCCCAAAGATTTGCCGCAGAACCCTCTGGGGAAATGATGATGGTGTTGGTATGGAAGGCGTTCTCTTCGATAGAAGTTACGCTCTCGGGGATGACAACTCTCCTAAGGTTTACGCAATATCTGAAAGCGGATCCTTTGATTGTCTCAACTCCATCTGGAATAACAAGTGTCCCCTTTAGGTAACTGCATTTGCTGAAAGCGGAAGATCCGATTGTTTTCAATGTTGACGGGAATTCAATAGATCGGATGTCGAGTCTATTATTAAATTCTGCAGTCTTGATATCAATTGTCCCATCTTCAAATTTCAGGATTCCATCTTCTACAGTTTGTGCATAGGCAGTTCCCCCTAATACTAATAATGATAGTAATAGTTTTTTCATTCTTTCACAATTTTAGAAGTTACACCATTTATATCCAACACATAGATGCCTTTCGCAAGTGTAGTTATGTCGACTTGTGTCTCGCCGACTATACTTGCTTGCTTTACCAATAAACCGTTGACATCGTAAATCTTTGCGGTGCCGTCGTTTATGCCATGGATTATAAATCCGTTGGAAGTCGGATTTGGAGTGACGGTAATGTTCTCTGCTGACGCATCATCTACACGTGAATTGCAATCACATTTTCCATATTCATATGCAAGTTTGTTGGCTTTTGCGTATGATTCAGCGTAACTGCCCTCTTCACAGATTATCTTGATTCCTTTAGGGAAAACTCCTGTGCCAATCGAATCGATCGATGCGGGCAAACAAATCGATGTGAGAGCAGTGCCATTGAAAGCATAACTTCCAATTGTTTTGACGCCATCCGATATAGTGACGTCTGTCAATGGTGACGATGCAAACGCATAAATACCAATTGTTTTCACACTTCCAGGAATGACTATCTTTTTTAGGCTTGGAAGGTCACGGAAGGCTCTGCTTGGAATCATCGTTACTTTGTCGCCTATAATCACATCAGACAAGAGAGAATCTCTTTTGAATGTGGTGATAGTGTTGCCGGATCCCATATAAGTGCAATTGATTGCGTTGAAATAAACGGTTTTCAAATTTGAGCAATCCGCAAACGATAAATCTACCAATCTCTCTATGCTTTCAGGAATTGTGATCTCAGTAAGATTCTCACATCCCATGAATGCCGTTGACCCTACACTACGCAGAGTAGAAGGGAGATAGATGGATGTCAGATCATTGTTTTTCAAAAACTCTTTCTGCAACACGAAGGTTGTTCCCTCTGGGATGTGTAGATGCCCATTGTTGATGAATGGTTTGTTGGCTGTGTCGGCTTTGATGTTCGCCACCTGCTCATCAGTGAGACGGAACGGTTTCCATGCGGCAAGCTCTTCTCCTTCCAACAACTCATACTCCACAATCTTTCTGAATGTCAAATCATCAAACTCAAGTATTGGTTTGCGGAAATCAAACCAACCGTCGTCATCACCAGTGAATCCAAAATTACAATGTACTTGGAATTCCCCATTCTTGATTCTGGCTCCATCCAACACAAAGGCGTGAGAGTTTCCGTCGGAAGCACGTCTTGCATAGTGCCAAAGCGGTTTACCTGCTTTTAGATTAGCCACAATCTTATCCTCGATATCTTTAGGAGACAAGTCGTTGCCCTTATTACCTTCGCTGTAGTCGCCCACAAAATTAGTTGTGTACTGTTCCACTCTTATCGGAGCATGCTCCTCCATGCGTGGAAGCCAATCCGGATATTTCTGACGCTGTTCGCTATGGATCCAGTCTATCTCATACACCATTCCCTGATTGAAGAGATGCAAGTCGGCATCACGCATCTTCTCATCGCTGTATGTCGACATGAAACAAAGAGGGATTTTGCTATAGTCTGGATGATTCTTGTCGAAATCGGCGTAGAAAATGGTGTCTGGAGTGGCATAGCATCGAGAACCCTCATACACGATTCCCAACTGGTATAGAATAATGCAGTGGGCCATGTTGCCACACACCACATATTTCTTCTGGTGTGAGAACTGATTTCGTCCTCCTCTCTGATTCCAAGCCACTGGGACAAAATAGTCAACGATCATTTCGCTGACACCCTCTGGCAAACCATCTTCTGTAAACTGATAGTCGTAGCCGTTTGCAACTGCCCAATTATGAGCGTATGAGTTTTCTTCCACCACTAAAGTAGTGTTATGGCAAAAAGCTTTTTCCCCGATGGAATCGACAGAAGAAGGGACGATAGCCTTACGAAGATTGACGCTACAGTCGAATGCCTTCGAATGAATCGCTTTTACATTGTTTGGAATCTCCACACGGTTGAGATACATACAGTACATGAACGACTCTGCTCTGATTGTATCCAAAGTGGATGGGAATTTCACATCTTTAATATCCGCATTCACAAAAGCACGGGACGGCATTCTGGTTGTTCCTTCTGGGATAACCAATACGCTGTCTTCAATCGTGTATTCAATAGAGTAAGCAAAATTGTTTTGATAAGCCCAGTCTTGAGCGAACGACCCTGTAGGAGCATCTATGAATGTGGTCGACGGAATGGCTTTGTCTCCAATTGTCTCAATTGTGTTTGGCAATGAAATAGACTGAAGACTTGTGTTATAAAAAGCCATATACGCTACGGTAGTCGTGCCTTCTCCAATCTTCACTCTCTTAAGATTCTTACATGCGTTGAATGCCGACCACTGAATATCTTCTACTGTACCTGGTATCTCAACTTCTGTCAATCCTGTGCATCCGCAAAAGGCTCGGTTGCCGATAGTTTTCAATGAAGATGGAAATACGATAGACGTGATTTCTGTATTGCCATAAAACTCTTGTGATTTTAATGCAGTTGTTCCCTCATCAATAATCAAGACGCCATTGTCGATTGTATGTGCCGACGCGAACAATGAGCAGAAGCCAAGCAGTACAACAACCACCTTTCTAAGCAGTATGGATTTTCCCATAAAATTCCTTTTAAATATTTAGTCCTAATAATAAGCAAAAAGAGTTCTATCAAGAGTCAATATGAAACAACAAGAGAACTCATTATATATGCATTAATCGAAACAAATATAGCATATTTAGTTGAAAAACAAAACAATTTTATGAATATTTATAAAGTCAGAAGGCGTTTTTGCAAAAAATAAAGGCAATTATATACAAGTTGTTCAAACATGTTTTTTAAATACGCTCGCCCTATCGGGCTTGCGTTGGAGGAGGTGGGTTTACATTTTGATACACCCTCCTCAGTATACTGTATTGATGAATTTTATTTTCCTTGGTTGTCAAGCCACTGGAAGATGGTTTTGTAAGCGTTATCCCTTGCCTCTTTTTCAGAAAGAAGAAGGTCGTGTTTTCCATCTTTGATGGTGACGGAAGTGACGTTTTTACCTATTCTCTTACCATATTTCTGAATCTCTTTGGCATCCAACACAATATCAGCATATCTTTCTCTCTCGTTCCATTCAACCGTCTCTTTGGCTGATTTGTCGCTGCTCATAAGTAGGATTGGGCATTTGATGTCGAGACGTCGGTGTACTTTTATTTGTCCGCGGTTGATAGCGTGCACCCAGCCCGCGCGTTTCGGATGTCCTTTAGGTTTCTTATAATCTGTGTTGTAATCCCACTCTCCATGATACTCTTTAAGAAGGCTTTGGGCATAACCGTCAATCTCTTTAGATGCGCTTTGCACTTTTATTCTTTTAAATGGCATACCGATGAAGCTGACGAGTGGTATGACGATGCCCTCCATCATAGGTCCGAAATTCCAGTCGAAGAAAGGGCTGTTGAGAATCAGTCCATCCACGCAGCCAACTTTTGCCTGGCCAGTATAAAGGGAAGTGGTTAGTCCACCTGTAGAGTGGCCCATGAGATAAATCTTCTCGTTGCCTTCCTGACGTGCGATAGCGATGGCGCTGTCGATGTCGGCAAAGTACTCATCCATCTTTTTGCAGAAGAATGGGTCTTGGTGAGGAAGAATGGAGCGTCCGTATTTACGAAGGTCGACGGCATAGAAATTAAAACCATGGGCATTGACACTGTCGCCAAGGGCACTCTGGAAGAAATAGTCGTTGTAGCCATGTACGTATATTATCGCCTTCTTCACATTGTCTAATGTCGGCTTTTTGATGACGGTGCAGACCACTTTTCCGTCATAGTCGGCTGGCTGGTCAACAGTGCGGCTTACGTAGCCGTTTCCCATTGCGTCATTTTGATATTGAGCATTCGCATTAATCGAAAAAAAGACAGATATCAAAACAATAAACTTGAATATCTTTGAAAGATGGTGTTTCATTTTAAAATCATTTAATGACGCAAAGATAACAATTATTTTGGCAGTCATATAACCTCTTTTTATTTACTTTAGGAGATTATATAGCAGTTGTCCAAAATGAGGATTGCAAAGGGCCCATGTTTGATTTATTTGGCCCTTGCCCCTCCCCCAACGCGAGGCCGTAGGCCGAGCGTATAAAGAAAAAGCGTGTGTTGGACAACTCGTATATAATAGCCTTACTTTATTGTCAGACAATAACGTTTTTGAAAATCTGATTCCGACAGTTTTGCTTCGGTTTCCATCTCTATCTTTTCAATGAGACCTGCGTCATCTAGCAGACATGAACTTTTTAGACTGACTGACAGATCTCCTATTCGTGATTCCTCAATGCCTAGAAACTCTGCTATTCCATTTGTGTCGGATGCCTGTTTGTCAAGATATCCGACTGTTGTGAGTTGATGTTTCTCTTTTGTTTCTGACACATTAGTTTTTTCCGTCAACACTGTTTTGGCGTTTCCGAAAATGGCGGGAAAACAGAAGTTTCTGACTGACAGATTTGTATCTCCGTAGTCAGTCCAGTAGCCGTGGAAAAAGCGGGTGTACAGCAAATCTCTTTTGATGGATTGCATGAACAACGCGTCATCTTTTATCATGAAATCCAACTGTTTTGTCCAACTACTTATTGTTGAGGCTACATTTGCATCGTCGCTTACGAAATAGCGGTCGAGATAGATTTTTGTGTGTCCCCAGTTTTTCAGCGTCTCTTCTCGGTTAAGAACGCTTTCTATTTCTCCGTTGGCCGACAGTTTTAGCACAAGATTGTTCAGTGGCTCTGATGATTTGATAAAATAATGGTCTATAGGGTTTTGACATGAACGTTTGCCGTCTTTCCTGACGTTGCTTCTAACCACTTTGGCTATCAGTTCGGATGAGGCTGACTTATCTATGGTGACGGAAAGATCTTCCGTATATCGTGTGACGGATCTTCCGTCTTTATATTGAGAACCTTTGATTTCGATGGTTTTCTCGACAGTGTATACTTTTGTCCAGCCACCTTTCAACTCTATTTTCATGACCCATTGTTTAGAATAGATTCACTTTGCCTTTAGCTTGGGCATCCACGTCTGCGCCGGAAGCGAGGAGCAGATTCTCTTTTGTGCTGTCGATGCCTATTTTTTTGGAGTTCATTTCGATTTCGGAATCTGCCATCAGCGATAGGGTATCTGAATTGTGTCGCTCATTCTCCGATGCTGACGCTGCGATGTTTTTGGCGGTTGTGTTTATGTCCTCGCCTGCCAGCAAACTGATGGATTCGTTTGCAGACGCTGTCATTCCTTTATAAGCGTTGAGGGTGAGGTCTTCGCCGGCATTGATGGAGACGATTTGAGCGGCGTCTATGGTTATGTTGTTTGCTGTAAGAGAGATGGTCTCATTGGCCGACAGAGATATGTTTTTACCTTGTGTATCCAGTTTGATGACGTTGCCGTTTTTATCAGAGATGGTGATTCCCCATTCGTTTTGATCGTCGTTGAACACAATTTGATGGCCACTTTTGGTCACGATACTGTGGATGTTGTTGTCGATTCCGCCACCGGTTCCCGTCTTCCCATTGAACAGACCTCCCATCACATACGGACGGTTGGGGTCGCCATATTCAAAGCCGACCATCACCTGATCCCCAACTTCCGGAATAAACACCAAACCTCTGTTTGTCATGTTGCTACCTCCTGCGTCTGGACTCTGCACGCGTATCCAATTGGTGCTTTTCCCCAATCGTTTCTGCCAATCGAACTGCACCATCACTCTGCCGAACGAGTCGGAGTTGCTGACTACGGTTGCCATTTGTGGGTGTGCCTGCACGTTTCCTAAAAACTTTTGCGTGATCTGTTCTTGCCCTTCCGGAGAGGCCTTGAAATGGTTGGAATAGTTGCCTGATTTATCCACTTTATGTGTGAGACTGATTATACGGAATCTGCCCAACGACGGTATATCCATCTTTTGTGGAAATGCAATCTCGACTATTGATCCTAGTGTAATTCGGCATGTACGCGTCTCTCCCTCCACTGTCAGCATGGCTCCGTTAGAGCTGGAAACTTTAGCGTCTGCCAATCGTTTCAGATAGTTTTCGTCTGTGACAGGGGATGGGCTTACCATCGCTTCCTGGTCGGTGAACAGACGGTCTGACCGTTTGATCAACTCTTCCAACATAGGTGATGCGTATGAAGATCCATTTGCATAACATGTTTCGTCTTTGTCAGCAAAATATTCGTATGCGGTGATGTTGTGTGGTTTGGCCGACGCGTGTGTACGCAGGCTGAATACGTCTTGTTCGAAAGTAAGTGTCTCTTCTCCGCATTTGTCTGGCTGACCGAAATGGAGGGTGCTTCCGTCGTAGAAAAACAGCTCGTTGTATGTGCTGGAAAGACGGTTCAGAAATTCGAATGCCGTCTCATGATAACGCATTACATATGGAAGAATGCCGTCGAATCTGGGATCGCATTGCAAAGGTGTTTTGCAGGCGCAGACGCATTGAGACACAATGTCTTTTAGCTGGCAGTCAACGAATGAATCGTTTCCGCGTGAGCTGTTAAGCGTCAACACGTCGCCCTCACCGATTATATGGACACGGTTGTATTTATGGTTGAAAGATGTGTTGTCTGGATCGCTTTCCCACGCGTCTATACGCACATCCGTCACCCAACCTTTAAATTGATATGAAGCGTCTGAATACTTATGTTTAAAACAGATAAGGACTTTTGATCCTATATAACTGAACAGTTTTTCAGGAGTCTCTTTCCACATCTCATCTTGTGACATGAATACTTTCACCACGTCAAAACGATGACATGAGTTCATACTTTGCTCCAACGCCAATGATTCGAAAGATATTTCCTCTTCATCGAATCTGATTGTAGGAATAACAGGATTCAAATTTTGTGACATATACAATTAACATTTGCCAAAAAGGTTGAGAATGACTAAACAAAAAAGAGAACCTATCTAATTGAATTTCAAAAAATACATTCACAATTCCTGTTTACTAACCAGCTTTAGTACTGACAACGCCAAATCAACGCAAAAATAAACTTTTAACTATTACCTCTGCAAAAGTAAAATAAAATATATAATAATAAAAGATATTGCGCATAAAATCATAATTGATGAATCTCTACAGACTCATAAGTAAAGGCAAATCCATATTACAAAAAATAAAGACACAGAGTAACCAGGGATTTCTCTCTGCGTTCACTGTGTCTCTGTTTTATTCTTAGTAGACGGTATGTCGTCTCTACAATTACTTGACCATAATCTTATAGTCTGCGTCCTTCACCTTGACATCGTAGATGTCTGATGAGAGTGGACTAAGATTCAAGTATCCGTTAACTATTGTCTTCTCCATCACAACTCTTCCGTTGATGTCGTAGACAGTGACATTTCCACTGTACATGTTGCCAGACTCATCTGTGATATACAAATCGCCAGATGTTGGGTTAGGATATGCCGATTTTCCAACAGCGTTAATCTCTGCCATGTCAGTAGGATCCTTCACTTCAATATAGCCTGTATATGTAGCCTCGGTATCTGCGTCGCTGACAGTAGTGACAGTCCAGTTGAATGTTCCCTCTTCGAAAGGAGTGCCATAGAAATAGATGTTCTTTGTAGAAATATCAATTTTTGTCTCAACGCCAGCTGGAGCCTTTGGTTCCCAAGAGACATTTACTGTTGAAGCTCCATCCCAAGTTAGATAATAGTCTGTGATTGCATTATTGATCTGCACCGTCTGCTTGCTCGAACCACCACCATGCTTTGTAAGTGTAGGCTCAGCCATATTGCGAAGACTCTTATAATACTCCACAGGGCTGTAACCCAAGTGTGGAGGCTGGTTATATCCACAATGCTCCCAAGCCACAGCCATATCATACACATGGTCGTCGCGTAGCCAAGGTAGCTTATATGGGCTTGGGATTGTTGTTGTGTAGACTGTTAGATAATACTGTCCGTTCTGCACTGTCCAGAAGACAGACTCCTCACGCCAGTCTCCAACAAGGTCGGCCTGCAAACATGGATTGTACTTAGTAGCGTTGTTTGTGTTAGCACCCCACTGTACCTTTGCTCCATCTACCATGATGTTGTAACCATATACGTATAGACGATCCCAAGTCTTAGTCACATTATTCCAGTTGTCCACATGTCCACGGTCTGTGTACTCCTCAAGCAAATCTCCATCCCAAAAGATACGTCCGTTGATTGAACTACTGTTTGTACTACCTGTGTGCCAATCAGCAAACTCATATCCTTTGCATGTAAAAATCTTTCCGTTACTCCACTCAAACGCTTCTGCACCGTCGTATGTGCTATCACAATCGAGAATCAAACCACGTCCAGTATCTCCACCTGTCTGAGCCTTATACATCAACACCTTTCCTGTCTTAGCGTCAAGCAAAGCACAGTCGTAAATTGACTCTGTCTCCTCTGTGATCATGAAATACTCCAAACCAGGATTTGTAGGATCAAACTCTCCCAAGTGAGTAGCATCTCCGTGGCCTAAACCTGTTCTCCAAAGCACCTGTCCATTGTGGTCCAAACAAGCGGCACCTGTGATGATTTCATCAAAACCATCGCCATCGACATCGCCACAAGTGATACTGTGAGCACCCTCACCATAAAGTCCCTGACCTCTCTTATCCGACGAATGCTTCCAAAGATTAGTCAACTTCTGACCATCCCAATTCCATGCCGCAGCATACACGTATGTATAGATTCCACGAGTTGTAACCATACAAGGTTTTGCTTTGCCATTAACATCAAGGAAAGCCACACAACTCTTTAGCCAGTTACCACGGTGTCCGTATGCATTTCCATCTGTCTTGCCAGCACGGTCGTCCCAGTTAGACTGGATATTAAAGTAAGGCCAATAGTCAATTGTTGCCAACTCCTCACCTGTGCGTCCGTTGAAACAAGTGATCCACTCCGGACCACCGTCTGTCACAAGACCATTCTTCAAACAGTTCTGATATGGATTAGATCCAGCAGCAACACCTTTGCTAAGGAAGTTGCCTTTTCCATCTTTAGAACCTGGAGCAGTCTTTGTGATCAACTCACCATAACCGTCGCCATCAAAGTCGTAGCAAAGGAAAGAAAGACGACATCCACTCAAGATGTTTGGTCCAAGATTAACCTTCCACAATGATCTACCGTCAAGCTTCAAACACTCCAAGATTGCAGGTGCAGTAGCATCAGCAGTCGCTCCCTCACCAGCCGACCAACACATGATGATCTCCTGTTCACCGTCGCCATCCATATCATAAGCTGAACAGTCGTAAGGAGCATATGTCACCACGTCGCCAGTAGGCAACTTGTATGTGCCGGGATGATTAAGTTTGATATGATGGTATGGATACGCGTCCACCTTTATTCCTGACTGCGAATCGATCACCTCACCAGCCTTGTTCAACACCTCAAGAGAGAAAGTTGAATTAGCATAATTAGATGTAAGAGTTGTGTTCGTGCGATCCTTAGAAGAGAACACAAGTTTGCCATCTGCATATAGATTATATGTAGTCGACTTAGGAGAATCTGTAGCGCGCATACGCCAACTGGCAAATATAGAGTTGCCATCCTGACAAGCCCAAAGACCACGGTTGGCACCAGCGTGGGCAGTACCCAAACCTAATGCACCACCAAGCATAAGGGCTGAAAAAAGTTTTGTAGCCGTATTTTTCATATCCAAGCAATTTTCTGTTTATGTGCTTGCTAATTTATTAAAGAATATCAAAAAACGGTTTGACAAAACTTGTGTTTTTGGGCACTATTACAAATATCTATGATATTTGGGAAGAAATTCGCCTGTTATAAATCTCTAAATAATTCTTTGAATTCAGCCAACGTAATGAATTTTGTACATTTGACAGTCAAAAATTACTTTCACTCTCCTCTTCTATATGCTTTTATCTCCTCAATTATTTCTTCGTCAGACATAGTACACTTTGGCATTTTTTCCATAGCGGACTTCATTTCATTCCATAATTCATCTGTGGACATATTTTCGTATGACCTTTTGGTATTTTGTAACAAAACCTTCTTTGCTACTTCTCCCGTTACTACTCTTTTTTTACTTTGTACTCCTAGCATAATCTTAATTTTTACTTCCGCAAAGTTACTGATTAAAAATCAAATAAAAAAGGCTCTATCCTAGATAACGACTGATAAATTTGGGCAATCGAAATTGCGTATAAAAACCAAGCACATTTGGACAACCCATATATAGTTACCATAATTTTTTATCTTAATGGTAGCGTTTAATCTATTCTTTGTATTTTTGCAGTAAAAATTTAATATTAGTATGGACACCTACATTTCTCCGTTTGAGTATCTTGGAATATTGGTTCAAGGCGGCAACATTTTTTATTTTCTGATCAATGCCTTGTTCCTGTTCCTTGTTCTCCCTAAGTTACAACCGAAAAGAAACGAGGCGACAGCCGCCATTCACAACTCATTGGGCTGGTTGCTGGTCATCTACCTTGCCAACTATACATTGTGGATTGCTCCCGAATTGCTTCAGCCCACTTGCGGTTACTATCAGATAGCAAGAGTTTATCCAGACTACAACACCTTCATGGAATATATGGACCTTGCTATTCTGCCTCTTTCCATGGTGTTTGGCTCCACTGTTCTTGTGGGTAGAATGCCCAAAAGATGGCTTGGCACCGCCATCATATTGCCTTATGTATTATATGCTTTGAACGACGTATTTGAAGTTTTACCCTTTAAATTGTACACTTTTGCCTACATTACCACATCTGTCATGGTTTTAGCGCAGTTGTTATGGTATGGTCATTTCATCAAAAAATTCGATAAGAAATTGATGGAGAACTATTCCAATATTGACAGAAGAAGTACTCGCTGGGTGTTTTGGACTCTCGTTCCTCTGTTCTTCCTGTCAATTCTCTATATACCGCTCAACATCCTTACCGATAATGATGAATATATGGTTCTTTACGACTTACTTACATTCATTTTTCTTTCTGGAATTGTAGGATGTGCTCTTTCATACAAGGTCGACGATATGACTGTCGACTTGATTAAGGAGCAACTTCAGGAAATGAAACCTGAAGAGAACCAGCTAATCGACCAATTTAAGGAAGATTTTGCTCAGATTGATTCTGTTACTGAGAATCCAGACTCAACTACTGATTCAGAGCCTGTTACCAATGCAGAACCAATCACAGAAAACCCTGCACAGACACCCAAAGGGACAAACTCCGCAAAATTCGCAAACTTCGCGGAGATCCTCAATAAATTGGAAGAAGAGAAATTCTACTTGGACACTGAGGTCAACATTGATTGGATTTCAAGCAAGCTTGGCACCAACCGACACTATGTGTCCGACTTTCTCAACCAGGTGAAACACGTTACTTTCTACGAATACGTTAACACACTGCGTCTAGTCCATGCGGAACAACTCTTAAAAGAGGGTAAGGAAAAGGTTTCAGACATCGCTTTCATCAGCGGATTCAACAGCGACCACACTTTCCGCAGACTTTTCAAGGAAAAATATGGCTGCACTCCGTTGCAGTATCTAAAATGTGCGTGATATAAGACTATCCATAAAACAAATGAAAAAGCATTGCATCTTTGATGCGATGCTTTTTTTTATCTTCTTATAATCAATGCATATTTTTTTTATCTTATCATAAAAATATATCTGCTTTATATACAATAGTTTAACCTAATGTACAAATTGTGAAAACGTACAAATTGTGAAGTTCACAAACTGTCCGCGCACTTTTCCTTTTCTGTCCGGCACACCCCAGAATCTCGTCCTACTTTTGCAATGTCAACGGGAACAAACGACAACAACAAATCCTGAAGACAACACATTAAAAACAATAAAAAACAAGATTCATTAACAATTAAAAACTAAGTATTATGGTATCATTTATTCTCATGGTAATCGGAACAGCAGCGATCTTCTCATTCAGTTTCGCATACGTTACAATAACAGATAAGAAATAACAATTAAAAACTAAGCATTATGGCATCATTTATTCTCATGGTAATCGGAACAGCGGCGATCTTCTCATTCAGTTTCGCATACGTTACAATAACAGATAAGAAATAACAATTAAAAACTAAGCATTATGGCATCATTTATTCTCATGGTAATCGGAACAGCGGCGATCTTCTCATTCAGTTTCGCATACGTTACAATAACAGATAAGAAATAACAATTAAAAACTAAGCATTATGGTTACAGCAATTCTATTATTTCTAGGAGCAGCGGCATCAACAGGTCTGATACTACTAAATCATATTATGTAGGAAAAGATCCATTAGACAGCAATCAATATTCAAAAAAACAATCTAAAAATTTAAGCATTATGAATACGAAAATCTTAAACTTATCAGCAGTCATTTTCATAGTAGCGTCTTCTTTATTTGGTACTTCATGCACAGATTATGATGAAGGCGGTTATTATCCACTTCAGGATGAGCCAGAAAATATTCAGAAGACACTTGAAACAAGAGCTAAAATCTCAGAGGATGCAGCAGAATTCTATGATATTAAGGCAACATATAAGTATAATGGTGTGAATGTAGAGGAAAATCTCCAGGATTTGTTTATGGATGAAAAGACCAGATATGCCTCTCAGGATCCTGACGAGGAGCTGACAATCATTTCCTTCAAGAAGTACGGATTCTCAAAAACAGTAGAAAGCGACAAGGTAGGTGTGACCATCACAGCGACACCTAAGTCTGATGCCATCGCCAGAGTGGAAGCCATGCCTGATGACTCAAAGTTCATATATTTCATCGACAGCGAGACACGTGTAAACGGCAAACTTAATAACTTTTACTACAATAAGCTTGTAAAGGGATGTAACACAATGAGCAAGGCTCAGTTCCTTCAGCATTTGAGAAACGGAGAAAAACTTATTGAGTCGCAGATTTTCTAATTCATAATTTTGATAGACATACAATATTAAACAATTAAAATATAAGAGTTATGAAAGCAAGGTTATACTCATTTCTATACTCCGTATTCATTTCCATGTTTGAAATGCCATCAGAGACTTCATGTCACCCAAACAGAGACTCCGGAAAGGATGGACCCTCCAATCCACCAAAAGAAAAAAATAAAAATTCAGAATGAGGCTGTATGTTAGTGTCAGTAAACATCCAATATGTAAAAAAGCAACCTAATAAGGTTGCTTTTTTATGTGTTTTGTTTTTAACCAGTAAGCTTACAGTATGGACAATCATTTCATCCAACATGGTTAGAAAATTTGATATAGCTTTTATCTTATATTCTTTCATCATTCATTTGTTGAGAAATCACGTCTACAAAAATAACATAGAAACTCTGTAAAACAATAAAATCAGCCCGAAGGCTGATTCTAAATCTCATCGATTCTGTCTGGTGTAAGTTGTAGTAGTCACAACTGTCCGAGGTCAGGGTTTCTAATACCCTGACAAAATAGTCCCAGAAAGACACGTCGTTCAAATCCTAAAAGGAATGATCCACATGTATACTAAATCCTGTCCAAATAAATACTTTTTTTTTATCGGCAATATAATAATATAGTGCGTGACATTGAATCTAACACGTTAATATTCAACAAATTTAGCAAATGTACAAATCGTGAAAATGTACAAAATGTGAAGTTCACAAACTGTCCGCGCACTTTTCCTTTTCTGTCCACACCACCCCGGAATCTCGTCCTACTTTTGCAATGTCAACGGGAACAAACGACAACAACAAATCCTGAAGACAACACATTAAAAACAATAAAAAACAAGATTCATTAACAATTAAAATTTAAGTATTATGAAGACAAATTTCTTTTACACAGTTAAGACACTATGTTACGCAGCTATGGCGATGTCAGCAGTTTCATTCGCTTCTTGTTCTAAGGACAACGATGACGACGATGACTATGTATACGAGAAGACAGCAAAGCAGCAGTCTCTCTTGACAGTGAAGCTAACTGAGGATCATTTTGAGTATGGCGACTTCATTGTGACTCTTGAGTATGACGGTATCAAACATGAGTACAAGATGTCAGAGATGCCAAGAATGAATGACGACCTTAATGTTCAGGGCGGTTCGTTCGACTGCCGAGTATTGAGCGTTCCTGAGTTCGAGCACAATACTCCGGTAAATCTTTACTCTAAATTTGAGTTGAACGAGGCAGGAAGACAGAAGATCGCTAATGCCAATGAGAATGATGAGGTAACAGGTTTCGGACTACAGGTTAACTTCCTTAGTACCGCACCTGGCAAAAATGGAAATTATAGTCTTACTACAAGACCTAACACTTGGCCTCTAAATACTTTGGACAAGTTCTTTGAAACACGAACAGATCTTATCAGTAACAATAAGTAAGGCATGATTCGAGCCAAGAAACAACAGTTAGAAAACAAGATTCAATAACAATTAAAATTAAGCATTATGGAAATATTAGGAATGTTCATGGTAATGGGTATAGTATCTATTTGTAGATTATTTTGGTAATCGCAGGTATTACTCAAAGCCAAATTTACGAGTCAAGAAACAAGAGTTTGAAAACAAGATTCAATAACAAATAAAATTTAAGCATTATGAAAACAAAATTCATTTTCCCAGTAATCGCAATGATCGCATTTACAACAGTCGCAAACGCAGCAGAAACAATTCGTGTAGACACTAGAGAGAGAGCTCTTGAACGCAGAGTTGATGTAGACACCAGAGAGAGAGCATTTGAGCGCAGAGTCGATGTAGACACCAGAGAGACAGCTCTTGAGCGCAGAGTTGATGTAGACACTAGAGAGACAGCTCTTGAGCGCAGAGTTGATGTAGACACTAGAGAGAGAGCATTTGAGCGCAGAGTTGATGTTGATGCTAGAGAGAGAGCATTTGAGCGCAGAGTGTAAGCATAGATTATAATTTACAGACAATAAAAATTAAGCATTATGGAAATATTAGGTGCATTCATGGTAATGGGAATTGTTGCTATTTGTAGAATGTTTTGGTAATCGGAGGTATTACACACAAAGCCAAATTAACGAGCTTCAGGGCTCACAGTCACAAACTTTTTATTGTGTCAATAGAATTGACGAAAAGGGGATGTTCTTTCGAGAACCTCCCCTTTTTCGTCTGTCTTTCCTGGTTACTCCTCCCCTTCTGAGATGATGATCTGAAGATGTTTCCCAGTAGAAAAATGAGGGTCCAATAGCCAGCTGTCGTATCTATTCCCTCTCTCCATCATGATCCTGGATAGAATG
>JAKSKU010000029.1 GCA_024401565.1 Paludibacteraceae bacterium
ATGGCTGAGATCATACCCTTTATATTGATAACCTGATGCGGGTAATGCCGATGTAGGAACATTCTTCTTGGGATATGTGAGCAATTCATATTTTCAGATAATGCGACGCGGAGGCAATGCTTCAGCGTCGCAATTTTTTGTTTATGAAGACGATGGTGACTATAGGTGCTTTCGACCCTACCGGTGGAGCTGGTGTCCTTGCCGACGTGCGCGTGGCAGGGCAGTTTGGCGTCTACGGCATGTCTGTGCTTACTGCCGCCACGTCGCAGAATCCGAAATCGTTCAATGGGGTTGAGCCGGTGAGCGACGAGATGTTTCGCAAACAGATATCTGATATCTTCGACCATTACCGCGTCGACGCGATGAAATGCGGAATGATTGCCTCTAAATCACAACTGAAGATTCTGATTGAGTTTTTTGAGAGGTTCAAACCGAAGAATCTGGTCATTGATCCGATTATCAGTGCGACGTTGGAAAATCGCCAATTCGACGAGGAAACGATCAACCTCTATCGTCAGCTATGCAGCTATGCCCTACTCGTCACTCCTAATGTGAAGGAGACGGAGATATTGAAGAATATCGAATCGTCCGCCATTCTCAATAAAGGAGGTGATGCGGATTCCAACATCTGCGTCGACATTCTGAAAATTGGAGACGAGGAGATAAATTTCATTTCGGAGAGAATCCAAACTACGAACACGCACGGCACAGGTTGCACAATGTCGTCGGCAATCGCAAGTTGTTTGGCTCTTGGCCACGACTTGAAGACGTCGGTAAAAATTGCCCACGATTATGTCAACCGTGCGATTGCTGGGGCTGTGGATCTTGACATCACTGATGGCTATGGTCCACTGAATCATTTTGTGGAAACGATTATGTAAATGTAAAATTTTCGGAAATAAAAAGGGAACGTAAAATTTCCGGAAAATTTGTCGTAAAATTCACGAACCATTTTACGCAAATTTTACGTTAAAATAAAAAACAACATGAAAATAAAAGTTAACGGTGAGGAATTGGAATTGCAGGACGGAGCGGTTTTGGCTGACGTCTGCACCACACTTGGAATCGAAGGCAAAGGTGTGGCATTTGCTATCGACAGCGATGTGATTCCTCGTGACGAATGGGCCTCAACAAAACTTGTTGACGGTGCTGATGTGATGATGATTCGCGCGGCTTGCGGAGGCTAATTAAATTCGTAATGCGTAATTCATAATTCGTAATGATGAATTGGAAAGTTGTTGTCATCACTCCGGAGAATCCTTTCGACGGTGAGACGGAGCAGATCAAACGAGTGATTGGCTGCGGTGTCTTTCGTCTGCATCTACGTCATCCCAAGGCTGACGAGCAGACGTTGAGAGGCATCATCGAGGGGTTGACAGCAGAAGAAAGAAAGAAGATTGTGCTTCACGACTGCTATAATCTCGTCGACGAATATAATCTTGGTGGTGCTCATCTGAATGGCCGTCATCCGGAGTTGGCTGAGATTTGTACATCACGATCGTGTCATTCGTTGGAGGAGGTTGCGACGTCGAAAAATTTGCAATACTGTTTTCTGAGCCCAATCTTCGACAGCATCAGCAAAGTGGGTTATGCCTCAAACTTCACTCCAGAGGTTTTGATGCAAGCCAAAGCAGATGGAATCATCAACGAGAACGTGATTGCGCTTGGAGGCATCACCGTCGACAAACTAGACCTGGTACGCGAATACGGATTCGGAGGCGTCGCCATTTTGGGAAGCGCCTGGAAAGACGGAGTCGCGCAAATCGAGATAATTAAGCAAATGATGATGTAAATTCACCACAGAGACACAGAGTTCTCTGAGATCTCAATAAAAACACAAAGTGTTTCCTCTATGTTCTCCGAGTCTCTGTGGTAAATAATAAAAACGCGAATCTTCGCGTTACAAATTAATTTTTAATTTCTTACAACGTGAATCTAATGCAAATGCGAGCTTTCTCGCTACAACTTATAACTCATCCTGTCAACGGAAGGTCTGAGATCGAGGGAGCCAAACTCGCTCTTGAGGGTGGTTGCAAATGGGTGCAGCTACGAATGAAGGACACGCCAGTGGAGGAGGTGAAGAAGGTGGCACTTGAGCTGTTGCCACTATGCAAGCAGTATAATGCAGTGATGATCATCGATGATCACGTGGAGCTTGCGAAAGAGGTCGGAGCCGACGGTGTTCACCTTGGCAAAATGGATATGAATCCTAAAGATGCACGTGCTATCCTTGGCGACGGGTTCATCATCGGCGGCACATGCAACAGTTTCGAGGATATCCTTGCGATCAAGGACGACGTCGACTATATCGGATGCGGACCATTCCGTTTCACTACGACCAAGAAGAAACTTGCTCCTGTGCTTGGCCTTGAGGGTTATCAGGAAATCGTGTGGAGATGCCGTGAGAAAGGAATCAACATTCCTATCGTGGCAATCGGAGGCATCACCAAAGACGACATTCGCAAAGTGCTTAACTCTGGTCCAAACGGCATCGCCATCTCAGGAGGAATCCTTTCGGCTGCCGATCCAAAGGTAGAGACAGAGGAGATTTTGAAGATTATTGAAAAATGTTTTTAATCATCCTCAAAGTCCCCCTTCAGGGGGATTTAGGGGGCTTATAATAATAAAAAAATGAGCAAACTTATAATAGCTGGCAGAGAGTTCAACTCTCGCCTTTTCCTCGGAACAGGAAAATTCAGCAGCAATGATTTGATGAAGGAGTCGATCATCGCATCAGAGACAGAGATGGTGACTGTAGCCATGAAGCGTATCTCTCTTGGCGACGCGAATGATGATATGCTAAAGCACATCGTGGACAAGAACATACAGTTGCTACCAAACACAAGTGGAGTGCGCGACGCAAAGGAGGCTGTCTTCGCAGCCAAGATGAGTCGTGAGGCATTCGGCACTAACTGGCTAAAACTTGAGATTCACCCAGATCCACGTTATCTATTGCCTGACTCAATCGAGACGTTGAAGGCGACAGAGGAGTTGGTGAAACTTGGATTCGTGGTATTGCCATATTGCCAGGCCGACCCAGTGCTTTGCAAGAGACTTGAGGAGGCTGGAGCCGCAACAGTGATGCCTCTTGCTGCACCAATTGGTTCAAACAAAGGTTTGCGTACAGAGGATTTCTTGAAAATCATCATCGAGCAGAGCAACGTGCCAGTGGTAGTCGACGCAGGTATCGGAGCACCAAGTCACGCAGCAGCAGCCATGGAGCTTGGAGCCGACGCATGTTTGGTAAACACAGCCGTTGCAGTGGCAGGTGATCCAGTACGTATGGCTAAAGCATTCCGTGATGCCGTCATCTGTGGACGTGAGGCATACGAAGCAGGTCTTGGTGCAGTGACAGCAGGCGAGGCTGTAGCGAGCTCACCATTAACATCATTCTTGGGATAGAGGGATAGACACCGAGAAATATAAAAACCACAGAGGCACAGAGTGCACAGAGGAATTCCTTCGGAATTTTTATTTCTTCTCTATGTGTTTCATGACTCTATGGTAGAAATAATAAACATTAAAGTAAAGAGAAAATGGAGATTAATGAGATAACAGGCGAAATTATAAATTGTGCGATAAAAGTACACAAAGCACTAGGTCCCGGTTTATTGGAATCTATCTACGAAAAATGCCTTGCTTATGAATTGAGCAAAAAAGGTCTTAAAGTAGAAGTTCAAAAAGAAATGCCTATTGTGTACGACGAAATCGTAATTGAAGGCGGATACCGCTTAGATTTGTTAGTAGAAGAAAAAGTGATTGTCGAACTAAAATCGGTGTCAGAAATGAAACCTATTTTTACAGCACAAACACTAACCTATCTAAAACTTGCAAATCTGAGAGTTGCATTATTGATAAATTTTAATGAAGTTTTATTAAAAAATGGCATTAAAAGATTAGTAGTGTAACCTCAAAAAACTCACAAAGCACGAAGTGCCTCTGTGGTCAGGAAAACGCGACCTCAGAGACACAGGAAAAACGAAGTTTTCCTTCGATTTTTCTCTGTGAACTCCGTGTCTCTGTGGTAAAAAAACATCAGTGCTAATAAAGAACAAATATGGCAGATAAAAAAACAACTCATTACGCTAAGCGTGAGAAGCATTATATGCAAGGCGAGATGTTCCCCGACGTTAAGGTGGGAATGCAGAAGGTGAATCTAACACCTACTGTGAATGTTGACGAGGACGGAAAAAGGACAGTGACTGAGAATGCCCCCGTCTTCATCTATGACACATCAGGTCCGTTCTCAGATCCAAACATCACCGTCGACCTAAAGAAAGGTATCGAGAGATTCCGTGAGAAATGGATCGTCGGACGTGGCGACGTGGAGCAGCTACCAGAGATCACATCTGAGTATGGAAAGATGCGTCTTGCCGACAAGAGCCTAGACCATCTTCGTTTTGAGCATATCGCATTGCCTTACCGTGCCAAGAAGGGTGCCAACATCACTCAGATGGCTTACGCTAAGGCTGGCATCATCACTCCTGAGATGGAGTACGTTGCCATCCGTGAGAATATGAACTGTAAGGAACTTGGCATCGACACTTACATAACTCCTGAGTTTGTCCGCAAGGAGATCGCAGAAGGTCGTGCTGTGCTTCCTGCCAACATCAACCACCCTGAGAGCGAGCCTATGATTATCGGCCGCAACTTCCTTGTGAAGATCAACACTAATATCGGAAACTCTGCCACTACTTCCACTATCGACGAGGAGGTGGAGAAAGCCGTATGGAGTTGCAAGTGGGGAGGAGATACACTTATGGATCTTTCTACAGGTGCCAATATCCATGAGACAAGAGAGTGGATCATCCGCAACTGTCCAGTGCCAGTTGGTACTGTACCTATCTATCAGGCTCTTGAGAAAGTCGACGGCAAAGTTGAGGATCTTACATGGGAGATCTACCGCGACACATTGATCGAGCAGTGTGAGCAGGGTGTGGACTACTTCACTATCCACGCAGGTATCCGTCGCCACAATGTTCATTTGGCAGACAAGAGATTGTGCGGAATCGTTTCACGTGGTGGATCGATCATGAGTAAGTGGTGCTTGGTTCACAACCAGGAGAGTTTCCTATACGAGCATTTCGACGATATTTGTGATATTCTTGCTCAGTACGACGTCGCTGTTTCTCTTGGCGACGGTCTTCGTCCAGGCTGTACAGCAGACGCCAACGATGAGGCTCAGTTTGCTGAACTTGACACTATGGGTGAACTTGTGCTTCGTGCATGGGAGAAGAACGTACAGGCATTCATCGAAGGTCCAGGTCATGTGCCAATGCACAAGATCAAAGAGAATATGGAGCGACAGATTACACACTGCCATAATGCACCATTCTACACACTTGGCCCACTTGTGACTGATATTGCCCCAGCTTACGACCATATCACATCAGCCATCGGAGCCGCACAGATCGGTTGGCTCGGCACAGCAATGCTTTGCTACGTCACACCAAAAGAGCATCTTGCATTGCCTAACAAGGATGACGTGCGTGTAGGAGTAATCACATATAAGATCGCAGCTCATGCAGCCGACTTGGCAAAAGGACATCCGGGTGCAGCCATCAGAGACAACGCACTTTCAAAAGCCCGCTTTGAATTCCGTTGGAACGACCAGTTCCACTTGTCTCTTGACCCAGAGAAGGCTCGTGAGATCTTCGAGGAGGCTCACCACACAGATGGAGAGTACTGCACAATGTGTGGTCCGAACTTCTGTGCAATGAGACTTGGACGTGACGCACTCAAGATTAAATAATAATTCGTAATGCGTAATTCGTAATTCGTAATTTATGAGAAATCCAGAGGACAATGTTATTTTAGTCAAAAGTAAGAACTTTGCTATTAGAAGCATCAATCTTTATAAATACCTGAAAGATAACAAACAGGAATTTGTAATATCAAAACAGGTGCTTCGTAGTGGAACCAGTATAGGTGCTAACGTAAAAGAAGCAGTGCGAGGTCAATCAAGACCAGACTTTCTTGCTAAAATGAACATCGCATTAAAAGAGGCTTCAGAAACCGAGTATTGGTTAGAGTTATTACACGAGACGGAATATATTTCAGACTCTGATTTTCAAAGTATCTATACGGATTGTCAAGAATTACTTCGAATTTTAATGTCAATCACAAAGCATGATAAATAGAACTGAGTATGGGACAAAATAATTACGAATTACGAATTACGAATTACGAATTCATTAAATATCTTCCCGCTCTCATCGTCGCCATTATCTGGGGTTCAACCTTCGTCATCTCGAAATCAATTCTTGAGACGGGGATAACTCCAGTGCAACTCATCTTCTGCAGGTTTGTGTTGGCATACATCGCATTATGCGTCATGTGTCCCAAACCCTACAAGATGGAGAAGACACTAACAGAGCTAAAGATGTTTTTGATCGGTTTGACGGGAGGAAGCCTATACTTCTTCCTTGAATACAACGGATTGAAGATGTCGAGTGCCACCAACGTCGGGCTGATATGCGCAACAGTGCCAATCGTCACAGCCTTGCTCTTCATCATTCTTAGATTGATGAAGCCGACGAGAGGTTTCATCATCGGCAGTATGGTGGCGTTGGCAGGAGTGGCTTGCGTCGTGCTAAATGGAATGTTGGTGCTCAATTTGAGTCCATTAGGCGATTTCATCACTTTCTTGGCAGTTTGTTCGTGGGCAGTCTACTCTCTCCTGTTGGCAAAGATGCCGAAGGAAGTGACAGAGTTGCAGACCACACGTCGACTTTTCTTCTACGGAGCATTGACAATCCTACCGGTTGTGCTATTGGAGAGCGACGCACCGTCGCCAGCAGAGATATGGGGGAAGATGAATTGGACGCATATACTCGGCACAGCCTATTTAGGACTCGTGGCGAGCGGTGCAAGCCTTTGGTTGTGGAACGTATCGTTCAGAACGATTGGAGCGGCCAAGACCAACAATTTTCTCTATCTGCTTCCGATTGTGTCAGCAGCGTCGGCAGCCATCTTCTTCTCCAAAGAGATTACGATTTGGGTTGTGGCTGGCACATTGCTGATATTCATAGGTTTAATAATTGCAAACAATAAACAAAACAAATAACAAGGTATGTTTTCAGATGAATTAGAGAAGATTTCGTGGGATGAGACAACGAAATCCATCTATGCAAAGACAGACGCTGATGTACGTCGTGCCTTGGCTAAAGACAGACTAACTGTCGACGATTTCATGGCTCTTATATCGCCAGCCGCCGAGCCCTATTTGGAGCAGATGGCAGCTAAGAGCCGACAGATCACGCTTGAACGATTCGGAAAAACAATTTCGATGTTCATACCGTTGTATCTTACAAACTCATGCACTAACTCTTGCGTCTACTGTGGATTCCACATTCAGAATCCTATGGCTCGCACAATTCTAACAATGGAAGAGATTGAGAATGAGTTTAAGGCGATCAAAAAACTATCTCCATTCGAGAATATCCTGTTAGTGACGGGAGAGAACCCAGCAAAAGCCGGAGTCCCTTACCTTGCCAACGCCATCGACATTGCTAAGAAATATTTCGCAAACATCAAGATTGAGGTTATGCCATTGGACGTGGAAGGCTATTCCACACTTTGCGACCACGGTTTGAGCGGTGTCATCTGTTTCCAGGAGACATACAACAAAGCAAGATACAAAGTGTACCATCCAAGAGGTATGAAATCCAATTTTGAGTGGAGACTAAACGGATTCGACCGTATGGCCCAGGCTGGTGTTCACTCCATCGGCATGGGAGTATTGGTCGGATTAGAGGACTGGCGTACAGATATGACAATGATGGCTCACCACGTCCGCTATTTGGAGAAGAACTACTGGAAGACAAAGTACAGCGTCAATTTTCCACGTATGCGTGTGGCAGAGAATGGAGGATTCCAGCCTAACGTCATCATGAGCGACAAGGAGCTAGCACAGTTGACATTCGCCTTTCGTATCTTCGACCACGATATCGACATCAGCTACTCCACTCGTGAGCCAGCCAACATCCGTGATAATATGGCTACACTTGGAGTCACAACAATGTCGGCGGAGAGCAAGACTGAACCAGGAGGCTACTTCACATATCCACAAGCGTTGGAGCAGTTCCACGTCTCAGACGAGCGAACAGCCGTTGAGGTGATGGCAGCGTTGAAGAAGATGGGTAGAGAGCCAGTTTGGAAAGACTGGGATCAGGTTTTGCAGTAAATGCGGAATGCTAAATTATAAATGCGGAATGGGGCACATCCATTCCGCATTTTGCATTTAATTAGCATACACAAAAAAAGACGGAGCATTGCCCCGTCTCTTCAAATCAATATTTTAAGGGAATTATTTCATCACCAAAGGCTGACCTGTAGCCTCAACGACGCTCCACCAGAACTCGCCCTCCAAGTTGACCTTCTTACGCTGAGCTGTAGCAGCCTCGATAGGCAACAATGTGAATGAGCCATTCCAGTAGCCGACCACGAAGTCTGTACGGCCTGCCATAGCAGCGTGAACAGCGTTGTGAGTCAACTGCTCGCAGAACTTACTGTCGTTTGCATTAGCAGGGATACTGCGGATGATATAGCTAGGGTCGATATACTTGACACTGATTGGAATATTCTTCTTCTTAAAGTAGTCAGTAATCTGATTCTTCATATATACACCGATATCCTCGTGAAGCACATTTCCAGAAGCATCTTTCTTACGTTCACCCTGGAAGAACTGCTGTCCAGCTCCCTCAGCAACAACAACAACGGCATGCTTCTTACGTGCCAATCGCTTCTCCAACAGGTTCAAGAATCCGTTTTCTGTCTCAGGATTATCCAAGTCGAAATCCATCTCTGGAATCAAGCAGAAGTTCACATCAGGCACTGCCAAAGCTACGTTAGCTGCGATAAAGCCAGAGTCGCGACCCATCAACTTAATCAAAGCGACACCGTTGATTGCACCTTTAGCCTCATAGTGAGCGTTAAGGATGATTGGTTGAGCGGCAGTGAAAGCGGACTCGAATCCGAACGACTTCTCAATCAAATTGATATCGTTGTCGATAGTCTTAGGCACACCAGCCACAACAATCTTCAAACCACGTTTCTCAATCTCCTGATGGATACCATGAGCTCCCTTAAGAGTACCGTCGCCACCTACACAGAATAAGATATTGATATTATTTCTTTCAAGAGTGTCAACGATAACCTCGTATGGCTGATCTCCACGTGAAGAAGCCAACATACTACCTCCATCCTTATGGATATCATCCACCATGTCTGGAGTCAAATCAATGAAAGGAATCTGATTGTCTGGATTTAGGCCAGCGTAACCATACTGGATACCAACGATGTTAGTCACGCCATAACGGTTCCATAGATGTGTCACCAATCCACGGATAACATTATTCAAACCTGGACAAAGACCTCCACAAGTGACAATAGCGACTTTAGTCTTAGCTGGCTCGAAATACAAAAGTTCTTTAGGTCCTGGCTTTTCGAAAGAGACCAAATCCTCTCCATTCTTGACAGCACTCATCACTTCATGAAGAGAAGAAGAGTAAAGCACACGCTCACCATCCTCTACGAAATCATAGATACCATCTCCTTTTACCTTAGACAAGTGAAGCGGAGTCTTGATCTTACACTCACCAAGAGTTTTTATCGTAAAATTCATGTCCATAGTTTGATCATTTTAGTTTGCCACAAATTTAGTTTTTTTAGCAATTCGAGTGCAAAAAAAAGTATGAAATTTCTATTTCATATAAGGGAAGTTACAATTCAATAGTTTTCATGGCTCTAATGCCAGCATCCAAAGTGAAATCGAAAGCATTTGAATCCGTCACTTCTTCACAAACTCTCTGCATCTCTTCCCCATTCAAATTCATCTTCAGCACATATACTCCGGCAGACAATGAAGAGACTACCTCGTACACCCATTCCAAGGCTAATCCTCGGTCTCCATCGGATACTACCTCTGCTTTTTATTATTGCTTATGCATCCACACCTCTATCATACTCTTTATAATCTTCTTACATTTTTGTCAAATGAAAAAAGTTGATTACTTTTGTGTTTCGAATCATTAATTTGCATAAATATTATATAAATGAAAGCGACGTTACGCTACTACATAATATCCATATCTGCTATTCTTTTGTCGGCATGTTCGTCCAACACACAACAGTCGGCTGAATATGTATCCGATAGTGGAAGGGTGTTCGGCACTTTCTATAATATAAAGTATAAATCAAATGGAAAGGATGTGAAGACGGAATATTTGGAGGCTCTTGCCCACGTCGACACTGCCCTATCCACATTCAATAAGCTATCCACTATAACAAGAATCAACCAATCTTCCGATTCTGTGCTATTGAGTGAAAAAGATTCCCTATTTTTGACTGTCTACAACAGGGCTTGCGAGATTTCCGCCATCACTAACGGTGCTTTCGACATCACCGTCGCTCCTCTTGTCAACGCTTACGGTTTTGGATTCGACCCAAACCGTTCGACTCCAGATAGTGTGATTGCAGAGTTGAAAAAATACGTTGGTTGGGGAAAGGTGAATTTGTCGAAATCAGGATATCTAAAAAAAGAAAATCCACAGATTAAATTGGACGCGTCGGCTATAGCCAAAGGATTTGGGTCCGACGAGGTGGCTCGCGTCTTACTCAACAACGGTATCACCGACTTCATGGTGGAAGTGGGCGGAGAGGTCGTTTGTAGCGGAGTGAATGCCAAAGGAAACGTCTGGAGCATCGGCATCAACAAGCCAATCGAAGACAGCACATCGATGCACTCATCCGAAATCCAACGTGTTGTGCAACTCAACGGAAAATCGTTGGCTACGAGCGGCAACTACCTTCAGTACTACTACAAAGACGGCGTCAAATATGCTCATACGATTGACCCACGCTCGGGCAAACCAGTGAATCACACTCTGTTGAGCAGTTCAATCATCGCCGACGACTGTATGACAGCCGACGCATTGGCAACATCGTGCATGGTGCTCGGTGTCGACTCAGCTATGACACTTATCGAATCTCTACCTAACGTAGAGGGCTATTTTATATACTCCGGGGAAAACGGAGAGTATCTGGAAAAACAGACAAACGGATTTAAATTCAAAGAACAATGAGACTTAAACTGAAAGCTATCATATTAGGTATATTGTCAGGAGCCTTTTCGTTAAACACTTTAGCAAAAGGGTTCACTGGTGTTGATGACCCTGAATTCAAAAAATATATTTCAGCCGCAAAACAGTATCCGTCTGAACTAGTCGGGCCAAACGCGCAGAAAGGTGGCGACGTGACTGTGACATTCACCGTAAACAAGGACGGTCATATCTCAGACATCAAACCATCGTGCAAATGCAATCCTCAGCTTTTGAGAGAGGTGAGAAGCCTTTTCGAGACAATGCCAAATTTTGAGCCAATCACAATCAAGGGGGAGGCCCAAACAGTAACATTGAAAACAAAAGTCAGCTATGCTTTGAACACAAACGAGAAGCAGCGTAATGCGGCACGTCCAAAGGATTACGTTTTCATCGACACCTTAATTGACGATTACTCTCGTGTGCTCAGCAAAGGCAAATGGAATTTCGTTTATAAAAACGGGACAGACATATTCCCATACAACTACGAATATATGCAGCATTATCCCGATGGCACTGTAAGATTGCGCCACGACGACAAGTGGGGATTGATGAACTGCAACAACGAGGAGCTTATTCCGCACGAATACGAAGAGTTGTACTACTACGAAGAGGGATACTCGCGTGTCAAGAAAGATGGTCGTTGGGGATTAATCAACAACTTAGGGAAGACAATCGTCAACTGCCGCTACGACACTATCGGACTATTCGGGCTGGAGACATCTTTCGGCGAAACATTCGACGAATCAGTCATCAAAGAAGGTCCGGTCATGAAAGATTTGGCGTTTGCCAGACTTGCAGGCAAATGTGGATTCATCAACAGGAATGGCAAAGCTGTAATCGATTGCGTTTACGATACTTTGATTAAATTCCGTCCTGGATATGCTATCTTTGTGCAGAATGGAAAGAATGGATTGGTGAACGACCTTGGCAAAACCATCATCTCTGCTCGTTACGACGACATGGAGTATTTCTACGGTCATTTGGCACGCGTGAAAACAGGAGCACTCTACGGTTTGGTGGACGAGCTTGGGCAATCCGTGCTACCTTGTAAATACGAAGAGATCAAACGTTTCGAGAATAGCACAGAGGCTTTGTTGATCAAGAAAAACAACAAATATGGAATCTATGATTTAGGAGGATTCCCAATGGTGGAGTGCAAATACGACTCTATTTATGCAGACAAGTCAAAAAGAAATGTTGTGATATTAGTAAGAGACGGCATGAAAGAGAGTTCGTCTGTCTACTATGAGCCTTCATTTAAGTCGGTTGACGTCGCAAAACTTATCCGCTTTGATGAGAACGGCAAATACGGATTGCTCACACCAGACAGTCAATCAGTATATGTGGATCCAATCTACGATTATATTGATGTGTTCTACAATGATATAGCTATTGTCAAAAAAGATGGCAAGTGGGGTATGATCAACAAGTTAGGCAAAGAGGTTGTTGAGCCATATTACGACTATATCAATCCTTTCAGTTGCGGATTTGCAAGAATTGCCAAAGATGGAAAAGTTGGATTCCTTAATGAAAATTTCAAGGAAGCCGTCTCTCCTAGTTTTGTGCACGCATACCCATACAAAGATGGTCTTGCTCTGATTGAGAAGAGATACTACATCGACACTTTGGGCAAGAAATCAGAAAAATTGGTGGAAGGAATAGTGTCAACCGGCCATTGTTCTGAAGTGCCAAACTTCATGAAAACAGTATTTCCAGGATACGAGTGTTTGATGCTTTATCCAGACGATGAATGTGAGAAGCCTAAGAATAAAGATGGAAAATAAAAAATTACTTTTTATCCCCCTATTAGTCTTTCTTGAGACACTTGGAGTTTTAGTGGTTCATGAATCGGATCTGCTTTTCACGATGCAGAACTATTCATACTACTCTTCCGACGAGTGTTTCACTCTTCTTGCTGTAGAGGAAGGCGGACAGATCTCGCTGATCACAAGATATCTTCTTCAATTCTTCTACCACCCCAAGATCGCAGCAATAGCACTATCTTTAGTGTTGACTTTGACAGGCTACGCGTCTGCAAAACTATCAAAAGCAGAAGGATACTTTTCTATCCTTCATTATATACCGCAATCACTGTTTGTGGCAGCAATTGCGTTAGTCGACATACAAAGCATCAGTTTTGTCACCATTCCTATATTCTCTGCAATCATTGCCTACATGCTGACAATCTGGAGTTTAGTGATTGCAAGAGCAAAAAGTCAGGATGCTCCAATAATCGGAGCGAACATCGCATTCGCGGCATCAATCCTGATGATTTGGGCATGTGGCATATATGGTCTGCTTCCTATCCTTTGTTTTGCAGCAACGGATGCGGCGACAAAACAAAACAAAAATATCAGCTATGTTTTAGCGGCAATTGTGGTTGCCATCTTTCTCATAAACGTTCTTGGAAACAACCTACGAGCACTATCACCGATGCCAGACACATTCTTTAGTTTACATTTTACGATAATAGTGTTGGCATTCGTCTTTATGATTGTCTGTTTAGCAACGTCAACAATAATTAAAACTCTTAATAAGGAAAGAATCGTCTTCATTGCAGGCATGATTCTATTCTTAAGCATCAATCTTGTTGCTGCGTTTATATCAGACAACAACTTTCATACACAATGTTCAATCAACAGAGATTTAGAGAGTTACGATTTCAAGAAAATCATTGAAAGAGTAGACGAGCTTGAATCTCCAACCGAGGCGAACATAGCTTACAGAACTATTGCTCTAGACCAAACCGGCAAACTAACAAAGAATCTTTTTCAGATCACGCCAAACCGTGCGTCAGGCATTGACCCATACAGACGTCATTTGGCTGATTTCTGTTTATACTCTGGTTCATCCAACGATGCCCTACTCCACGCGATGAACAACCATTTGTCTTTAGGCTACAGCTTCAGCAATATAAAGACAATGGCAATAGCTTACCTTCTTAACGGAGAGATTGAGTCAGCAAAAAAAATGATCAAACTGCTTTCTCAGGGAATCTTCTACAAAGATTGGGCGGAACAAGTGTCTGCAGCAATGAAGGATCCTGAGGTCTTCTTCAAAAAGTTTCCTCAGTATCAAAAGACGAAGAAGGGATCGTTCAAAAACGTGGTGTTCATCAACGAGTCCGACAACATCTTTGAGATGTACGACAGGACAATACCACAATCACCAGTCCATTTTGAAAGGTTATTGCTGTCTAAGCTGTATCTAAGAGACATCGACGCATTTTCAGAGTGGATGCTACGAATGGCAAGTCTTGGAGTGAAAGATTATCAAAAGGCGATGCCCGAATGTTTCCAAGAGGCTGCATGCTTGTGTGCACTAAAAGGGAACCCTGTCATAATCAACAATTTTCCTGTCACTCCACAAATAAGGGAGCGTGTTCAAAAGTTTGCTAAACTAAAGCAAGACGGAAATTCTGAAGAAGAGATAGCCAAGAAAATGGGCAGAAGTTATTTAACATACTTTTTCTTTGCACCAATAGAATGAGAAAAATAGTCAACAGCATATTCGTGTTTATCTTCACTCTGACAATGATATCATTATCAGGATGTTCAGACTCATTGCCGGACACATACTCTATTTCCAGCAAAGCCATAGATATGTATCCCGACTATCAAGGAGTAACAGTGCCTTGCAATATCGCACCGCTTAATTTTGCAGTGTTGACAGAGTGTGACGATGCGGTGGCAATGTTTTCTGCCAACGGGAAAAAAGTGATCAAGAGAGCACAAGAAAAAGCTATTTGTCTGGATAAAGAAGAGTGGCAGACTTTGATCAGCAACAGCAAAGGTAAAATCTCTGTAGCCTTATATTTGGAGAAAGATTCCAAATGGAGCCAGCATCCATCGTTTGATATAAATGTTGTCAACGATAGTATCGACAGATTTCTCACATACAGGTCGATAGAGCCATTATACAGACAGATAGGGCAAATGGGAGTTTTCCAATTCGACCTTGAAAACGGAATGGAAACCGACATTCTTGATGCCCACAAGTTAAAGTCGGCAAACAAATGTGACGCCTTCTGCATGAACTGCCATACGTCACAAAAAGCAAACCCGAACAACAAACTGTTGCATGTGCGCGGAGTGAAATCAGGAATGATGATCACCTATAATGGAAAGACGAAAATAGTCGACGCCAAATGTGGAGATATGGCAAACGGAGCCGGCTACTCACAATGGCATCCAAAGCTGCCGTTCATAGCGTTTCAAAGTGAGACGGTACGCCAGCATTTCACAAGTGGAGAATCAACAAAAAACTATCCATTCGACATTGTATCAGACCTTTTGTTGTACGATATAGAGAAAAATGAAGTCTCCAACATTCTCCGTACAAAAAACAAAGTGGAGACATTCATGTCGTGGAGTCCTGATGGAGAATATCTATATTACGCCACAACAGACTCAATATACAAGTCGGCAAAAGATGTAGACAAGATCCACTTTGATATCGCCAGAATTAAGTTTGACGCTAGCACAAAAACATTCGGTACACCAGAGATTATGGTCAACGCGTCTAAATCAGACAGCAGTGCGTCAGGAGCTAAGATATCTCCCGATGGCAAATATATGCTCTACCGTCGAGCAAAATATGGCTCTTATATGCAGACCGCAAAATCTGCAGACATTTTCATTATGGATTTGAGAACAAGAGAGAGCCATGCCTTAAATGAGATCAACTCTAAAGACGCAGACAGTTTCCACGATTGGTCGTCCAACGGCAGATGGATCATGGTGGAGTCGAGAAGATTAGACGGCAATTATGCCCGCGTCTTCTTTGCATACTTCGACAAAAACGGAGTCGCCCACAAACCATTCCAATTGCCGAGACAAAACCCGTGGTACGACTACTATTCCATGAAATGCTACAACTGCTCTGAATTTTCAACAACTCCAGCAGAAAAACAAAGTTTTGAGATCTTTGATTTCATGGAGTCAAATGATATAGAAAAAGCATCGTTTGTTTCGACAATCGACAGCGCTGACGCGAATTCCGGTGCAACAAAAGTTGACGCTCAAAGTGGAGCTTCGCAATTAAACAAAAAAACAAAGAAATGAGATTCGACGAATTAGATTTTGAACCGTCGCTACTTGACGGTATAGATGCCATGAACTTCCAGGAGATGACTCCTGTGCAAGAGAAAGCCATGCCAGTGGTGATGGAAGGTAAGGATTTGATTGCCTGTGCTCAAACAGGTACAGGAAAGACTGCTGCATACCTGCTTCCGCTTATCAATCAGTTGCTTAGAAAGCCATCTCACGACAAAGTACGTGCTATCATCATGGCTCCTACTCGTGAGCTGGCACAGCAGATCGACCAGCAGTTGGAAGGCATCTCATATTTTGTATCAATCTCATCAGTAGCCGTTTACGGTGGAAATGACGCATCAGCCTACGAGACTCAAAAGCAGGCGATGAAAAACGGTACTGACATCGTGATCGCGACACCAGGACGCTTGATCTCACATATCAAGATGGAGAACGCCGATTTCTCAGGCGTAGAGCATTTCATCTTGGACGAGGCAGACCGTATGCTAGACATGGGATTCTACGACGATATCATCTCCATCGTGAAACAGTTGCCAGTGAAGCGTCAGACAGTGATGTTCTCAGCCACTATGCCAGCCAAGATCAAGAAGTTGGCAGAGACCATCCTTCATGAGCCAGAGTTTGTCAACGTCGCCATATCAAAACCAGCGGAAGGCATCACTCAGCAAGCCTACATCTGCTACGAGACTCAGAAACGTATGCTTGTACAAAAGTTGTTGGCAAACAACAGCGTCGACAAGACTATCATCTTCTCTTCGTCGAAGCAGAACGTAAAAGATGTATACAACGCACTTCTTCGCATGAAGATCAAGGTCGGAGCTATGCATTCTGATTTGGATCAGGCTGTGCGCGACGAGGTGATGCTCGACTATAAAAGTGGCAAAATCAACGTGATTGTAGCCACTGACATTCTTTCCCGTGGTATCGACATCGAAGGTATTGATATGGTTATCAACTACGACGTGCCTCACGATGCGGAAGACTATATCCACCGTATCGGCCGTACAGCCCGCGCCAATCGCCAGGGAGTGGGAATCACATTCGTGTCGGAGAAAGACCAGGACAAGTTTGGTATGATCGAGCAATTCTTGGAAAAGGAGATTGAAAAGATGCCAATACCAGAAGGTCTTGGTGAAGGTCCAGCCTACGAGCCAAAATTGAAAGGCAAAGGAAGAAACAGACGCGGAGGCAATTCCAACAATGGACCACGCAACAATGGAAACAACCGTAATGGCAGACCTCACAACAATCACCGTGGACCACGACCAAATGGACAATCAAATGGTAATGGCAATCAAAACGTAGGAGCAGGTCTTGCACCTGACCAACAATCGGGAAACGGTCAGAACCAACAGAACGGTGAGCAGAAACCAAGAAGATTCAACAATCACCGTCGTCATTATAATAACCATCGCAACAACAATAATGGTCAGAATCCTCAGCACGGCAATCAGCCAAAAGATGATTCTGTAGGTTGATTTATAACTTTAATAACATGGCAAAACACAACATACTTTTCGTTTGTTTGGGCAACATCTGCCGTTCTGCTGCAGCAGAGGCTGTGATGAAGAAGATTGTCGACGACAAAGGAGCATCCGCAGATTTCAATATCGACTCAGCCGGCATACTTAACTACCATCAAGGTGAGCATGCCGACCCACGTATGATATCATTCGCGTCACGCCGAGGCTATGACGTCACATCTATAAGCCGTCCTGTCAAGACAGCCGACTTTGACAATTTCGACTTGGTGATCGGCATGGACAACACCAATATCGATGATCTACACGACCGTGCTGCCACTGTGGAGCACACACAGAAGATCCACAAGATGACAGAGTTCTGCAGAAGTTTCACCAACGATTACGTGCCAGACCCATACTACGGAGGGGCCGACGGTTTTGAACTTGTTCTCGATCTTCTTGAAGATGCATGTGAAGGTCTTTACGAAACATTAAAAGACGGAAAACTATGAAAGCATTCAACATAAACAAATTAGAATACGCATCCATTGCTTTATTCTTCATTGTAATCTTTACATTGTCAGCAGCATGCGAACAGAGCTTTTTGTATGCACTCCACAACTATTCGCAATATCTTGATTCTGACCCATTCCGTTCAATCATATTCTCGTATGGAGCCGGATCATTGAGTCTAATATCACGATACATCACACAGTATTTCATATCACCTGTGTTCGGAGCATTTGCAGTGTCTGCAACATTGACCGCAATCTACGCTATGTTGTTGAAAAAGATTTCCCGACAGACAAACGCTAAAAAAATCGGTTTGGCAGCAGTACCATCCCTTACGTTGTTTGTCGCAATCTACAATCTTGAATATCTGCTTTTTGACAAAGTAGACGGTTCTATTATCATGTCGCTACTACTTGGCAGCTTAATCTCCGTGCTTTTGGCAGCGTGGATGCAAGTGGAAAACAAGATATCCCTTTATCTGTCAATCGTAGTAACGGAGTTTTCATACTTTGCAATCGGAATGTTCTCTCCTTTGGCGATGTTGATAGGAGCAGCGTCGTATATAAAGAGAGACAATAAGATAGCGATGATGCTTGCAGGAATCGGTTTGGCATCGTGGTTTGGATTCAACTATATCACATCCAATCTGCTTCACTATGAAGAATATGCGATCGCATTGTTTGCTCCGCTATACGTATCACATTCAAGCACATTTTTCTTCTACACACTTATCGCAATGGCATTGATGATTGTCTATCCGATATTGGCAAACAGATGTGTTGAGGAAACGGAAATCACAGCAAAGAAATTCATTAGTCCGGGATTAGCTTTTGTCATAACAATGGTAATCGCCAAGCTATGTTGCTACAACGATGAGAACTACCATAAGATCCTTCAGCTTCAGCAGTTGGAAGATGAAGAGAACTGGGAAGAGATGACAAAAGTGGCAAAGAGTGCAACCACCCCGACAATCGATATTTACGCGTACTACCTAGAATCACTAATTGCAAACGGTGAAAAAGTAAACAAGATGTTTGATTTCCCTACAGACTGGGTATCTCACAACACTTCCAACTTTACATTGTCGAACATGATCTACTATCCCGACTTCGCGTTTGCTACAGGAAACTATAATATCTCATTGTTCCACTCTATGGAATTCTATCAGTTGACGGGAGAAAATTTCCGCCGTATCAAACGTATGATGCAGTGCGCTATCATGACAGAAGAGCCAGAGCTTGCGGAGAAATACCTTGCCATATTGGAAACAAGCAGCGTCTACTCCGATTATGCAAAAGAGTGGAGAAAATATATCGGAAACAAAGCCCAATTGCTTAATGACAGATCCGCTTACAAGAATTTCGATTCTTATTACGAGCCTAGAGACGAATGGTTTGTCTCAAACACCATCACCGATTTTGTAACCGACAGAACAGACATCACCAACTACAAAGTTGCGGAGGCGAGACTTTTGGCCAACATGTTTCTAAAAGACTTAAGAGCATTTTCTAACGACATTAGGACAATTGCCCCTATCTACAAAGGCAATCTGCCCCCTAAATGTATACAACAAGCAGCTTGCTTATGCGCTATCAGCGGAGACATGACTCCAGTGAAAAGCATCATGGTAGACCGTACTGTTGCCGAAGAGGCACAAAAATTTGCAGCGACAGCGAAGAAAGCAGGAAAGAACAGCAAAGAAAAACTTGAAGAATATAAAGGTTCTTACCTATACTTCTATACATTCAAAAACGTCAACAACAAGAACTATAAGGGAGGAGGCATAGTAAAATGAGAAAGACAGCTATAATAACACCTTTGTTGGCAGCAATCATGTCGGCATGTTCAGTGGATGCACCCAAAACTTTCAGCGAAAGCAATGAAGCAGCTCCAATCTCTCCCGACTGCTATATCGGGACAACAATCCCATGCAATATTCTCCCTATGAATTTCTGCGTCGACGCAAATAAAGATTTCATAGTGAAGGTTAATGGCGAGAAGACGGCATTTTCTGTCGCTTCAGACAACGGCAATGTCTGTTTTCCTGAAGAGAAGTGGAAACAGCTGCTTCTTGAAAACAAGGATAATGATATCACATTCGAGGTGTATGAGAAAACAAGCAACGGCTATCTACGCTATGCACCATTCTCTATGACAGTGAGCAGCGACTCTATCGACGAATACGTCACTTACCGTATGATTGAGCCCAGCTACCAGGCCAGCGGAGAGATGTCAGTCAATCAGTATAATCTATCCACTGGAGAAGAACAGATCATTGCGTCTAACCATTACGCCCACTCCACTCCGGGCTACCGTAGTCAGAGATGCGTCAACTGTCATTTTGTGCAACGCAACAATTCACAGAACAGAAGTTTCTACTATCGTGGCAAAGATGGAGGTATGATTCTTTCATACAACGGCACATTACGAAAAATTGACACAAAGACTGGAGACATGCCGTTCTCCACTTCAATCACATCATGGCATCCTACTTTGCCATTGATCGCCTTTTCTATGGATAACTTCAAACAGTCGTTCCACTCAACATACAAGAACAAGATCGAAACATACAATCTACACGGAGACCTTGTGCTTTACGACGTGGAGAAAAACGAGATGGCAAACGTCATCCGCAGCGACAACCGTTTTGAGTCTTTCCCAGAGTGGGCTCCAGACGGAAAATATCTTTACTTTGCATGCAGTGACGACGACAAGAACAAACTGCCATTCGACAGTGTGAAATACGACATTTTGAGAATCGCGTTCGACGCCGAGACACGCAGCTGGGGCAAGGTGGACACTGTGTATGAGGCGACAAAGCTAGACAGCAGCGCCACTATTCCTAAAATCTCACCTGACGGCAGATTCTTGGCCATCACGCGTGCGGAATATGGAATGCAGGTGCCAACAGAACATAGTGCGGATGTCTGTCTTGTTGACCTTCAGACATTAAAGTTTTTCCCGTTGAAAAATGCCAACTCTCCTCTATGCGACAGCTACCACAGCTGGTCTAGCAACAGCAGATGGCTACTGATCGCGTCTAAACGAGAAGACGGAAGCTATGCCCGCAACTACATCACACATATCGATGAGAACGGTAATGCAACAAAACCATTCCGTATGCCTCGTCTGAATCCTCGACTTGATGTCGACTTGATGAAGAGCTACAACGTGCCAGAATTCGCACAGACAGAGGCTCCATTCTCAACAGCCGAGTACATGGAATGCGTGACAAAAGAAAAAGCAGAGAAAGCAAAATTCATTTCTCCTATGAAGCAAAATGTGGATGCGAAATCAGGTGCTTCTCAAATACAGCATTAATGATTAAACAAATAAAGATAAAGCCGTTTTAGGGGAATCTAAAACGGCTTTATTTTATATTTCACTATAAATCAATTCTCCTTCTACCCTCTCCGATTTCATCACATAGACGCGTTCCACAAGCATGGACACTGGTTTTATGGAGATATCCGTCAACACGGAAGATGGTTTGCGGACCAACGATATGTGTGGATAGAATTCCGTCGGTTTGAATCTGACACCGTTAGCAATCAGTTTTTCACGCAATTGAGACGCAAGATCGAAGACAGCCGGACAATCTTTGATTCCTGCCCAAACCACAGCTCCATTCTTCGTTTGGAATGTCCCCAAAGTGTTGAGAATAATGTTGAATGGAGAAAATGAAACTTCATCCACTGCCTTACGTATGCTTGGCAAATCAAAAGTCTCACCGATAAAAGCCAATGTCATGTGGAGATTTCCATAGGGGCAATAATTTCCTTCCACGCCACGTGCTATCATCTCCTGCTGCACATCAATAAGAGCAGACTTAAATTCTTCAGGGAAACGAATAGCGACGAATATTCTTGACATATAAACTGCACTTATTATTCTTTCTTATTATCTTCCTCATTCTCCTCTTTGTTCTTACGTCTTTTTCCAAAGATTTTCTTGAATGGAGAAATATAAGTGCTGATCAGCTCCTCTGCATTATCATAATCATGACGGTATAGAAGGCCCACACCCTGCGTCTGCGAATTGAATTCACGCAAATAGCTGTTAGACGAACGATTGAACGCTTTCGCACGGAATCTACCGTTTGGCGATAATTTATACTCAATATCAACATCGGCAATACCACCACTATAATTGGTGGCATCGAATGACGACATACCTTCTCTATATCCAAAATTACCGTTCAGAATCAGACGGTCGTTAAGCAAGCCTGTTGACAATGCCACCTCAAACTCTGTTCTCGCAGACGTCTGGTCCTCAGTGTAAGGACGGTAGTTGAGTCCGACATTCACATCATTATTGATCTTAGAAAGAAGACCGCTGATTTCAGACGACAAAGCGGCAAATCCCATTGAAGACATATTCTGCGACGAAGACGTTCCGACATCACCTATATTAAACGTACCGAACGCTAGCAAACTCGCCACATTACGGTTCATAGCCTCGTCTGTATTAATCACGCTTCGCACCTTACGCATCATATCATCATCGATATTCGGCATATTAAGATCAAACTTCACCTGTGGCTGCGAAATCGTACCCGAGATATCCATCAGACAGTTGACCATTGTTGTCGTCACATTGTCTTCTGCCAGGATATCCCCGACATACGCATTTAGTGTATACTTCGCATTGATATCCACATTGGCAGCAGTAGGATCTCCATTCCATCTTACCGTACTTCCATTTAAAAGTTCAAACTTACGAGCGATCACACTCTGTATTGTAAACAAATAGTCTCCCTTGGTAATCTGATATTGTCCGAACAATTTAAACAGGTCATCGCGTCCGTCATAAGAGAAAGAAAGCGATCCGTTTCCTCTTGCACGAATGACGTCACCCAACTTCTTGTCGAGGATCAAAGACACTTGAGCGTCAGGCGTGGCGTCAATATCAGCATTGAGATTGACAATAAGCGGAGTTTCATCCTCTTCCTGCTTTATCTTTTGGATTTTCTCTCTTCTCACACGACGCATCTCTTGCGTAGTCATCTTCGAGCTCTTTTTGAATGTTATAAATCCAGCATCATTAACGCCCTTCGCTCCATCAAGAGGCACAACAAACTTACTGTCTTTATTCGTCTTGACATCCAGGTTGAGATTCAATTCATCTCCACTTCCCGAAACGCCTACTTTGCCTGCGACATACGCCTTGCCATAGAACAGATCATTATCATTCTCCGTGGTGTTGAGTGCCAACAGATTATCCGTATCCACATTGACGGCATATTTCCAATGCAAAAAGCCTTCATGCAGAATAAGTGCGGAAAGCTGACCAGAGTTGCCCTCCATGTCCTTTATCTTTATTCCATCCAAACGGAATGAGTTCTGTGTCATCCAAACAGTATCCGTGAATGTATACTTGACGTCAGTATAGTCGATATTGAAGTCAAAATCACGAACAAGGCCCATACCTTCCAAACCGATATTGTTGAAATGGCCAAGTGCCAACACATGAGTGTTCAGGACTCCAGTGTTGTTGCTCAAGACTCCATCAAGATAAACTCGAAGGAAACGCATATCTATATCACGCAATCGGCCGTCGATGAAGAGAGAATCCTCGTCGAAATAGACAGCACCGTCGATAATACTCTTTTCATGTGTCTCATATGCGGAAACCACATTTGTGCCGAAGATCATAGTGTTGCTCTTTGCATCGTAGCCAAACTCCGCCTCAAGGTCACCAAACGGATAATTGTTCAGATATGCGTCAAACAAGCCCAAACGTCCTTCCACAGTTGGATTGCTAAAGAGTTTTGTCAAATAGAAATCACCGTCTCCCACACCGCCAAATGTGATGAACTTATTGTCGAGAATGTTGCTGAAATGGGTGACGTCAAGATCGGTGAACCAGATTCTCAAGCTGTCGTTTTTCAAATCCGTAGTACGTCCCTTAGCGTGGAATTTCTGATATTTGTTCTCCACTTCAAAACGCTTCACATCAAGAAGTTTCGGACGCAACTCTATCTCACCGGCACCTATGCTCCACACAGAATCCTTTATCACCACTTTAGACGGTATGATAGAAATATCTGCCGACAATCCATCCTTTGTATATCCTCTTAATGCCGTCTTCATCGAAAGATTTCCACTGTAAGTCACCTCTTCCGAATTGCTGAAAGAGAGACGCAAGTCAAGATTGTCATTCTTGGCGCTGCTGTTAAGGCTCAGATAGTATGGATAACGTCTCTTATCCGGATCCGCATACGTGGAACGGCATACGACCTTCAGTTCATCGTGCGGATTCTCCACCAACAACAACGCGTCCTCCACAATATTCTCGTTATACACAAACAATGGAGCCTCAAAACGCAACTGGAATTTTCCAGTGCTGTCGTTGATGAAGCCCTTCACCACACTCTTCTGCTGCACCACGATAGGAAGCTCGATGATGTCGTTTATAGGCTCCGTGTTTTCAAGAGTGAAATTGAATTTGAAATCATTAGCTGGCGACGGCTCGTTTGACGCCACATACTTCGTATCCATCTCTTTCAATGTAGGCAGATACGAGTATGTTATTCTCTTGATATTGTCAAGCAAAGTAGCGAACGAATATTTTCCCTCCACACTTCCGTTGATGTAGTCGGAAATCACATGTATCTTCTTTTTGCCGTTTTTCATCGCCTCCGTGTTGAGAGTGAACAGGTTCAAATACAGATATTTATCGCCACGAGTGCAAAGGAAATTGTCGAGTGTGACAGAACCGGAAAGGTCATCTAGCGTCTTACCAGAACTATTTGTTGTGATATCAAAAGAGACGGTGATAGGTTCAGACGAGTTTATCCAGTTAAGTTTGTCTATGTTAGCGTCTTTCACATTAGCCATAAAATTCATCACAGGCATATCCCTATGTTTCATATCGATACTGCCCTCAAACTCACACGAGATATTGTCGTCCTTAAGAGAGAAGTTACCCGTGTATTTCCTGTCATTAAGTTTTCCGGCTAAAGATATACCCTGATACAGATAGTCTTTGAAGTACAACGTGTCGATACGGCCTTCAAGCTCCATATCAAACTTCTCAGCCTCCACTTTCTGGATATCGACCTCCAATTCAAATGCCGTCTTGCCTAGCCCGCTCTCTTTACCAAACAACCTGGTCAAATCGAAATCCCTTGCTGTGGTAGCTCCGACGATGCCAAACCTTTCATACTTGTTATCCTCTGCTTTGACGACAACGTCAGTAGATATCGAGCCGCCATCAGTGAAAAGCAAGCCCTCGGCATAGAGTTCCTTGAATTTTCCGTAGACAAAACCCGAGAATTTAAGCAAACCAAGAGAATCAGCCACAGGAGGCAGATAAATCGGGCGGTCGACCAGCAACTGACCCAGACGACGGGCATCATCAGCCGTCAGCGTAATCGACTTTAGATTCGCATCAATGCCTAAGGAATCTATATCAAAAATCTCCGTCGCCTTAACCTCCGCGTCCAATGTCATCGTCTCGCCCATATCCACCAGGAACGATTTCAAGTACATCTCATGTCTTGTTCCGCTGATTGTTCCGCTTAATCTCACATCATCCTTGGAATTGCGGAACGAACGGACAAGCGGAGAAAAATCCGCAAGATGGATATTCGACGGATCCAACACAATATCGATTTTGGAATCAGCCAATTTCGCGATATCTTCCCCTCTGACGTTGGAATGCGAAATCAAAGCCTGCGGCAAATACAGCTGACTGTTTTGAGTCTGCGTAACAAAATCCTCAAGACGGATCTCATTGTCAGCCACAGTGAGCAAAGCCGAAAGATTGCTCAATTCCAGTCCTGATCTTTCTTTGAAGTGCAGACGGTGCAGACGGAATTCCTGAGTGTTGTCGAACATCGACTCCTTGATGAACAAAGCACCGTTGATATCATTCAGGCTAACATGCTGCGGACAAAAGACACTATCCACAGGAACAACCGACTTATCCGCGACAAAATCCATACGGCAATCAGTAAAGGCAAGCGACTCAAGATCAAAACCCCAGTCGATAGACGCCGTGTCGTTGGGAGTAGAAAAAGCCTCTACCAGAAAATCGTAGTTATATTTTTTCTGATCTTTCAGGTATTTGACTCTTGCGTCAGCCTCCGTCACCTGAATAGTACGAAAACTGATGGTTTTATGGAAAAGAGGGAGAATATTGAGCGTCACTTTAGCTCTTTCTACGTAGAGAAGAGTATCTTTCTCCTCATCTGAAACATACAACTGATTTATTACAAATGCGTTAGGAAAGTTCCAATCGATTCTCGACAACGAGACATCAGCACCTGTTTTCTCCTCAAGACTGCCTGTAACACCACACACAACCCTACTTTGTAGTTGCTCGTTCTGCAATACAAAATACGCCGCAGTGAATAACAAGAAAACAAGTGCGGCAAGAATAAGCACTATGTAAGTAAGTTTTTTTATCTTTGTATAAATTTTGCAGTCATTGAATAATGCTACAAAGTTAATGATAAATAAAAAGATTTGAAAATGTCAGTAAACATTTTAGCGATAGAATCTTCATGCGACGACACTTCCGCTGCCGTTTTGCAAGACAACATCCTTTTGTCGAACGTGATCGCGAGTCAAAAGGTGCATGAGAGTTATGGTGGAGTTGTGCCGGAATTGGCATCCAGAGCTCACCAGCAGAACATAGTACCAGTGGTGAGCGAGGCAATCAAACGATCAGGACTGAAGAAAGAAGATCTTCACGCCGTGGCATACACACGTGGGCCAGGACTGATGGGAAGTTTGATGGTCGGCACTTCGTTTGCAAAAGGATTATCACTTTCGTTAGGAATTCCTTTGATTGACGTCAACCATCTCCAAGCTCACATTTTGGCCCATTTCATCGAGGAAAAGGGAGAAGACCACAAGTGTCCGCCATTCCCGTTCCTATGCTTGCTGGTGTCAGGAGGAAACTCCCAGATCGTACTTGTGGAGAATTACAACAAGATGAACATCATCGGTCAGACTATCGACGACGCGGCAGGTGAGGCATTCGACAAATGCGCGAAAGTGATGGGTCTGCCATATCCTGGAGGTCCGGTTGTCGACAAATTGGCGAAGGAGGGTAATCCGGAAGCGTTCAAGTTCTGCAAACCCCATATTCCAGGATTAGACTACAGTTTCAGTGGTTTGAAGACATCATTCCTTTACACCTTGCGTGACGAGATCGCTAAAAACGAGAATTTTGTAGCAGAAAACGTCAACGATTTGTGCGCGTCCTTGCAGACAACCGTTGTAGACATACTTATGGACAAACTCCGCAAGGCTGTCAAACAGACTGGCATCAACCACGTTGCTGTGGCAGGAGGAGTGTCGGCCAATTCAGCGTTAAGAGCAGCATTCGAAGACCACGCACGCCGTTACAAATGGAACATCTATATTCCTAAATTCGGATACACAACAGACAACGCCGCAATGGTAGGAATCACAGGCTATTTCAAATACAAAGATGGCGATTTCAGCGACGTCTCGCTTCCTCCATTCGCAAAAGTTACAATTTGATAAAACTTAGGAGATTATATTGCAGTTGTTCAAAATGAGGATTGTTAAGGGCGGGACGCCCTAACCCTCTCTCCAACGCGAGCCCGAAGGGCGAGCGTGTAAAAAATAAGCGTGTTTGAACAACTCGTGTATAATTGCCATTATAAATTAGAAATGCGGAATTAAGATTGAATTCTAGTTCCGCATTTATTGTGGACAAATAATTGCATCCTACGCACGCCCGTTTAATTAATATACAATGAAGAAAGTAAGAAGTCCTTGGTTGGGACAGGAAGGATATGATTGCATTGCTTGCTCCCCAACAAATCCCATCGGTTTGAAGATGGAGTTTTACGTAGAAGGAGAAGAGATGATCGGAATATGGAAGACCAAACCCCATTATAACGGTTGGAGCGGAGTCGTCCATGGTGGCATCCAGTCATTGATGTTGGATGAGGTCGGAGCCTGGTGGGTACACTACTTCAAACAAGCAGCCACTGTGACAGCTCGACTGGATGTAAAGTTCATCAAAAGTGTCAAATCCACATGGCCGGAGATAAGGCTTAAAGCAACAAAAGTCAAAGATTTACGTAAGTTTGTAGCACTGCATATCGAGCTTCTTTCTCCAGACGGAGAGATATGTGGTTCGGCGGAAGGCACTTACTACATCGTACCCAAAGAGGAGTCGGAAAAAGACTACGGATTCCATGGCTGTTTCTTGGAAGAATAGGCCATCAGCCAAGAGTTTTGTCCAATTAACGATGTAATGTCAAGAAAAAGACGTATCTTTACCGAGATTTTTACATTATGCTAACGATACACAATGGACGTCCTGCAGATACGACAGGCAGGTTGGAAAGAGAAATAAGGGTTTACGACCTATTGGATTCGCTGGATGTAGAATACGAGCGTCTTGACCATGAGCCAGCGATGACAATGGAGGTTTGCGCAGAAATCGACGCGGCATTCGAGCGTCTGCCGCTGGAAGCCTTCAAGGCCGACACAAGCACAGACAAAGGCAAACATGCCATCATCTGCAAAAATCTTTTTCTTACAAACAAGCAGAAGACGAAATACTATCTGCTGATGATGCCCGGAGACAAAAAATTCTTGACTAAAGATTTGTCCGCACAGATCAATTCCGCACGTCTATCGTTTGCGGGAGAGGACGACATGCTAAAATACTTGGATGTCACTCCAGGCTCTGTGTCAGTGTTAGGCTTGATGAACGACAAAGACAATACGGTTCAGCTTCTGATCGACAAAGATGTATTGGAAAGCGAATATGTAGGTTGTCATCCATGTATGAACACATCAAGTTTAAGAATGAAAGTGACGGCATTGACAGAAAAGATTCTGCCAGCCCTACACCACGAGCCCATTGTCGTCGAACTCTAAACATAACACACAAATAATTTAGACAAAAACGAACAAACATTTATCGTTTTATCTGCGTATAGGATTTGCAAAACCTAATTTTAGGCAGCGACCTATGCATACAACAACTTAGATGATTTTGCAGATGAATAGGAATATCTTTAATTTAATGATATCATCGATCGCATTTCTGATTTTATCCTCTTGCATACACACACAAGAGGAGCAAAACAAATATGCGAACATTCCAACACCGCAAGATGGTCTTGACGTCCGTTATTTCAAAAAGAGGATTGACCCAAACAACACAAATGACGACATCGACTACATGGCTATAATCTACAATGAGAAAGATTCTCGTAGAGAAGAGACATTGCTTTACTATGCCTCTGAAAAAAAGACCATAGAAAAAACAAGGAAATCATATACCCTCGCTAAAAATGGAGAGTTAACTCTGTTTAACAACGCATACGACACAATTGGAAGAAAATATCTTTCCATAAACACCGGGACAATGATTATATACTCCACAGAGCCAAAATCTCCTGGATATATACCAGTCACCAATACCCACACATTGCAAGGAGTACGCAGAGTCAAATTAGACGGCATGCAAGACACCATAGACGTGTTCAGCTTCTATACTCCATACACTTATGTTCATGAAGAGTATTACGACACAATGCTGAAACTGGTCAAGTTTTCAGAAAGCTACTTCGATCTCGACTTTTCAATGGAACAGATCGACGACATGAATGTGCCAAAGCATTTCCGCGATCTGATCGCAAGACATTTTGTTCTGGCAGAAAAGGAGGAAGATTTTATCGACACATGTATGACAGCACCCTATTACCGTCTGATGGAAAAAGAGATTTTGATCACATCTCAAAACTGGGTCTCTTTCATAAGAACAATCTTGAGCAACGAGACAAAAGAGTGTTCGGAATTGGGAAGCAAAGCAATGAGCGACTATTTGAAAGGCAATCAATATAGGACAAGTTTCCTTATCTCAGCTCTTGCGAACTATAACGAATCCAACAAATTGCAAGCTGTGGAATCTTTATTCAATATAATACAGGCCGACTCCACGCTCAAGTACAACGACTATAATCAAATAGTAGAAGATTTCACCTTCTTGAAAGACTATCCTCAATGCAAAAAGCTATTCAAGAAGAAAGCAAAAGGAAAAGACTCAGACAATTAATAAGGAGATTATAAATATTTAGAAGCTGTTTAAATTTTTTTATTAGAGAATTTTATGAGAGATTTTTTAGGATAGTTTGAATGGTTTTGAAAGGAGCAATGGAAACTCCATTGTGACTGAAAAACCAATCTAAATAGACAAAAAAGATCCATAAAATGCCCAATAAGAATTCTTTCGTAAAATTTAAACAGCTTCTAAAATTTTACGAACTATTGCATTTAGTAACCTGAAATCAAATGCGGGAATACAGAGTAAAGTTGATCGATTGGAATTTGTAAAAATTGGGAAGCGGATGGATGAACAGGGGGCTTGAAATTTATTTTCAAATTGGATGGTTGCTAAAAGACTTATTTCAATAAACATTTCTTTCCCCCAACAATGTAGATATTTCTATCATGAGGAATCGAGTTGAGTTTTCTGCCATGAATGTCGTAAACCTTCTGCTCACCATGTTCTTTTGTTGCAACCACATTTTCAATGTTGGTTTCCGTTTCGTCAACAAATTGCCAAGTATCTAACTGCACATTCCCTTTCAGTATTAGGTAAAGGG
>JAKSKU010000003.1 GCA_024401565.1 Paludibacteraceae bacterium
GTTCTTGTCATGGTAGGCATAACCTTCTCCACCAAAATCATAGTTCTCCCAACGCCATGGCTTAGCTGCTGTGTTAGGTATGCTCTGCACCTCGTAAGGTTCGCAGTTTTTGCAATCTTTTTTGTATTCAGATGTCATCGCATTCACGATATACTCACCTGCATAGTATGGAGACTTAGAAAGATTTCTCTCTGAACACTCATATGAGAATGTCGATGACGGTTCATTCTTCTTACCCCAATTCCAGAAGCACCAGCTGACAAGCTGTGGAGCTCCGTTGTAATTAGTACACTCCTCAAGGAACGCGTCTCCATTAGCAAAGTTATTAGGGCCGTTTCCGTCAAACTTTACAGTGCTCCATTCTGAAGCGATCACAGGGATAAACTTCTGAGCGTTGCGGAATTCTCCCAATTTATGAAAATCAGTACCAGCATAATAATGGAACGAATACAAAACGTTATTCTTGTACTCATTTAGTGGGTCTGTGACTGGATTCATTATATTCTGGCTCCAGTTGTCAGTGTCAACAATCACCATAGCACTTGGCTGGTTCTTCAATATGGCTGGAATCACCTCCTTAGCATATTTCTTGACATTATTCCAATCGCAGTCTGGCTCATTGCAGATCTCATACAGCACATGCTTGTAGCCATTATCCGCACAATACTCCGATATCTCTCCAAAGAAATCCTTGGCCTCTTCGGTGTACTTGTTAGGATCAGCGCTATTAGCTCCGTTTTGTAGCAAATGCCAGTCGACGATACAGTACATGCCCTCAGCTGCAAGTTCCTTGATATAATCCTTTATTCTTTTCTTCCAAGAGTCTGGGTCACTCAGGTAAGAAATAGGTTCTGTAACATACATTGACAGACGCACAACATTGGCTCCATACTGGTGCATCAACTTCCAGTTGTTTTCTCCAAGGCATCCCTGAACCTCTCCGTAATGAAGCGAGAATGTCGACCATCCCTTCAACTGGATTGGATCACCGGTCTCTGAGCTTAGCTGATTGCCTACAAGTTTCAACTGGCCCCACTTAGCGACATAATTTTCTGGTTTTTCTTTGACCACCACCTTTTTAGTAGAGACGGCTCCAAATGCAGTTGTCACCACTACTGTATATTCGCCAGGGGCCAAGTTTTCATCGATTGTCTTATACTTTGTTATTTCACCAGAGTAGACAACCTTATTATCGGCATCCTTGACTTCAAGCTTAGCGTCGGCTTTGTCGTCAAGTGTCACAGTAAACGATCCAAAAGTAGGATTAGGCGACACTGTAAACTCTAATGCGACGTCCTTCATGTTTGTGAACACTAGAGGTCCGATTCCTGCTGAAGTACCGATGAATCTTACTCCCAACGTCTGCACGCCTGCCTCCTTAAACTCAAGCACCACCTCGTCTCTTCTTGTATCACCCAATACCGCGTCTACAAGCGACCAGCAGTCCCAAGGTGCAACCTTTTTATCGACATCTGAATCTGCGCAATCCTCGCCTTGCATGAAATGCAACTTGTTAAAAGACAAGTCAGATAGATCATCAGCAGGACGTATGACACTTCCGTTTTTCTGATAGAATGCGATATCTCCTTCTCCCTTATAATCTGACGTCACATAAGCCTGAACCTTATAATATCCAGGCTCCGCAACATCAACTGTATAGTTGATCCACTCGCCGTCCTCTATCAAATCAACGTTAGTGTAACCCTTATTCTCCAAACCTGTTCCCTTCATCGTCGCGTAGAACAAATCGACTCCTTCGTCAGGACGGCCGGAACCTGCGACTCCACAATATGTCTTACCTCCGTTCAACGATTTGTACGTAGACTTGCCATCTGCAGTGCATCCCACTTTTGTGCCGTCGTATGATGTGATTTTGCCATCGACAACAGTATAATATGGGTTCGCGGTACTCAAAATTCCATTTGTGTAAGCCCAAGAGTACGCGTCACTTTCATCATTGCCAACGCTATAATCCACAATTTCGCCGTCTCTATCAAACACATACGCGCTTGAGTTCTTGTCATGGTAGGCATAACCTTCTCCACCAAAATCATAGTTCTCCCAACGCCATGGCTTAGCTGCTGTGTTAGGTATGCTCTGCACCTCGTAAGGTTCGCAGTTTTTGCAATCTTTTTTGTATTCAGATGTCATCGCATTCACGATATACTCACCTGCATAGTATGGAGACTTAGAAAGATTTCTCTCTGAACACTCATATGAGAATGTCGATGACGGTTCATTCTTCTTACCCCAATTCCAGAAGCACCAGCTGACAAGCTGTGGAGCTCCGTTGTAATTAGTACACTCCTCAAGGAACGCGTCTCCATTAGCAAAGTTATTAGGGCCGTTTCCGTCAAACTTTACAGTGCTCCATTCTGAAGCGATCACAGGGATAAACTTCTGAGCGTTGCGGAATTCTCCCAATTTATGAAAATCAGTACCAGCATAATAATGGAACGAATACAAAACGTTATTCTTGTACTCATTTAGTGGGTCTGTGACTGGATTCATTATATTCTGGCTCCAGTTGTCAGTGTCAACAATCACCATAGCACTTGGCTGGTTCTTCAATATGGCTGGAATCACCTCCTTAGCATATTTCTTGACATTATTCCAATCGCAGTCTGGCTCATTGCAGATCTCATAAAGCACATGTTTGTAGCCATTATCCGCGCAATATTCGGAGATCTCTCCAAAGAAATCCTTAGCTTTTTCTGAATATTCGTTAGGATCTGCAGAAGCATAGTAACCATACTGAACCAAATGCCAGTCGACAATGCAGTACATACCCTCTTCAGCAAGTTCGTCGATAAATCCCTTTACTAAACTCTTGCATCTATCTGGAGATTGTATATAAGCATTTGCTTCATTCACATACATCGCCAGACGCACTACATTGGCTCCATACTGGTGCATCAACTTCCAGTTGTTTTCTCCAAGGCATCCCTGAACCTCTCCGTAATGAAGCGAGAATGTCGACCATCCCTTCAACTGGATTGGATCACCGGTCTCTGAGCTTAGCTGATTGCCTACAAGTTTCAACTGGCCCCACTTAGCGACATAATTTTCTGGTTTTTCTTTGACCACCACCTTTTTAGTAGAGACGGCTCCAAATGCAGTTGTCACCACTACTGTATATTCGCCAGGGGCCAAGTTTTCATCGATTGTCTTATACTTTGTTATTTCACCAGAGTAGACAACCTTATTATCGGCATCCTTGACTTCAAGCTTAGCGTCGGCTTTGTCGTCAAGTGTCACAGTAAACGATCCAAAAGTAGGATTAGGCGACACTGTAAACTCTAATGCGACGTCCTTCATGTTTGTGAACACTAGAGGTCCGATTCCTGCTGAAGTACCGATGAATCTTACTCCCAACGTCTGCACGCCTGCCTCCTTAAACTCAAGCACCACCTCGTCTCTTCTTGTATCACCCAATACCGCGTCTACAAGCGACCAGCAGTCCCAAGGTGCAACCTTTTTATCGACATCTGAATCTGCGCAATCCTCGCCTTGCATGAAATGCAACTTGTTAAAAGACAAGTCAGATAGATCATCAGCAGGACGTATGACACTTCCGTTTTTCTGATAGAATGCGATATCTCCTTCTCCCTTATAATCTGACGTCACATAAGCCTGAACCTTATAATATCCAGGCTCCGCAACATCAACTGTATAGTTGATCCACTCGCCGTCCTCTATCAAATCAACGTTAGTGTAACCCTTATTCTCCAAACCTGTTCCCTTCATCGTCGCGTAGAACAAATCGACTCCTTCGTCAGGACGGCCGGAACCTGCGACTCCACAATATGTCTTACCTCCGTTCAACGATTTGTACGTAGACTTGCCATCTGCAGTGCATCCCACTTTTGTGCCGTCGTATGATGTGATTTTGCCATCGACAACAGTATAATATGGGTTCGCGGTACTCAAAATTCCATTTGTGTAAGCCCAAGAGTACGCGTCACTTTCATCATTGCCAACGCTATAATCCACAATTTCGCCGTCTCTATCAAACACATACGCGCTTGAGTTCTTGTCATGGTAGGCATAACCTTCTCCACCAAAATCATAGTTCTCCCAACGCCATGGCTTAGCTGCTGTGTTAGGTATGCTCTGCACCTCGTAAGGTTCGCAGTTTTTGCAATCTTTTTTGTATTCAGATGTCATCGCATTCACGATATACTCACCTGCATAGTATGGAGACTTAGAAAGATTTCTCTCTGAACACTCATATGAGAATGTCGATGACGGTTCATTCTTCTTACCCCAATTCCAGAAGCACCAGCTGACAAGCTGTGGAGCTCCGTTGTAATTAGTACACTCCTCAAGAAACGCGTCTCCATTAGCCAAGTTATTAGGACCGTTTCCGTCAAACCTAACAGTACTCCATTCTGAAGCGATCACAGGGATAAACTTCTGCGCGTTGCGGAATTCTCCCAACCTATTATAATCAGTACCAGCATAGTAATGGAACGAATACAAAACGTTATTCTTGAACTCATTTAGTGGGCTTGACACAGGGCTCATAATATTCTGGCTCCATTTGTCAGTGTCCACAATCACCATAGCGTTTGGCTGGTACTTCAATATGGCTGGGATCACCTCCTTAGCATATTTCTTGACATTTTCCCAGTCGCAGTCTGGCTCATTGCAGATCTCATAAAGCACATGCTTGTAGCCATTATCCGCGCAATATTCGGAGATCTCTCCAAAGAAATCCTTGGCCGTTTCTGTATATTCGTTAGGGTCCGCAGAAGTATTGTAAGCAGCGTTTATCAAATGCCAATCTACGATACCGTACATACCCTCTGCTGCAAGTTCAGTGATATATTTCTTTATTATACTTTTCCACTTGGCTGGACTACTCAGGTAGGTGTCGTTTGTGTTTACATACATAGACAGACGCACGACATTGGCGCCATACTTATGCATCATTTTCCAGTTGCTTTCGCCAAGGCATCCTTGGACCTCTCCGTAGTGAAGTGAGAACGTTGACCATCCCTTCAACTGAATAGGATCGCCTGTCTCCGAACTTAGCTGATTGCCGACAAGTTTCAACTGGCCCCATTCAGCAATGTGGTTCTCAATATCATCTGCATTAGCAGCAAATGACATCGAAACGAATAAAGAAAGTGATAAAATTTTTTTCATACACAAATTAGAACTAAACTAATTATGATTATTGACACATAGTTTGTTGCCGCAAAGTTAGCACTAAATTCGTTAACACGGCGCGAATGTTTCATTTTTAACATTTTTTTTAACAAAAAAGGAGGGCAAGACCATGTATATTGACAGAGTGAAAGAAATAAACTCACGTGTCTTTGTAGTGTTTTATTTTTTGGAGAATGGGCATAAAAAAAGAGGGAGAGCAAATGCTCTCCCTCTGGTTTTATAGAAATCTAAAATTATTCAGATTACTTTACAACCAACTTCTGAGTGTTAACACCACCGTTAGACTTAACAACTACAGAGTAAACACCTGCAGCCAAAGCCTTATTGATAGTTGCAGCACCCTCGATCTCAGCTGAGTAAACAACCTGACCAGCAACGTTTACTACCTCAACCTGAGCCTTACCTGCCTCAGCAAGAGTTACAGTGAACTCACCTGAAGTTGGGTTAGGAGCGATAGTGAACTCAGCAGCAGAAATTGTCTCATTTGCATCGAACTCTGCAGGAACAATTGCATCAGGAAGCTTAGTGAATACTAGAGGTCCGATACCACCAGCAGGTGCATTGAACTGAACCTTCAAATCCTGAACACCATCCTTAACGAATACTACAACTGCAGACTCCTCATCATCGATATCAAGACCTGGGTTGAATCCCCAACAATCCCAAGGAGCAGCAACTCTATCAATTGATGCATCAGCACAAGAAGCTGGCTTCTCAAAGTGAATAGCTGTGTAATCCTCCTTGTTACCAAGATCCTGCTGTGAACGAGTGATGTTACCACGCTCCTGAGAGAATGAAAGACCACCCTGCTCACACTCTGCAGATACATAAGCTGATACCTTGTAGTAACCCTTCTCTGCAACGTTTACAGTATAGTTAACCCACTCATTCTCCTCAACCATACAAAGGTTGTTGTAACCCTTATACTTAAGTGGAGTACCAAGTAGAGAAGCAGAAGCCAAGTCAACACCCTCATCTGGACGACCTGAACCTGCGACACCAGCATACTTCTTACCAGCGTTCAATGACAAGTAAGAGATCTTATTATCCCAAGTAGAGCACTCTACATCCTTCTGGTAACTCTCGATTGTCTTACCATCAGCTGAAACAGTATACCAAGGAGCCTTAGTCTTTAGCAACTGCATCTTATAAGCCTGTGAGAATGCGTCACACTCATCACCGATCTTATAATCCAAGTACTCACCCTCATCATCCTTCTTGTAAGCAGAACCGTTACCATCGTGGTAAGCGTATCCTTCACCACCGAAATCGTAGTAAGCCCACATCCAAGCATTATCCTCTGAGTTAGGAATCTCCTGAACTTCGTATGGTCCAACCTCTGGCATCTCGATATCAGGAATAAAGCCCTTCATCAACTTAACGGCGTACTCACCAACCTGAGCATTTGACTTAGAACCATCAAACTTAGAAAGGTTCTCAGGCTTACACTCATTCTTAAATGTAGAAGAAGCCTCATTCTTCTTACCCCAGTTCCAGATACACCAGCTAACTAGCTGAGGAGCAACTGTAGTCTTCTCACAGTCAGCGATCAAAGCATCACCGTTAGACTCACACATAGGACCATCTCCGTCGAAGTTTACAGCCGACCACTCAGATACGAATACTGGAATAGACTTCTGAGCGCCACGGAAATCACCTAGCAAGTTAAAGTGAGCACAAGAATAGTAGTGGAATGAATACATTACATTATTCTTGAACTTAGAGTTAAGTGGCTGGTTGATTGGCTCAGTAATCTTCTGACACCATGAGTCAGTACCTACGATAACGATTGCGTTTGGCTGATTATCAAGGATTACAGGAATTACGCTCTCTGCATATGTCTTGATATTACCCCAACCACAAGTTGGCTCGTTACATATTTCGTACAATACGTGCTTGTAACCCTTGTCCTTACAGTAAGAAGAAATCTCCTTAAAGAAATCCTTTGACTCATTAATGTGATCATTAGGATTACCAGAGTGACCGTTAGTCTCAAGTACGTGCCAGTCAACTAGACAGTACATACCCTTATCTGCGATCTGATCGATATACTGCTTTACAGTCTTCTTCCATGAAGATGGATTAGAAAGGTAAGAATCAGTCTCATCAACGTACATAGCCAAACGTACTACGTTTGCACCGTACTGCTTCATGATCTCCCACTGATTTGAACCTAGACATCCCTGAACCTCACCATAGTGAAGAGAGAAAGTAGACCAACCCTTCAACTGAATAGCCTCACCTGATGCAGAAGAAAGCTGGTTACCTACCAACTTAAGCTGTCCCCACTTCTCGATGAAGTTATCCTGAGCATTTGCTGCTACGGCCATAGACGCAACAGCTGCAAGTGATAAAATTTTTTTCATCTTCTTTTTATTTAGATAAATTTGTTAATTCCTTTTACGTTTTTGAATAAGTGAGATATACTACCTAAAACATAAGAACTCTTTCATCTTTGTTTCCGACTGCAAATATGCATCTATTTTTTCTAACAAAAAACAAATTTTCATTTTTTAATACTTTGAAATTGTTTTTAACAAATAGCAAAAACAACACAAAATAGCACCTAACACATTAAAATTCAAGATTATAAAAACACAACCAACTCCCAGCAAAATCTTAATGTGTGTTAAAAAACATATTTTTTTGCAAAAAATCTCATTTTTATGTTGCAGAATACAAAATTAGTGCTACCTTTGCACTGTGTTTTTCATGGTATTAGATTTAAGGTTGGAAGATTGGAAGTCGAGAGGCTTCCTTCTTTTTTTGTTTTAAAGTCTCAAACTCTCATTTATTTCATAAACTTTAGGTCCTTAACGATCCCTATTTTTGACAACAACCATAATCTCCAACTTTTATTCGTCTTACCCTATTTTCTGATATTTTCAATTTAGCATGCTCTATCCTATATAATGACTGATAGATTTATCTAACGCATATAAAAAAAGAGGGAAACTGAAAAACAGCTTCCCTCTTTTTTATATGTCATAGTTTATTACTTATCAATCTTCTTAGTCCTTGGTGTTTTTGTCACCACAATAATCTCAGCTCTACGGTTCTGAGATCTTCCTAAAGAAGTTCTATTAGAGATAATTGGTTTAGTCTCACCAAATCCTCTAGCTACTATACGACTTTCATCAATGCCCTTAGAAGTGATCACTCTCTTAACAGCCTGAGCGCGTTTAACAGACAATGCCAAATTCTTCTCGTTTGTACAGTCAGAGTCTGTATGACCCCAAATCATCACTGAAGTATTAGGATTCTTCTTCAAAGTGTTAGTCACCTTATTGATTTCAGGCAACATTCGATTTCTTACGACAGCCATACTTGAATCGAACAACACATTGTAAGTTGGAGCCTCAAACACCTCATACTCAATTCCATTCTCTACCACTGTGTAGTGCTTTGCCTGAGGGCGGTTAGCAGCATACTCATCTTCTGTAAGATCGTTCTCTCTGTCCGCAATCATAGATGGATCGTTAGCAGAGATCTTAGCAGTCTTGTTTACAGTCTTTGTAGCTGGTTTTACAGAATTCTTAGCAGGAGCCTTCTTTGTATCAACTGTGTTCTGCTTATTCTCTGAAACCTTTGCTGAATTATCACCCTTGACATCAGAAGCAGCCGCTTCAGCAGTCTTAGCCGTTGTATCAACAGCCACGCTATCAGCGATTGGGCAACCATTAGCATCTACCTTAGTGTCAAGTGGAGTGTCTGGACACTTATCCAGATAATCAGGAACTCCATCATTATCAGAATCCTTAGGACAACCATTAGCGTCAACAGGAGCTCCAATTGGAGTCATGTTACACTTATCTAGGTAATCAGGAACGCCATCACCATCAACATCTGAAGGACATCCAAACTCATCTACCAAACCACCTGTGTTAGGATTATGGCACTGATCCTTATAGTCGAACACACCATCACCGTCTGAATCAAGTGGGCAACCGTTAGCGTCAACCTTCTTTCCTGACAATGAGTCGTGACACTGATCCATATAGTCAGGAACACCATCACCGTCTGAATCCTTAGGGCAACCATGCTCATCAACCTCGATATTCTCTGGTGTGTCAGGGCACTTATCGTTAAGGTCAGAAACACCGTCACCATCAGAGTCTGAATATCTCAATCTGTTTCTTTCCTCTCTTTCCTTATCACGGATCAAGAAGTTAAGACCCATTGCAAAGTTTGCGCCACGTGTACGTGTAGGAACCATGATACCATCACCCTTAGCATAACGCAAAGGAATCTGATCCATAGCCAAGAACCAGTTTACCGGACCGAAATTGAAATTCAAACCTAGACCCAAGTTACTGAACTCTGCATTAGTCAAAGTATAAGAAACTGATGCGGATACAATTCTATTTGGACGGTAATTGTATGCAAGCATCATATCCTCAGCAGCTGTTCCACGCAAGAAATAAGTCTTAGACAAAGCACCTACAGACATCTTATTTCTCATGAAGCAGTACTCTAATCCGAACAATGCCTTAGCAGTAAGCATTGTGTTGAAAGATTCCGAATCGTCTATAACATACATATTATCAAGCATATCCTCGTAAGGAGCCCAGATATCCGCAGTATCACGCTGGTGGATATCATAAGAAATACCGTCATATACGAAATCACCACTCTTTCTCAAGCTCTGCACATTATTCTTCCAGTGGATAAATCCAAGGTCAAGAATGCTTGCAGACAACTTCAAGCAATCGAAAGCCTGATATGTGATACCAAGATCCATGGCAACACCTGTTCCGCTTGATTTTGCGAAATCACTTGCGGACATATCATCATTAAACTCGACATCATCAAACTTGCCTTCCTCATCTTTTACAATCTGCAAACCAGGAACAGCAGCTTCGATCTTACCTTCACCATCAAATCTCCACTCGTCCTTAGAGATTCTCAAATCCATATTCTTGAAATCAGTGCGAAGAGCAGCATGTCCGTATAGATACTTAAGCTTTGCACCGACCTGGAAATTGTCGTTGAAAGAATAGCTATAGCCTAGAGCAGCCTCTGAATAAAGATTCATTGTGGCAGAAAGTTTATTCAAACCAAATGAATAAGCATCATTCATGCCTTTTTGTTCCGACATCAAAGCCGACTTCAAGATCTCACGAGGGATATTGACATTCATATCCATCTTATTGTTTAGCGAGAAAGAGATATAAGACTTATCCTTTATTCTCATTCCAAAAGAAAGGAGCTGAATATTATAGTCAGCGTAAACACGATCTCTTGGACCCATCTTTTCAATAAGATTACGAACTTCATTCTTAGCTTCAGGATGCAAGAAAAGGACAGTTGTATTCTTACCATCTATAGTACGTGGTACATATATATCTTCAAAAGTCAACTTACTGTTACCTGCATTTACAGAGATAAGAGACAATGCTGGCATACCAATGTACATCTTATCATTTGGCTGAAACGAAGGATTCAAGTTGTTGATCAATGGATTGTTCTCCATGAAATATAGAGTTGACGGCATTTGTGCAAATGCAGACGAAGCCGCAACCAAAATTGTCGAAACGACAGATACAAGTTTTTTCATTGTCCCAGTCTATTATTTTTCCTTGCTGTTAGAAACATTAGCTTTAACATGAGCATATGCCTTTGCTGACAAACCGCAATCTGTAGTCAAATATACACCTTGCTCATTAACACCTCTTGGCACCTTAATCTTATATGTGAAACATACTGCCTTGATGATCTTAATATCCTCTAGCATACTGCTGTCGATTCTGATTGACGACTTAGAAGGAATGTTTTTTCCTCTACGAGAATCTACAACAGACGCAGCGTCAACCTTAATACTCTGATTTAAAGAAGGATTATTAATCGGAATAAGTTTTACTGTTCCGTCGCTCAATGTGTCAGCAGTGCAGAAAGACGCATTCACTATACACTCAAGAGGAAGAGCATTGTCAAACTCAATAATCACAGCTGCTGTCTCAACACCGAAATCTGATTCCTGATAATCGCTTATCTCCTTATAAATATCAATGCCATCAATTGTATCCTTGATTGTCAAGTAGCTCTGGTTTCCAACCTGAAGAGGTACTCTCGCATTAATATACATATCCAAATATGTATTATCAAGCAAATAGTATGTAGAATCAGCGGAACCATTGATTCTGAACGCTGTCTTTACAAAAATAGAGTCTGGCAAATAACTGAAGATGTCCTCAAGAGAACCAAAGTCTTTGTTAAATGTTCTTGAGAATGCCTCAGCATCTGGATTTCCTGCATTTACACGAATCAAACAAGTGTCCAAAAGCTCACCAGTCTCCATATTTCTTCCGAATGTGGCAACTACAGAATCCTTTGAAACTCCGTTTTCTGTCTTATGCTTTCCAACAAATCCCTTAACAATACAATCAATAGGCATACCAGAATTTGTTCTTCCTGAGATAGTCAACTCTGGATTCTTGATTTTCACACCATTGTCGATATGGTCATCAAACAAATTGATATAGAAATCTGTATAATTGTTCTGAAGAATGCTTGATGTGAAGCTACCCTCAATTCTTGTGTATGTCAAAGTTGTCTTTTCACACTGTACCTTAAGTTTAACTTCACTTCCGCTTACTGTAAGAGGCTTACCATAAGTAGGATTTACAGACACCGTACATGTAAGATTAATGTTTGAGCTCTCTGAGAAATCAACTTCCTCACCGTCAAGCACTACAATATACTGTCCTGGACGAGGATTACTCATAAACAACTGCTTTCCAGCCAATCTCAAGTCAGACAAAAGCAAGCCGTCAACGTCGAAACCTGTTGCTTCAAGCTTAAATCTCAAAGATCCTTCCTTTACAGATATCTTATCTATACGGCCACCGCCTTCCTCGTCCTCAAAAGTAACCTCAATAGGAATTTGGAATGGGAAGCTTGCGCTTGCAGGGATTTGTAAGCCAGAGACAAAACCTCCTAGCATTAAATCCTCCTCATAGCTTGACTCATCAAGAGTGATATCAATAGGCTTAATCTCAATTGTCTGTAGGGTATCGAAAACAAAGTAAAGTTTTCCGTCTTCACCCTCCTCGATATAATCCGTCTTATACTCACTCAACAAATCCTTCAATTGGATAGATGAATGAGCAATTGGTAGATATTCATTCACTCCGATTCTAAAGTCATTGGAGATGTTGTCCAAATCATACGAATCGTCCGTACAGCCAGAAAAAACGGCTGACATTAAGGCCAATCCAAATAAATGCTTCTTCATTATATTACGATCATTTTTTTATCACAAAACTATTTTTCCAACAAAAGTACTCAAATAAATTCTAAAAACAATACTTTGCAACATAGTTTGTTAATTTTTATACAAACAATCCATGCTACATATCATTTTTCAGCAAATAAAAGGGAACGTATTACAAAATGTAACACATCCCCCATTATATCTATCAAAAAAACTATTGCTTTCCGTACTTCTTATCGTGAAGACGCTTAAACACGTACTGTCCGCTCTCTGTTAGAATCTCTGGATCCATTGGAGAGATCTTTCCTGTGTTCCATTTCAAGGCTCCACAGACACCACCTTCAGCACTGAAACTCCAGTTACACCAGCTGACAACCTGCTCACCTGCATTGTCTCCATCAAGGATATCCAACCATTTGTCTGAAAGATCAGCACGGAAATCATGCCATCCGCTTGCCTCGGTTGTACCCCACTCTGTAACGAATATAGGAAGTTCTCCTAACACTCCCTTAATCTTTGTAAAGAAATCTTCAGGGCGTACTGTTGGAGGAAGATTGCCATCCTTATCAAACTGCTTTCCATCGTTGTGGCTTGCAGAATAGAAATGGAATGTATACATCACATTTTCATAAGGTTTACCATCCTTGTCTGCAACCTCTTTTCCGATTACATGCTCAGGACATGAGCTCCACCAAGGTGTACCGCAAACAACTATAGCATTGTCATTTGCACGGATGATTCCAAGCATCTCTTCGCAATAAGGCTTGATTTCTGTTTCCCATTCTACACCGTGATCATCAATCATATTTGGCTCGTTACATACCTCATAAATAATATGTTTCAAATTCTTGTAACGACGTGAACAATATGTGAAGAAGTCGCCTGCCAAATCTCTTCCGTTCGACGGATGGCAACGATACTGTGGAGCGTTTGGATCTCCGGGTCTGTGAACGTGCCAGTCGATAAGCAAATAAATACCGTTGTCAGCAGTCCATTTTACTACCTTCTCAAGCAAATCGTTTCTGAACTGTGGATTGTATGCCAATCCTCCCTCTTCGTCTACATACAAAGCATAACGGAACACGTTACAGTTCCACTCGTTTCTCAAAGCCTTGATGTTGTCTTTTGTTACGTTTGCGACACCGGCCCACTGCAATCCGTGAGTACTCATACCACGAAGCTGTATAGGGTTTCCTTTCTCATCGCACATGCAACGAAATCCCTTTGAGTTTTTACCAACCTTTAGTTTTCCCCATTTTGCTACTGGTGATCCAGCTGGATAATCAAAAGCTGGTAGAGCTTCGACATTGCTACTGATTGAATCAATGTAGCCTCTCTGAACCTCTGTTGTTTTTTCTGACTCCGCACCTTCAGCATTCGCCTTGTCAGTATTTGACTCTCCTGGTTTATTGTTTGCGCAACCAAACAAAGCCATAGAGAGAAGCATTCCGAAGAATAGTTTTTTTGCCATTATTTTATTTTATTTGTTTCGTTTTTAAGATGCTCGTACACATATTTTCCACTTTCTGTCAATATGTCCGGATCGAGCGGAGAAATCTTTCCCGTATTCCATTTCAACGCGCCACACACACCGCCTTCCGCGCTGAAACTCCAATTGCACCAGCTTACCAACTGATCTCCGGCATTGTTGCCATCAAAAATATCAAGCCACATGTCTGACAAATCCGGACGGAAATTTGTCCAGCCGCTTGCATCAGTCGTGCCCCACTCTGTCACGAATATCGGTAGTGATTCCAATATCGCTGGCACTTTGTTGTCCACGTCTCCTTCCTGGAAACGTTTCATAAAATTCACCCCGTGGAATGTGGTAGGAGTGTCAATGTCTCTTCCATCGTTATGGCTCGCCGCATAAACGTGGAATGTGTACATCACATTCTCATACGGAGCACCCGTCTCGTCAGTCACCTCATGTCCGATCACCTCCTGGGTGTCCTGACTCCAAGATGGTGTGCCACACAATGCCACAACATCCTTGTCGTATTTTCTGACAATACGGAGCATATCTTCACAATAGTTCTTGATCACACCTACCCACGGAATTCTTTCTCCGTTGTCGATGTTAGGCTCATTGCAAAGTTCATAAAGTATATGTTTCTGATTTTGGAAACGTCTTGCGCAATAAGTGAAGAAATCACCAGCCAAATCCATGCCGTTCTTTGGATGGCAACGGTATTCTGGGGCTTGAGGGTTCGCAGGAGTAAGCACATGCCAGTCTATCACAAGATACATGCCGCACTCGGCTGTCCATCTGACAACGTTCTCCAACATTGTCTCACGGAATGTAGGATTATACGCGTATCCTCCCTCATAATCTACATACAAAGCAAGACGGAAAACACTGCATCCCCACTCTTCCTGCAATGCCTTGATGTTGCATTCAGTGACATTGGCCACACCAGCCCACTGCAATCCATGTGTAGAAAAACCCTTTAGCTGAACTGGCTCTCCCGTCTCACTGCAAAGGCAACGCACGCCTCTTGCATTCTTGGCAACTTTTAATTTGCCCCATTTGCCGACGGGGGTGTTTGCTGGATAGTTGTAAGCCGACAAGACATCTACATTGATGCTCGCGTCATCAATGAATCCGATTTTAACGATATCTTGTTCAAATTTAGTCACTTACTTCCTTTTTTATCCGTTCTAAAATAATATATGCCTTGTATTTTTTAGTGCAAAAAGCACATACTAATCGGCAAATAATACAATTTCGAGACAAAATTATAAATTTTTAAGTTAACAATTCACATTTATTAAGCGTAATTCCTAAAAAAAGGTTAAAAAAAATATGAAACGCAATTGTCTCCCCCGGCTATCTACCATTAAATTTTCAACTATTATATATAAAAAAAGAGAGGCTGCCTTATCACAAGGTTGCCTCGCCATTAGTAAATCACTTATCAAAAATATAGCTTGTTTTGTAAAAGCCTCTATTTTATGAAATAGTATGAAAATATTTAAATCCAATACAAAGATATAATTCTTTTCATATATTGCTATTCATTGCAAAGATTAGTTATCAACATTACCCAAATTCACCTTCAAAACTACCCTCTGATAGCAAGACATACCCTCTTTTGTGGCATGAAAATCAAGAGTGGCCCCGAAATTGATGTATTCATTGCATACAATTGGAGAATATACAGATGTCAATGAATAAAATTTCGACTGGTAGTGCGGATCTCCCATGTTCAGCAACGAGCCATACATCGGATAAAGTGGGAACTGCCCATCACCTGCATATAATGTCTCTTTGATTCCTATTTTCTTCCACAACAAACCAAATTCAGCAAGCACTCCACCGTCGACTTCCCAATCTCCTATTGCTCGGCATCGGTCGAAACTAACAGCATATCCAGCCTTAAGATACAACTGGTCGAAAGCTGTGTGTTTGGCAAAATCAGCACCGACATACGGATATAAGAACATATCGTCGTTTACGCCCTCTCCTTCTGGAGCAGGGTTTCGTTTTGCAAGATGGTTAAGCTGGGCATTTCCGCCAAAGAAAAATGGATTATTAAACCATTTCTCAAAATTATAATTCACATTGAATGCCTCTCTCTGCTCAGCACTCTGCAAACTTCTCCAGTCAAGTGTCAACTCGTGAAAAGCACTTCTCTTCTCACACTGAAGAAGGATTCCTCTGATATTTGGATTATAATAGTCCATTGAATCGCTCCATAAGATAGCAGGAAGTTGACGTTGCTGCATATCATCCATAGTCGATCTGCCATAAGAGCCATTCAAAGACATTAGTCGACGGGGTATCATTCCAAAGCATACTGTCCATTTTCTATAAGTGGAATCTTTTTGCGCCGTATGCTTGAATGAATAATATGCGGTAGGGATAAACTTATTATCCTTATAACCGATTCCTATAGGCTGAATATAGTGAGTCCCAGCCACAAGTTTATGCTCTCCCATAATCTGGACTCCTACAGTAGGGGAAAGACGCGTGAAGAAGATAGTCTGCTGGGGAGCGTATGTTTGGTCGCCCTCACGATTATCAAAAACTGTCTGATTGTCTACACCCCAAAGAAACTTATAATTTTGTGCAAAGGAGACGTTGGCATAAAAAGCCAAAAGCAATAAAGAGATATATTTTAACAGTCTCATCGTTATTTTTTATTTGTCCACAAAAATAGTTTTTATCATCATACCAGACGCTAATTAACTAAAAAAAAGGCAAGAAATAGGGATTTTTAAGGAAATTTTAAATAAATATTAAAGAATGTTAAAAATTCTTCGATTTTTGTTTGCTACGTATGAAAAAAGGTGTACATTTGTATCAGAAAAACAAAACAGGTAGATTTTTTCATAATTAAGGTTTAGGTTAAATTAGAACGGAGGGGGCTGCGAAGTTCCCTCCTTTTAATTTTAGACATCTTAATTTTAGACATCGCCAAATTTGGTGAAAAAAAAATAAAGGAGGATATATAAATTGATATACATATTAGGTTGTCTCCTAAGTCTGAATAATATTATTGTCCGTATTATTTCAAGAGAGAGTTTTAATTATCATATCATATGCCTCTATAATCTTCGTCATCTTTTCCTCACACTCTTTTATACGATTGGCATTCTTTGGAAGGTCTGGATGATACTGCAACGCAAGAGCATGGTATGCTTTTTTGATCTCCTTAACTGATGCAGAATCATCCAATCCTAAAATAGCATAATATGGATTGAGGTCGACGTTGCTATTTTCTCCCGTCGACGACGATGATTCATTATCTCCCCATTCCGACTCCTCAAATTCTGTGCGAAGAGCAGAATAGCGATTTATATAGAATGACATCAAAGCCTGAGAGAATCTAAATTCACCCATAAGCTTAATCAAGAAATTCCATTCGTCAAGATGAATTCCGTCTTGGACGATTGCAAGCTTAAAAAGAAAATTCACCATTTTACGTCTTTCTGAAACTTCTTTAAGCCTCCATTTTTTATATACACTGTTCAAATGAGGTTCAATACTGTAACTGCTGGGACTGACAACATGCAGGATAGTATCCGCGTCGAAAAATTCCTTTAAGAACTCTTTTTGTTCTTCTTTACCTTCAGGATTCAACATACACAACTGATAAATCAAAGGCTTTGTGATATCTATCTCATTTCGCAGAAGTCGTCTTTCGGGTTCTTTATACTTCTTTCTTTTAGCTTCTGCCTCCTTTTCTTCTTTTCTTATTCTAATTTCATCATCTTTTTCTTTTATTAGGGATTTTATTTGATCTTCACTCGTATTCCACTTTGTCATGTAATGACGATTGGCATTTATAAACTATCTTAGTAAATTCACGTTAGAGTTATCTGAACAAATCATCTAAAGAAATTTCGTTAGAAATAACACTACTATGCGAACCGTGAGCAACTCCAAAAGTAGTTAACATTGTGAGTTGAATTGATTTTCGACGAGGGATATTGGCAAGAAAGGAAGTCTTTTTTTTCAAAAGATCTCTTTCCACATCTTTTGTTATTTCAAATTCGGATATCGAAAATTTAGCTTCGCACAAGTTGATAGTGTTGTCGGCTCTGTCGATTATTAGATCAATTTGTGCTCCTGCAACATCATTGTTTTCACGACATCTCCATGCATACTCCTTAGTTTCTATTCCAGAAATTCCTAAAGTTCGTTTTACACAATCAATATGGCTTAGCATCAAGAGTTCGAATGTCAAACCACACCAAGAATAGAAAACTGGTTTTTCTTGTAATGATAACCAACTGTTAAACTGCTTTTTTTCCATAAAACGGAAATAAAACAAAGTAAAGAAATCTACCAGTTGGTATAATTCAGTTTCACCTCTTTTACCACCATAATTGTGATAACATCTGACAAAACCACAATAAACAAGATTATTAAGAATCATGGTTAGACCGCCACCTGTACTTATATTGCATCCATTTGAAATTTCATCTCTAGTAAGTCCATACGAACGAGTGCTTAGCAAACGTACTACATGAACGTATTGTGATGAATTTTTGAACAATGCAGCATATAAATTGTCAAATTCATACAGCAATGATCCTTTGCTAGAAAAACATAATTCATTAATGTTTTGTGCAATACTAAGCTGAGGAGAAAGCATATCAATATAGTATGGCACGCCTCCTAAAGACATGTACAATAAGGCAATGTCGTATCTAGATACACTCAATCCTTTATTTATAAGCATTTGCTCCGTTTCTGCCAAAGAAAAAGGTTCGACAAACAATGAATGAGTCAGTCTATTATGTAAACCGCCATGGCTATTAATCAATTTATCCATCATCCACGAAGTGGCAGACCCACAAACCACAAATACTAAATCTCGTTGTTCTGAAGCCCAAGAATTCCAAAAATATTCCAAGGCAGATACAAATCCAGAACGTGGGGTATCCATCCAAGGCAACTCATCCAAAAGCACAACTTTACGTTGTTTCGGCATCGAAGATAAAAGCAGACGAAGAAGGAAAAAGACATCCGTCCAATCTTTTGGAGTCTCATGCTTAAGTTCCGACAACCCAGTCACCATCATCTCCTTGTAAAAAGTCTTAATTTGCATAGACATCGGAGCATCTGCCAATCCAGCAGTTTTAAAAACCAATTGATCTTCAAAAAATTCTTTTATAAGAAATGTCTTTCCAACACGACGTCTGCCACAAACAGCGACAAATTCAGCTTTGTCAGAATGTAGTATAGCTGACAATTGCTGTTTTTCCTTTTCTCTTCCGCAAATATTCTCTATCATGGCAATATATTTTGCCACAAAGATAAAAAATTATAACTTCACGGCAAAGTATAAGTTATAATCCGCCACTAAATAGAAAAATCTGTCTTTCGTGGCGAGTTATAGCATAAATCAATATTTAACACAAAAAATCCACTCCTTTTCGAATGCGGCTTCGTATTATATCTTAGGAGATTATATAGCAGTAACCCAAATCGAGGATTGTCAAGAGCGAGTTTTAATTATCTTGTCGTACGCCTCGATAATCTTAGCCATCTTTTCATCACACTCTTTTATACGATTAGCATTCTTTAATAGATCAGGATGATACTGCAACGCAAGAGCATGGTATGCTTTTTTGATTTCCTTAACAGTAGCATCTTCTTCCAATCCAAGAATGGAATAATATTGCTTCAAGTGCGACGGAATGGCTCGACGTGTGGTTTCATCATCTTTCTTTTCGTTTACATTCTCGTCGGCAAAACTTCTACGGAATGGAGTGTACTTATTTTTTAACTCCTCAATTCTATTATCCCATTTATACTTTTCCCAATTAGCATAGTTGTCAATATAAGCTGACAAATCATCAATAAATTCCATCAAAAACGCCCATTCATCATCGTGGATTCCATCTTCAAGTATTGAGATATTAAACAACAGTTCAACAACTGCCTGTTTTTCAGGTCGGTTTAGTTGTTTGATTTGAATAATAGAATCTTCGTATTCTTCCTCTGTGTATTCCCTCTCAAAGACAAATTCAGTCAAAATTCCACTCGTAGAACGGAAACTGGATTTCAACAAGTCTAATTGCTTCAATATTGGATGCAGATTCAGTCTACACATTCTCTGAACTATAGGCATATATATTTTCTTATATTTAATAAAGTTATACCTATATGTCGCTTGTTTCTCACTTAATCCTAATTTTTTTAAGAATTTTTTTCTTTTTTTGCTTTCAGTAAGACATTCTGAAAAATCACTTAATGAGAAAAATAAGGATGGTAACACAATAAAAATCGTGATCATCAGAAAGGAATAGGCATCACGAGCATTTTTTTTATAAGTAATCACAGTCAAAACCAAAAACAAAACAAAGGCAGCACAAGCCAAACCGAATTTTAGTCCCGTCATTATCAGTTTTTCTTCATCTTTAATTTTGGTAGCGATGTATTCTTGGCAGAACTCTTCATCTGTCATTTGTATCTTATCCATTTGTATTCTTGCTTAAGTCTTGTTCTTAAAATGCTAAAATGCTAAAATACAAACAAAATGTCGAATACACATTGAGTTTAGGGGAAATAAAAAACTCGCCATCTAAAATGACGAGTTTAAGGGTTAAAACAACTATGCATGCGAATAGTGAATTTTATATCTAATTTTCATCCATTCGCTGTTAATTATAAGAAACTCGCCATTTTTGACGACGAGTTTCTTATAGACAAATGCACAGAACAGCTAGTATAAAAATACCAAAGTGGTCAGGCTCCTAATATAAGACATCATTTTACATAAATAGGTCGAATATTATAGCCCGAGTATCTTCGACCAAATTCAGACACTTGATGATAATTCATTTTGAAATCATCAATGCTAAAATAAAAACTATTTGCATAATATTTTGACGATTGTGTCGAGCAACTCCAGTATAAACCTTCTCTTGATTTATTTTTAGAAAGTGGGAAAAACACACTATTTCCATTAGGTCCTACATATAAAAGACCCTTTGTTCCATCAACAATAACGACTCTAGTACTGCATGATGACATAAGTTCCTCAAACTGTTCAACATTAGGAGTCTTCCAATTTTCACCCAATAAGACAGTTGCAGCATCATATTCAGGAGTCAAGTTATTATTGTCATCAAGTATTCCGTTAGTCTTCAACATAGAAGTATCTACATCATTCCATAAAGAAGATGTAGTGAATGTTTCTTTGGGTTCAGGCTCACCCCATGAATACAGGAAGCCAAAATCATTTTGATTTTTAGATCCAAGATTATGAGTAGCCCACAATGTTCCGCTTGGAAGGCCCAAATCAACATAGTCTCCTTCTGGCAAAGTGAACGGTGGCATTGAAACTACTACCCTACGCGATGCCTCTTGACCCTTATATCTACATGTGATAACACACTCTCCTTCTCCTTTAGCATCCACCTTACCGTCAGTTGCAATAGCTACAGAAGAATCCGAAGATGACCATTCTACATTATAAGCACTCAACAAATCATTGGCTGACGAAGTAAATCCAGCAGGCACTGAAATATCATAAACACTGATCTCCAAAGGAGTGGTATCAATAGCAATTGTGATAGGCTTTATGTTTTTTGGTTCTACCACAGAACGAATTGCAATACTTTGAGTATTAATAAGTGAATCCAGACCTCGAACCTCCAAATATGGAGCATAAAAAGCATATGCTGTTTTTTTGTCCTCACTTGGCAATGACGATGACCAATAACGGCAATCATATATTGATCGTGAAGTAGTATGGTCCCAATAACCAGTAGCAGGCAAGAAAAGTTCATTTCCGTTATTCTTGCTTACAAAACAACAACCGCTATTACTATTCATTCCAGCATAACTTACCGTACAGTTTTCAATCAATTCTAGAATCTGTTCTTTAGTCGGCATTTTATGGCCAGCACCAAGATAGCGTGTAGCAGCATCAAAAGCAATACACAACATATCTGTAGAATCAATGATTCCGTTTTCTTTCAGATATTCCCTGCTGTTTCCAGATGAAGTTGTATTATCAAAAGGGCCCATGCCACCCCAAGTGAAATAATATCCCGGTTCCGTTGCCTTGCTTGCTCCGATATTACATTTAGCCCACAATGTTCCACTAGGAAGACCCAAATCTACATATGCAACACCGTCAATAGAATCATTTATCTGCTCATCTTCCACAATGATCACACTGCTTAGCTTAAAATCTTTATATACTCCTGTAAGAGTACATGTTCCCTTAGACACTGGCAGCACAGCGTTATTATTCGACAATTTTGCGACAGAATTGTCAGAAACTGTCCACTTGAAATCTGATTTTCTTACTTTGTCTGCAGGATAACAAGTAAACCCTATGTCTCCGTCCAATCCATTCAGTTTCATCCTGATGGTATCCTTTATTGACACTTTAGTAGACACTACCTTTACCTTACACTCGACACTCTTTCCCTTATAACTTCCTTTAATCACACATTCACCCTCTCCTACTGGAGTTACAAAGCCATAATCTCCTTTAGCAACAGTCTCATCAGAAGATGACCATACGACATCAAGTCTGGACAAAACGTTAGCAGGCACACATGAATATGTCAATTTTAATGGTGCGTCTGTAGATGCCACTTCTACATTCTCCTCTGCAACAGAGAAAGTGACTGAATCTGGAATTATTTTACGAACAGGGCGAACCGAGGACGCGTCACCTACACCTTGTGAAGATAGGCCTCCAGATATTTCTACACCATCATAATTCAATCCAAACATTAGATTTTTAGAAGAAGTTGATGCAGTATTATATCCATAAGTTACAGACGACCAATAGTAGCCATATGTTCCATAATTGGTTGATCCTGATCCTGAATATCTATATCCGGCAGCAGGAAGGAATATAGATTTCCCATTTGGTCCAACAAAGACAATACCATTTACGCCATTTTGTGATGTCCATTTCTTTTCACAAACCTTCCACAACTCATCCAATTCTTCAGGACTTGGCAATCTCCAATCCTCTCCCCACTGAACAGTCGCAACATCATATTTAGGATTAATTCTGCTTTTATCATCAACAACACCATTAGCCATCAAAGTAGCAGTCGCCGTTTTGTACCACTTAAAGCCTTCCTTTTCATTCGTCGCACCCCAAGCGAAATACTGGCCAATTCCATCTGTCAAAGTTGTTCCGATATTTGTTGTGGCCCAAAGAGTTCCACTAGGAAGTCCGAGGTCAACATATTTATGAATAACATCATTACCAACCTGCACATTACATGTAATCTTATAATTTTTGTAGCGTCCAGTCACAACGCAAAAACCATAAGAAACAGCAGTCACAACGCCATCTTTTACAGTAGCCACGCTCTCATCTGACGACGTCCATGTCAAATTCGACGCCAAAATTCTACCATATGGTCTAGAATAAAATCCTAAAGAAATCGATGAATCTGGGTTAGCAAAATACACTTCTCTTTTATTCAATCCAATTGGGCACGAGATTCTAACAGGACGAATAGCCAAAGGTGCACCTCTATCCATATCATCTGTTCCTACTCCGTATACAGATGTATGTCCCGCTGCTGAACCAGAGCTTTTGTTAATGGTAAACTTATAGACAGTACCAGTCCATAATTCCACGTTCTTGTCATTAGCATCTTGATTATTTGCAGGAATAAACAGCGTTTTGCCATTTTTACCCTTAAATTCACGACCCTCAACACCATTCCTAATAATCCAACTACTGTTAAGGAATAATAATTCCTCCATTTCAGATAAAGTAGGAAGGCGCCAGTGTTCTCCCCAATACACATTAGCCGCATCATACTTTGCAGATAAAATGCCATCATGAATCACACCCTCATTTCTCAAATAATTGTCATTATACCCACCCCACGACTCCTCTTCTACATCTTCACTATATGGTTCTGTTTTTCCCCACATGAAAAGATAACCTGGATCGTTTTCATTTCTCGATCCTATATTAGTTTTGGCCCATAATGTTCCACTCTCAAGACCTAGATCCACATACTCACGTTTATCCGGTTCATCACCATAGATACTATCAACGCAAAAATGTATATTTGAAAAAGAAGATAAATCATATGTCGTTGACGTTTTGTTGGATTTATCAACTTTTAGCACTGGGGTAACGTCGGAGAAATAGAAACTATCCACATTGGATGTAGGAATAGAATCTTGATCTCCGGAATTATCCTCAACGATCATATATTCAACCTTAGTATATTTCCCTATTTCAATTGCCCAAATTGCAGAACAAACTACAAAAATTGAGGCTATGCCAAGTAAATACTTTTTCATCGTACTATGATTTTTGTAGATTTTTCACCCGTCTTTATGACATATACTCCTGCCGACGGTTTATCAAAAGAGACATGACTCTCTACAGATTTTGTTTGTTTGACACAACGACCATTCATATCAAATATGGACACGATACCATCTGCACCATACACATCAATTTGAGTGTCTGACACAGAGACTAAAAGTTTACCGTTGGACTCCATTTTTACATTTTCAGCAGAAGTAATAGAAGCCTCAGCAAAGTAAAATTTATGTACATCAACGATAAGATAGTCAGAAGACTTCTCTTTATAAGTCACAACTACATTTTCTCCTTGTTTAGTCACAACAGGCAAATTCTTTGTCAGATACTCAATCGTTGTATTGTTCTTTAATTCCAACACCAAAGCATTTTCTGCTAAAGCTGAAATCATAAGCGATAAACTCGCTATTGTTAAAAGGACTTTTTTCATAAACTAGTAATATCAAGAAAAAAGACTCGCCACCAGATGATGGCGAGTCTTATTATATCATAATTCAAATGAATTACATACCAAGACGCTGCTTCAAGATAGCCAAACGATCGCTTAGCTCCTTTGGAAGGTGTCCAGCGAACTTAGCATAGTGCTCCTCGATACGCTCAACCTCGTCCTTCCACTCGTCAACGTTAACTGACAAAACTTGCTCCATTGTCTTCTCGTTCCAGCAAGAGTCAAGACCCTCGATGTTGATAGCACCCTTAGCAGGCACCTTTCCGATTGGAGTGTCAACTGTCTCACCTTGACCGTTGCAACGATCGAAGATGTAAGCCAATACACGGCTGTTATCACCGTAACCTGGCCACAAGAATCCTGCAGGAAGAGCCTTGTTGCTCTTGTCACGACGGAACCAGTTTACGAAGAAGATCTTAGGCATGTTCTTACCACCCTTAGCCTGTGGCAACTTCTCCATGTCGATCCAGTGTTGGAAGTAGTCACCCATGTTGTAACCACAGAATGGCAACATAGCGAATGGGTCACGACGAACACCAGCCTTCAAACCGATAGCAGCAGCTGTAACCTCAGAACCTACGATAGATCCCATGAATACACCGTGTGCCCAATCCTCAGCCTCGTGTACCAATGGAACTGTATTAGGACGACGACCACCGAATAGGATAGCATCAACCTTAACACCCTTTGGAGACTCCCAGTCTGAAGCGATACCTGGACAGTTAGCTGCAGGAGCAGCGAAACGTGAGTTCTTGTGAGCAACTGGATTCTTATCCTCGTCACGAGAAGCTGGATCGTTTACGATGTTACCCTTCCAGTCGATTGTACCCTTAGGACAGTCGTAACCAATTCCTTCCCACCAAATATCGTTATCTGGAGTCAAACCTACGTTTGTGAAGATTGTGTTCTTGCAGCAAGAGTCAAGAGCGTTCTTGTTAGTCTTAGCTGAAGTATATGGAGCTACACCGAAGAAACCAGCCTCTGGGTTGATTGCGCGAAGGTTACCCTCCTCGTCGAACTTCATCCAAGCGATATCGTCTCCGATTGTCTCAACCTTCCAACCTGGAATAGTTGGGATCAACATAGCCAAGTTTGTCTTACCACAAGCTGATGGGAATGCAGCACAAACACACTTAGTCTCCTTAGTAGCCTCCTTAGTAAGCTTAAGGATAAGCATGTGCTCAGCCAACCAACCCTCTTCTTGAGCCATCTTAGATGCGATACGAAGAGCGAAACACTTCTTACCAAGAAGAGCGTTACCACCGTAACCTGAACCGTATGTCCAAATCTCGTGCTCCTCAGGGAACTGAACGATGTACTTGTCGTCGATTGGAGCGCAAGCCCACTTAGCGTCCTTAAGACCCTCTGGCAATGGCTTACCTACAGAGTGGATACAAGGGATGAAGTCGTTCTTCTCCTCGATTAGCTTAAGAGCACCAGCACCCATACGAGTCATGATCTTCATTGAACCAACTACGTAAGCTGAGTCTGTGATCTCAACACCAAGCTGAGAGATAGGACCACCTAGAGGACCCATTGAGAATGGGATAACGTACATTGTACGACCCTTCATACAACCTGTATACTTACCGATAAGGATTCTCTTCATCTCCTTTGGATCCATCCAGTTGTTTGTAGGACCAGCATCCTCCTGCTTCTTTGAGCAGATGAATGTACGACCCTCTACACGAGCAACGTCTGAAGGATCAGACTGGAAGTAGTAGCTGTTTGGACGCTTCTTGTCATCCAACTTCTTTGCCAATCCCTCGGCAACGCACTCATCCATTAGGCGAGTGAACTCTGCATCAGAACCATCACATAGAACGACGTTCTCTGGCTGCATGATGTCAGCCCACATCTTTACCCATGTGTTAAGTTTTGCACAATTTGTTTTAATCATGACTTATTTTAATTGAATTAAATTTTCGATTTGAGCGCAAAAATAGCAATTTTCAGCCGATTTTATGTTATTCAAGCAAAAAAATATTGTGAACAGCATACTTTTTGATAAGTTGCATGTGGAATTGTCACTTCACTATAAATTTCCAATGGCACGATCCCTTTCTGACAATATATAGTCCGTTTTGCAGTTCCGGCATTGGGTCTCCGTAGTCAAACCGGACTATTTCTTTTCCAGGCATGTCGAAAATAGACAAAGCGTCTCCTATCTTCAAATTTTCGATACCACATCCCGTCTCTTCCATGTCTATCTTTTTCGCATATACCTCCTCCAAAAACTCCATTCGTTGGTTGAGCCATTCCCCCACAGACTCCACAGCGTCTGACAAGGATTGTGTGTGATAACCATATTTTTTCGTGTGCTGACGATAGCTGCAATCAAGCACCACCTCCATTTCCTCCAATGTCTTCATCAATGAATCAAAAACGACCAGCACACTATCCTTTTTTTGTGAGAATATCCGTCTTTCCATATCGACGAATTTTGGGATATTCAGCAACTCTCTCAACCAAGGATTCACTTTGACTTCATCCTCTCTGCGGAAACTTGAGTCAAAATCCCATAACGGTCCCATTTTCAATTTGGTTCTACACTTATCCTTCTCTGACAAATCTTCCTTATAAATGTATACATTCGACCCCGCGACATCTTTAGTCCCTAAAATTTGATGAGCCAAATGCCACTTTGCAAATGATTCAATATCAATATACTTTTCCAGATCATCCATTGAATATATAGCTTCTTCGGCCTCGTTGAGGAATTGCTTATGTGTGTTCAGCAAATCAGCCGTGACGTCGCCATAATCAGGATACTTATACGTGAATCCATAATAGTCAGGCAATCTGTCCGTCCTGAAATAAAGATCTTCACTCCAGAAATAGGAATCCATCTCTATTAAAAAGCCACTCTTTTTAATGTCTATTTTATTATCTGATCTCTTTACCGTCTCAGCAATCTGATATAGGCCATAATACTCATCATTAATCATAACATTCACAAACTCGTAAGATGGCTGCCATTCGTTGTCCCTTATAAATTTGGCCATCTCACTGCCCACCAAATTACGGAGTATTCCATCTTTTGAGAACTGCACCCGTAGCAACACCCACTCTTTATCTTTAGACGCATCGTCTATCAGTGATTCCTTTTGGGAAAGCTTCAGTTTAAACGGATACGGAATATATTTGGCACTCGTATTGCCTCTGATTCTCAGCCTCGCATTTTTCCCTTTTGTAGAATAAAATAAAGTGTCAGATCTGTACAGACTCGCATCACATCCGACATAGTCATTATTCACAATGGTTTGACCGGCACAACCCTCAGGAGCAGAAATGTATTCAGTGGTCGGCATAGTGTCTACTTGTAAAGACAAAACAGGCAGTCCCCATCCCATCACTTCCGATTCATTTTCAGAAACGGCATGTAAGGATTGCGACGCAAAAAAAATTAAGACTAGGATTATAAATAGTGTTCTACTCATCTAACAAATATTCACTCCACATATCAATTACAAAAAAGGGATGCCATTTCTGACATCCCTCTTGTTTCACTGTTAGGCTATAATTATTCTGCCTTACCCTTAGAACCAAGAACGTTAACGATCTTGTGAGTGTACATCTTAACCATCTCCTTACGAGCGTCACCACAGTACTGACGTGGGTCGAAGTGATCTGGGTGCTCTGCGAAGTGCTTACGAACAGCACCTGTAAATGCAAGACGAGAGTCTGAGTCGATGTTGATCTTACATACAGCTGACTTAGAAGCCTTAGTAAGCTCTGACTCAGGAATACCGATTGCGTTTGGCAACTTACCACCGTAAGTGTTGCACATCTCAACGTACTCCTCAGGAACTGAAGAAGAACCGTGAAGAACGATAGGGAAACCACCCTGCTTCTCAAACTTCTGCATTACGCCCTCAAGAACGTCGAATGCCAATGGTGGAGGAACAAGCTTACCCTCAGCGTTACGAGTACACTGCTCAGGAGTGAACTTGTAAGCACCGTGTGAAGTACCGATAGAGATAGCTAGAGAGTCACAACCTGTGCGAGTAGCGAAGTCGATAACCTCCTCAGGGTTAGTGTAAGTGTGGTGGTCTGCAGAAACCTCGTCCTCAACACCTGCCAATACACCAAGCTCACCCTCTACAGTTACACCGTACTGGTGTGCGTAGTCAACCACCTTCTTTGTTAGAGCAACGTTCTCCTCGTATGGAAGGTGTGAACCGTCGATCATAACTGAAGAGAAACCGTTGTCGATACAATCCTTGCAAAGCTCGAAAGAATCACCGTGATCCAAGTGAAGAACGATCTGTGGCTTCTCCCAACCTAGCTCCTTAGCGTACTCTACAGCTGCCATACCTAGGTAACGAAGGATAGTTCCGTTAGCGTAGTTACGAGCACCCTTAGAAACCTGAAGGATAACTGGAGACTTCTCTGTAGCTGCTGCAGTTACGATAGCCTGAAGCTGCTCAAGGTTGTTGAAGTTGAAAGCTGGGACAGCGTAACCGCCCTTAAGTGCCTTAGCAAACATCTCCTTAGTGTTTACCAAGCCTAACTCTTTGTAATTTACCATTTTATGAAAAAATTAAATATTTTTCGTTATTATCTGTCAGCAAAAATAATAATTTTCTTTTTGTTGACATGCTTACTGCACAACTTTTTTATATCTCATTTATATATCATCAAAAATAATGACGTCGCAAAATTCTCCATAATTTGGCAAACATTCACACATTTCTATCATATATATGCTCTAACAAACGATCACCGTTATTTACAATTTACAATAAAAATTTTCATTTAAGCGATAAAAAATCTAATTTTGCGAACTAATTGCGATTTTAGGAAGAAAATATATAAAAGTTTAAATACAAAAATGAAGCAATACAAGCTACTAAACAATGTCGTTGGTGCAGTTGTGTTTGTGATCGCACTAGTCACTTACCTTCTCACAATCGAACCGACAGCAAGTTTCTGGGATTGCGGCGAGTTTATCAGTACCGCATACAAGTTAGAAATCGGACATCCACCGGGAGCGCCATTCTTTATGTTGATGGCAAGATTCTTTACACTTTTTGCATCGGATGTCCACCAGGTAGCTAAAATGGTCAATGTCTTCTCGGCATTCATGTCGGCTTTGACTATCCTATTCCTATTTTGGACAATCACGCATTTGGCAAGACGTTTGGTCATCAAAACAGAAAACGACTTTACTCTTGGCAACACTATCGCCATCCTTGGTGCTGGTACAGTCGGAGCGTTGGCATACACTTTCTCCGACACATTCTGGTTTTCAGCTGTCGAGGCTGAGGTTTATGCGTCTTCTTCTATGTTTACAGCTATTGTTTTCTGGGCAATGCTTAAGTGGGAGGACATCGCAGACAAACCGTACGCTAACAGATGGTTGGTGGTAATCGCATACCTTATGGGATTGTCTGTAGGTGTTCACCTTTTGAACCTGCTTTCTATTCCTGTACTTGTGCTTGTCTACTACTTCAGAAAGTACAAATTCAGCTGGAAGGGTGTGTTTATCTCTCTAATCGTATCTGTAATACTTTTGGCAGTCATCCTGTATGGTATCATCCCAGGATTTGTCACTGTTGCAGGATGGTTCGAATTGTTGTTTGTCAACACTTTAGGCTGTCCATTCAACACAGGTGTATTTGTATACAGCATCGCTCTAATCTCTTGTTTGGTAGGAGGCATCTATACTTCATACAGCGAGAAATACGAGAAATCTAATTTGCCAAAAATCTTGTTTGTGGCATCTGTAGTGCTTCTTGGTATTCCTTTCTTCGGCAGCCACACAGGAACAGGCATAGTGCTTATTATAGTGTTGATTGGTTTCTTGTTCTTTATAGAAAAAGGAAAGAAGACATCAGCATCACTATTGAACACAATTCTGCTTTGTTTGACAGTCATTCTGCTTGGCTATTCATCATACGCCACATTGGTTATCCGAAGCAGCGCGAACCCTCCAATGGATCAGAACTCTCCTGACGATGTGTTCTCTTTGAAGAGCTATTTGAACCGCGACCAGTATGGTGACACTCCTCTTTTCTATGGAGAGAGTTTTGCGGCAGAGTTTAAATACAAACAAGGATCCGTAGACAAGGAATATGGAGAGGCTCTTTACGCCAAGAAGATCAAGGAGAACGAAAACGAGCCTGACAAATATTTCGAATACGACAGAAAGACAAAGTACAAATATCAGGATCAGTTCCTAATGTTGTTCCCTCGTATGTATTCACGCCAAGCAAGTCATGTTTCCGCATACAAGACTTGGTCCAACTTCAAAGGCAAGAAGGTAAAATCAGACGAAGGAAAGGTTGTTGTGGCTCCAACATTCGGCGACAACTTGACATATTTCTTAACATATCAGGTTGGCTTCATGTACTGGAGATACTTCATGTGGAACTTTGTCGGCCGACAGAATGATATCCAGGGACATGGCGAGATCACTCACGGAAACTGGGTTTCCGGCATTGATATCTTAGACAGTTATCGTCTGGGCGACCAGTCAAAACTTCCTGATGAATTGAAGAACAACAAGGGAAGAAACTGCTACTATTTCCTACCTTTTATCCTTGGACTTCTAGGTATCCTATACCAGTTCAACAAGAAAGAAAAAGGAACACAGAGTGCGCTTCTAGTAGGTGTTTTGTTCTTCATGACCGGTTTGGCAATCGTTATCTATTTGAACCAGTATCCATATCAGCCACGTGAACGTGACTACGCATACGCCGGCAGTTTCTACGCTTACTGTATATGGATCGGCCTTGGTGTGCTATGGATATTCGACATAGTAAAGACCGTCGTCGACAAACGAATCGCAGCTTCATTGGCAACACTTCTTTCTTTGAGCGTGCCTGTGATCATGGCTTCAGAGAACTGGGACGACCACGACCGTAGCGGCAGATACACTTGTCGCGATTACGGCGCTAACTATTTGAAGACAATCCCTGCAAACGGTATCATCTTCACTAACGGAGACAACGACACATTCCCATTGTGGTACAACCAGGAGGTTGAGGGTGAAGGTTCTGATTGTAGAGTCGCTAACCTTTCTTACCTACAGATGGCGTGGTATATCGACCAGATGCAAAGAGACGCATATGGTTCGAAAGCCCTACCTATGGGTATGAAGAGCAAGGATTACTCGAACGGCAAGCTTGACGTTGCATATATCGACAAGCGTATCGACAAAGAGATGACTATTGACGAAGGCTTCAAATACCTTCTTGACAAGAATCTCTCTAAACAGCTTGGATACAGAGATGGTGTGGACGTATTGCCTTCAACCAAACTTGTACAGCATGTCGACAAAGAAAGAGTCATCGCATCAGGTCTTGTAGAGCCAAGTGACACTGTCCGTGTGTTGAAAGACACTATCGTCACTGTAACTGAGCCTAATCCAAACAATGGAGGAAAGGTTGAGACATTCAACAGAAGAATGGTGATTGACATGACCAAGAAGCACATCGAGGACATTCATATCGACTTGGGTAAGAAGTCTTATCTTGGCAAACAGGATTTGTTCATCCTTGACTTGATCCGTTCGAACAAGGATTGGAAGACACCTATCTATTTCGCAGTCACTGTCGGAAGAGACAGCTACATTGGTCTTGACCAGTATCTTGAGCTAGAGGGTATGGCATACCGTTTGGTTCCATACAAGGCTCAGGGATCAGTCAATACTGACGTGATGTACGACAACATGATGAACAAATACAAATGGGGTAATGTAAGCCAGCCAGGCATCTACATGGATGAGAACAACTGCCGCATGGCAAGAACATTCCGCCACATGTTTGTACGTCTTGCGTCTCAGCTTGCAGAAGAGGGCAAGAAAGCTAAGGCAATTGAGGTTCTTGACAAGTGTGTGTACGAAATTCCTACATACAACGTGCCAGCCGACCTTACAACTTGCAACATCGCGCACATCTACGCAACTCTTGGAGAGAAAGAGAAGGCAGAGAGAATCATCGACGAGGTGTACGGCATCTGCAAGCAGTATCGCGAATGGAACAAGAGTCTGACTAGAGACGAAAGAAAGAAAGCCGCAGACGAAATTACAGATCACATGGATATGATGCGCTACATCTCTTCCAGCGCGCAAAAAGCTTGCTCTAAAGAGAAGGCTGATGAGATCCGTCATGAGGCAGAGGAGTTTTACCAGGAGGTAGAATAATAAAAGACACCTGATGATTATAGAACAACCGCCACGTCTGTTCAGAGCACTATTCCCCTGGACAACGTGGCGAATAAAAAGCAATGAGAAGGATGTTTATCTCACATTTGATGACGGTCCGATTCCCGAGATGACGGAATTTGTGCTCGACACTTTGGACCGATACAATGTGAAGGCCACATTCTTTTGTGTGGGGGACAATGTCAGGAAGTATCCCGACATCTATAAAAAGGTGGTGGAGCGAGGCCATAACGTCGGAAACCACACCTATAATCATCTGCGATCTTGGGGCACATCCGCAAAACGGTATTGCGAGAACGTGGAAAAAGCCAACGAGCTTATACACTCACCACTTTTTCGTCCGCCGCACGGGATTATCCGTCCTACAACCATACGTCACCTCAGAAAAAGGTACAAAATAGTGATGTGGGACGTTGTCACCAGAGACTACAACTCCAACCTATCGCCAGACGACATTTTCGACAAAGTGAAACGATATACCCGCAACGGTTCAATCATCGTTTTTCACGATTCTCTTAAAGCAAAGAAGAATATTGAAGGTGCACTGGCAAAAAGCATAGAATGGCTTTTGAAAGAGGGCTATTCTTTCAAAAAAATTGAATATTAAACAAACTCGAAGACGGGATTGTCTCAAAGTCGCAGCACACCACGTCTCTACGAGAGAAAAAACAAAACATAGATGAACGTACTAATTTTGGGAAGCGGAGGTAGAGAGAACGCCTTGGCTTGGAAAATAAGAGAGAGCAAGAAAGTAGACAATCTTTTCGTAGCTCCAGGAAACGCTGGCACAGAACTTCTTACAAGAGAGGTTAACGGAAAGACTGTTGGTTGCAAAAACGTGGCTATGAAGGCTGACGATTTCGACGCGATCAAGAAATTCGTGCTTGAAAACGACATCGAAATGGTGGTTGTTGGTCCAGAGGATCCTCTTGTAAAAGGTATCTACGACTATTTCCAGAATGACGCTGCTCTTAAGAGCATCAAGGTTATCGGGCCATCAAAGGAGGGTGCTCGTCTTGAGGGAAGCAAAGACTTCGCCAAGGCATTCATGATGCGCCACAACATTCCTACAGCAAGATATAAGAGTTTCACTAACGAGACTATTGAAGACGCATTTGCATTCCTTGCAGAGTTGGAGGCTCCATACGTGCTTAAGGCAGATGGTTTGGCTGCAGGTAAAGGCGTGCTTATCCTTAACACATTGGAGGAGGCTAAGGCTGAGCTTAAGACAATGTTGACTGGAAAGTTTGGCGACGCCAGCAAGACAGTTGTCATTGAGGAGTTCTTGTCAGGAATCGAGTGTTCGGTATTCGTACTTTCAGACGGAAAGAACTACAAGGTGCTTCCAGTAGCGAAAGACTACAAGCGTATCGGCGAGGGAGACAAGGGTCTTAACACAGGTGGTATGGGAGCTGTTTCGCCAGTGCCATTTGCCGACAAGACATTCATGAAGAAGGTTGAGGAGCGTATCATCATCCCAACAGTAGAAGGTTTGGCAAAAGAGAACATCACATACAAAGGATTCATCTTCCTTGGTTTGATCAACGTGAAGAACGAGCCAATGGTGATCGAATACAACGTACGTATGGGTGACCCAGAGACAGAGGCTGTAATGCTTCGTGTAAAGGGCGACTTGGTTGACGCGTTCGAGGGTGTTGCCGCCGGAGATTTGGACAAGCGCACACTTGAGGAGGATGAGCGTACAGCCGTAACAGTCATGCTTGTGTCTGGTGGTTATCCAGAAGAATACGAGAAAAACAAGGTCATCACTGGTCTTGACAAGGTAAAGGATTCCATCGCATTCCATGCAGGAACAAAGATGGCAGACGGCAAGGTGCTTACAAACGGAGGACGTGTGATCTCTATCAGTTCTTACGGAGCAACAAAAGCAGAGGCTCTTGCAAAATCATTTGCCAACGCTCAGGTGATCGACTTCGAGAAGAAATACTTCCGCAGAGATATCGGATTTGATCTATAATAATTTACATGAAATAACGGGCGGGTTTCAAACCCGCCCCTACAAATAAATACACAACAATCATAAAGAGCAGATGAACAACGGTAGTTTTCAAGACAAAGTGAAGCCATCGGTAGTCGCATACATTGTAACTGTGTGCGCAGCTCTCGTTTTGTGGTTGTTGCGTTTCGATGCCACATTCATTTTGTCAAGAGCAGGCAATTTCAGACTTGTGGCTCTTATCGACGACTTAGTTCAAATTCCTGCCACAGTGTCGTACTGGGCGAATTTTGCAGTCATCCTATTGATAGGATTGACGGTGGGGCTTATAAACAGTGCATTTAACATATTGAAAACATCGACGATTCTACCGTCGGTGTTATGCATTTTTGTGATGATAGTGTCTCTTGAAAAAGATGACATTCAGACAGGTCATTTTCTGACGCTGCTTAACCTGGCGATAATGGCGTCTGCCTTTGCTCTATCAGAAAGCTATAACGAAATCCACTCCTTCAACATTGGAGGTATCATTTCGATCGGTTCTGTTGTCTACACGCCATTCGTGCTGAACATATTCCCTGTACTCGCATTCTTATATGCCAGCAACCGTCTGCAATTGAAAACGGTGTTGAGCATTATAATCGGAGGCATCACAATCTCCATCTACGCGATAGCTGGAATATATCAGCTTGGTTATTTCGATGGACTTTCTTGGACTGCGACTCCTAGTTTCAGTCTGAATGATTTTTCTGAATTTGACGAGTTCAGCTTATACAGCAAGATATACTACGGATTCCTTTTGGCATTTATATTAATCAGTCTGTTCAGACTATCCTCCCATTATAACAACAAAAGTGTACAGCAAAGAGGCAAGTTTTCTCTGATAGCAGTGATCATCGTTCTTTCCACATTTTTTGCCGTTGCGATGGACTATGGCTTCGTCGGAATGCTCAGCACGATCATCACACTCGGCACATTTGCCATAGGTGGTGCGGTGACTCTGTTCTACAGACGTGAACTAATAATCACCTCGATGTACTACTTGTTCTTTATACTATCAGTAGGATATCTGGCGATAAAATTGCTTGGTCTAGAATAATATGGAAGCATTAGCGGAATACGGATGTTGGGGTCTATTTCTCGCAGCGTTTTTGGCGGCGACCATTCTTCCTTTGCCATCAGAAGCCGTTTTCTCGATTGTGTGGTGTTCCGGAGCAAACACATACGCTGTGCTAACGGCAGCAATCCTTGGCAACACACTTGGCGCGATGACATGTTACGCTTTAGGCTATTTAGGGAAGACCGACTGGCTGACCAAATACTGCGGCATGGATGAATCCAAAGTCGAGAAAGTCAAAAATTGGATACAAAAAAGAGGAATTTGGCTTGGTTTTTTCTCATTCACACCTGGAATCGGAGATTTCATCGTGATGGCTCTCGGCTTAATGCGTTCCCCATTCTGGGGCGTCCTAGCCTGGGTGGTCCTAGGGAAAATGGTCAGATACCTAGTATGGCTTGCTATAACTTATGAAACATTTAGTTTATTCAATTGATATGAAACTACGTAATCTTTTATTATACATTATCGCATTCTCTTGGGCAGCGATAAGCACTGGTTGCAAGGACAAGGACGATGACGAAACTCCAAATCCGAGAATCCGTCGCGTCATTATTCCTGCAATAGGCAATGATGTGGTGTTTGTAATCAACGACGTAGAAGCAAAAATCTACAACTACGATTCTCTAGAATACGGCACAAGAGTAGACTCTCTTGCACCTAACATCTATGGTTATGGTGCAAACGAGCTAAAGATAAACTTCACATACGACGGCACAAACTTCATAGAATACAAGAACAAAGTTGTCATGGATCTGACAAACCCTATCACAGTGTATTCCACTGCATCTGACGGGCAACAGAAATCATACACAATGGAGGTTCGCGTACACAAGTATGATGTAGACGCGTTCGAATGGAGAAACGTCGGCACAATTGCGTCTATCGGAGAAACTATAGAATCTCATAAGTCGATGACTTACAAAGACACAATGTTGTACTTTATACAGTCATCGTCAAAATGCGCTGTCATGACATCTACAGACGGGAAAATATGGATAGAAAAGCCGGTCGTGGCTCCTGAAAAGCTTCTATTCTCTTCCCTCTGCAATATAGGAGATTCTATTTACGTTCAAGGAGAGAGCGGAGCCTACTATGCAGCCAACATGAATGGTTTCACATTCTCCGCATACAATGCGATCAGCAATGGCCGTCTGCTTTACTCTTTAAACAGTCTTCTTTGGGTGATTGATGGCAACAGCATAAACGCTTACACAACAAATGGAACGCTAAAGTCAACAACTGCTTTTCCAGCAGAGTTGTCTTCCGACACTATCCGTCCTTTCACATCACAAAGCGGATACACATCGCTTGGCTATCTATACGTGAAAAAAGGTGATAATGCGGAAATATGGGCTACAGACAGATATGGCAACATCGAGTGTTTGACAAACGCATCGTCTAACCTTCCATATCTAGACAAAGCCATCATTTTCTCATACGACAAAGCTTTAGGAATCATTGGTGGCATCGACAAAAACGGCAAATATTCATCCGAATGTTTCTTGTCGGACAACAATGGTCTTTCATGGAACAACGACTGGCACAAAGATTTGGGTGAGGTTGTAGGCACTATTGCAGACGCTGGCATATTCGTCACTAGCAACAAGGGCGAAATGCTACTGCTTGGCGGACAGACAGAAAATGGTGCAAGCAACGTGATCTGGTCGGCACGCCTAAAACAGATTCTTCAAAGAGAGGATTTTCTAAACAGTTTAGGAAAATAAAATGAAATTCGATTTCGACGTCATAGTAATTGGTGCGGGTCACGCAGGATGCGAGGCGGCATCAGCAGCTGCCAACCTTGGTTCGCAGACTCTGTTAATCACGATGGATATGCACTCTATCGCGCAGATGAGTTGTAATCCGGCAGTGGGAGGTATCGCAAAAGGACAGATTGTAAGAGAGATCGACGCAATGGGCGGACAGATGGGTATCGTCACTGACCTTACTGCCATCCAGTACCGTATGCTCAACAAGTCGAAGGGTCCGGCAATGTGGAGTCCACGTAGCCAGTCGGATCGTCAACGTTTCTCGGAAAAGTGGAGAAGCTTACTCGAGAACACCGACAACCTCTGCATCTGGCAGGACATGGCAAACGAATTATTGTTTGAAGGCAACTCCGTTTGCGGAGTACGCACTGCGCTTGGTGCAGAATTCAAAGCTAAATCAATCGTCATCACAGCTGGTACATTCCTAAGCGGATTGATGCACTGTGGAAGACAACAGATAAAGGGAGGCCGTATCTCAGAACCAGCGTCGTACGGAATTAGCGAGCAGCTAATGGCAAAGGGTATCAACGTCGGCAGAATGAAGACAGGTACACCAGTCAGAATCGACGGCCGTACGATCAATTTCGACGAACTTGCTCCACAAGACGGTGACAACGACTTTCATAAATTCTCTTATCTTGATTTCCAGCCACGTCCGCTAAAGCAGCGTCCGTGCTTCATCACATACACCAACGAGCAGACTCACGAGATTCTTCGTGCTGGTTTGCCTGAATCTCCGCTCTACAATGGTCAGATCAAGAGTGTTGGTCCACGCTACTGTCCAAGTATCGAGACAAAGATCGTGACGTTTGCGGACAAGAATCAGCATCAGCTTTTCCTTGAGCCTGAAGGTGAGACAACTCAGGAGTATTACCTTAACGGATTCTCCTCTTCTCTACCCCTTCATGTGCAGCTCAACGCACTACGCACAATCAAAGGTTTGGAGAATGTACAAGTCTACCGTCCGGGTTATGCCATCGAATATGATTACTTCGATCCGACTCAGCTAAATCCAACATTGGAAAGCAAGCTCGTAGGCGGGCTTTTCCTTGCCGGACAGGTAAATGGCACGACAGGATACGAAGAGGCCGCAGGACAGGGTTTAATGGCCGGAATTAACGCACATTTGAAGTGCCATGGCAATCAGGAATTTGTATTGTCACGAAATGAGGCTTATATCGGTGTGCTAATCGACGATTTGATCACAAAAGGTGTGGATGAGCCATACCGTATGTTCACGTCGCGCGCAGAATACAGAATCTTGCTTCGTCAGGACGACGCGGATAGCCGCTTGACTCGCAAATCCGCAGAAATCGGTCTTGCACGTAAGGATCGCGTCGACTTGCTAACACAGAAGGAGGAGGAGGTCAACCGTTTGAAAGAATTCACGTCGACTTTCTCAATAAAACCAGCATTGATCAATCCATTCTTGGAGACGCAGGGCACTTCACCACTTCGTGAAGGCTGCAAACTTGTGGATTTGGTCAACCGTCCACAGCTAAACTTCGATTCTTTGCGTCAGGCCATTCCAGCATTGCAGGAGGCAATCGATAAGATTCCAAACAGACGCGAGGAGATTGTGGAGGCTGCGGAGATTCAAATCAAGTACAGCGGCTACATCACTCGTGAGCAACAGATCGCAGACAAACTGACTCGCCTTGAGAATATTAAAATCAAAGGCAAGTTCGATTATATGTCGATCAAGACTATTTCCACAGAAGCTCGCCAGAAACTAACACGTATCGATCCAGAGACAATCGGTCAGGCAAGCAGAATCTCGGGAATCAGTCCGAGCGACATCAACATCCTATTAGTTCTTTTGGGACGTTAACCTTTAGAAAAAGAAAATGACAGACGAAAACCTAATTCAGATACAGCAAGTCAGCAAAAACTTCGGTGACTTGGCCCTTTTTGAGAATGTAACCTTCACTATCAACGTAGGCGAGAAGATTGCATTGATCGGACGCAACGGTTGCGGAAAGAGTACGCTGATGAAAATCATCTTGGGTGAGGAGCCACAGGATTCAGGCAATATCACCCGTCGACGCGATCTGAAAATCAGTTTTCTTGATCAAGATCCAAAATTCAACGATGGAGAGAGTATCCTCGACGGTGCTCTTCGCCACGTATCTGGAGAAATCACCACTGTCATCAAAGAATATGAGAACGCCATCAACAATGGTGCGGACGCAGATGTGATTTCTGAATTGTCGCATAAGATGGATGCTCTTAACGCGTGGAATCTGGAGACGACGGTAATCTCTACCCTTTCCCGTCTTGGCCTACGCGACATCAACCAGAAGATAAGCACGCTATCAGGAGGAGCTCGCAAACGTGTGGCTTTGGCGTCGGCTATCATTTCTGACCACGATTTGCTAGTGCTTGACGAGCCTACCAACCACCTTGACCTTGGAATGGTTGAGTGGCTTGAGGAGATGCTTGTGAAAGAGAAGAAAGCCCTTTTACTTGTGACACACGACAGATATTTCCTTGATAACGTCTGCAACAAGATTCTTGAGATCGCAGACACTCAGATTTACACTTACCAAGGCAACTACAGCTATTACCTTGAAGAAAAGGAGCATCGTGAGGAGATTGAGCAACGTACACTTGCCCACCTTCGCAACACTTACCGCCGTGAGCTTGAGTGGATACGTCGTCAGCCTCAGGCACGCGGTGGAAAATCACGTAGCCGTATCGACAGATTCGACGTCATTGAAAAGAGGTTGAAGAGTGTCCGTTCGGAAGCAGAGTTGACTCTTGCATCTAAATCCAACCATATCGGAACAAAGATCATCGAACTTAACTATATTTCTAAAAAGTACGATGAAAAGGTGCTTTTAAAAGATTTCTACTACAATTTCGCCAAAGGTGAGAAAGTCGGAATCGTCGGCACAAACGGATCTGGAAAGACAACGCTGCTAAAGATGATTCTTAACGAAGTACAGCCAGACAGTGGAGAGATCACTATTGGTCAGACGGTTCGTTTTGGCTACTACAGCCAGGAGCTTCCTAAATTCAAGGAGTCGCTAAAAGTAGTAGAATACATATCGGAGATTGCAGATCAGGTGGAGGTGCAACAAGGTGTTAAGCTATCTGCCACAAATTTGTTGAGCAGATTCTTGTTTGCTCCAAGCCGTCAGCACGACTATATCTATAAATTGTCAGGTGGAGAGAAACGTCGACTACAGCTTTGCCGAGTGTTGATGGAGAATCCTAATTTCTTAATCCTCGACGAGCCTACTAACGACCTCGACATCGCAACGCTATCTGTGCTTGAGGAGTACTTGATGGAGTTTAAGGGCAACGTGCTAATCGTAAGCCACGACCGTTACTTCATGGATAGAATCGTGGATCACTTGTTTGTGTTCAACCCGGACAGTTCAATCAAAGACTTCCCTGGCAACTACACAGACTACCGCATCTGGAAGGATATGTCCGATGAAAAGGAGAAAGCTGAGAAGGAAAAGAATGCAAAACCAGCGGAAGCCGCCCCAAAACGTGAGCGCAACACTGCGATGGACAAACCAAAGTTGAGCTACAAAGAGCAACGTCTACTTGAGCAAACCGAGATTGACATCGACAAGCTCAGCAAAGAGAAGAAAGAGATCGAGGACCGACTTGGAAGCGGAGAGCAGATGAGCAACGACGAAATCATGAAATTGTCGAGCAGAATGCAGGAAGTGATCGAAGAACTCGATGAAAAGGAGATGATTTGGCTTGAATTGAACGAAAAGATATCGTAAAGATATCGAAATAAATCACATAAAGATGAATCAAATTGCCACTTTAATATCAGATTTAAGTTCATTTCTTTGGAATGGACCGATGATAATCTGCCTACTTTTCACCCACATTTTTTTGACTATACGTCTGAAATTTCCTCAACGCCATATTTTTAAGGCAATTCGTCTGAGCCTACAGAAAGAAGAGGGAAGTCACGGCGACGTTTCTGCTTTCGGAGCCCTTGCGACAAGTTTGGCCGCAACTATCGGAACTGGAAATATCGTCGGAGTGGGGACAGCAGTTGCCTTGGGTGGTCCGGGAGCTGTATTCTGGTGCTGGATCACGGGAGTACTGGGAATAGCCACAAAATATGCGGAGGGAATGTTAGCCGTGAAATATCGAGTGAAGACGTCGCAGCAGAAAATGATCGGTGGACCGATGTTTGCGTTGAGCCGTGGACTTGGAATGAAGAAATTAGCTATTCTATTCTGTATCTTCACAGCTCTTGCCGCATTTGGAATCGGAAACACAGTTCAGGCAAACGCCATCAGCACCCTTTTATATGAGAATTACGCAGTTGAGACGTGGATAAGCGGACTTACACTAGCAGTTCTTGTAGCGGCGGTATTGATATTCGGAGTGAAAGGAATTTCCAACGTCTGCTCGTTGCTTGTGCCAGTAATGGCTCTTTTGTATGTTTGCGGATGTCTCTACATCCTTTGCTGCAATTATGAATATCTTGGCGACACTATTTCATTAATAGTCTCTTCTGCATTCAATGGCAAAGCAGCCATGGGAGGAGCGGCAGGAAGCGGAATAATGATAGCGGCACGCTACGGTATTGCCAGAGGACTATTCAGCAACGAAAGTGGTATGGGATCAGCTCCAATTGTGGCAGCCGCAGCGAAGAGTAATTCGCCAGTGAAACAAGGTTTGATTTCTAGTAGCGGAACATTTTGGGACACCGTCATCATTTGCGCAATGACAGGAATGGTACTTGTCAGCACAGAGATCGCCAACCCAGACATAGCAGCAAAAGAAGGTGCATTGCTGACTAAACGAGCATTTGAATGTATTCCTGTCGTCGGCCCTCTTATTTTAAGCTTTGGTTTGGTCACTTTCACATTTTCAACAATTCTAGGATGGAGCTACTACGCAGAGCGTGCTATCGAATATCTGTTCAGTGGCAAATGGCAAAAAAGAAGCAGACTTAAGTATTTCATCACCACATACAGAATCATTTGGGTGATTGCCATATTCATCGGATCGGTAGTCAGTCTGCAAGTGGTATGGGATTTTGCCGACTGTATGAATGCTTTGATGGCATTGCCAAACCTTGTCTCGTTGATATTACTTTCCAAGATTATCGCCAAAGAAAGCAACTACGATTGCTGATTTTGATAAAGAAAGAATTGTGAGCATGTTATCTTTCGCAATAGACAAAAGGATTATATAGCAATTTCCTAAAAATGAGGATTGTTAAGGGCGGAACGCCCTTACTCCCTCCAACGCGAGCCCGTAGGGCGAGCGTATAAAAATATGTGCGTGAAAGATTTAGTTGTATCTTATTCTTAAATCCTATTTTTTTGTTTATCTTTGTCCGATTTTTGGTTTCAATTTGTAGCATATAAAGCAATTATAGCTTTCAAATTGTAGAGATTCCAACCATTCAATCACATTTTTGAAAAAGATTAATTAGAACAAAATACGAACATGAGTAACTGCAACGGATTTGATGGTGAAAAATACATCAAGATGCAGAGTGAACGCATCAAAGAGAGAATAAGCAAATTTGGAGATAAGTTGTATCTCGAGTTTGGAGGAAAATTGTTCGACGATTTCCATGCGTCGCGCGTACTTCCTGGATTCCAACCAGACTCAAAGATCCGTATGCTTTGTTCTATGAAAGACGAAGCAGAAATCATCATTGTGATCAATGCTCAGGATATCGAGCGCAACAAGGTGCGTGGTGACTTGGGTATCACATACGATCAGGATTTGCTTCGCTTGGTAGACGCATTCCGTGCATACGGTCTTTATGTATCGAGTGTTGTTTTGACTCGTTTCAGCGGTCATCCAAACCAGATCGCTTATCAGGAGAAGTTGGAGAAACTTGGATTGAAGGTGTACCGTCACTACCCTATTGAAGGTTATCCTTCAGACGTTCAGCATATCGCAAGCGAGGAAGGCTTTGGCAAATGCGAATATGTGAAGACGGAGCGTCGTTTGGTAGTAGTTACAGCTCCTGGCCCAGGTTCAGGTAAGATGGCAACATGTCTTTCTCAGCTTTACCATGAGAATAAACGCGGTGTGAAGGCAGGATACGCTAAGTTTGAGACATTCCCAATCTGGAATATTCCATTGTCTCACCCAGTCAACGTAGCATACGAGGCAGCCACAGCCGATTTGGCCGACGTTAATATGATCGACCCATGGCATCTTGAGGCATACGGCGAGACAACAGTCAACTACAACCGTGACATCGAGATCTTCCCTGTATTGAAGAACATGCTTGCTGCTGTATTAGGTTCTTCTCCTTACAACAGCCCTACAGACATGGGTGTGAATATGGCAGGTTTCTGTATCGTCGACGACGAGGCCACAAAGAAGGCTGCTAAGGAAGAGATCGTCCGCAGATACTACACAGCATTGACTACACAGAGAAAGAGCGGTGGAGAGGAGCAAACAATCGAGAAGTTGAAGATGATTATGGAGAAAGTCGGCGTCACTCCAGAAGACAGACTTGTAGTGAAAGCCGCACGTCAGCGTGCAGAGGAGACAAACGGTCCTGCCGCAGCAATCCAGCTTAACGACGCCAACCACACAATCATCACAGGTAAGACTTCTGAGCTTCTTGGTGCAAGTTCAGCTCTTTTGCTTAACGCGTTGAAACATCTTGCAGGAATAGCTGACGATGTAAGAATGATCTCACCAAACGTGTTGGAGCCAGTCTGCAAATTGAAGACAGGAGCACTTGGTCATCGCAACCCACGTCTTCATACAGACGAAGTGCTTGTAGCCCTTTCAATCTGCGCAATCACCGATGAAAACGCCCAAAAAGCGTTGGATAAGTTGCCAGAGTTGAAGAATTGTGAGGTACACACAAGCGTCATCCTTTCTCAGACAGACGAAAGAGTATTCCGTCGTCTTGGAGTTAATCTTACACAGGAGGCTAAATACCAGACATCTAAATTGTATCATCAGTAATGCACGTAGAGACGCACGGACGTGCGTGTAACCCTACGCAAATTTGAAATATCATAAAAAATCCTCGAACAAATCGAGGATTTTTTTGTTTTTATGATTCAGATTTCAAAAGTAGTCATCATCGTCTTCCGACTCTTCATCAACCTCAACAACGCTTGATTCTCCATTAGAGACTCCCAAGATATCACACAATGTGTCCCTGCCGCTCGTTTTCGCTAGAATATTATTACATTCTTCCACAAAAGGGCATGTTTTATCACACTCCTCTTTACTATATTCTTGAGCGAAGAAAGACAAAATAATCTCTTTAGTTAGTTTTGGTTCATTCATTTCTATGTCTGGCTATATTAAATCAGGAAATTATATAGTAGTTGTCCAAAATTAGGATTGTTAAGGGCGGAACGCCCTAACCTCTACAACGCGAGCCCGTAGGGCGAGCGTATAAAGAAAAAGCGTTGTTAGACAACTCGTATATAATTGCCTTAAATTAATCACAAAGTTAGTAAATATATTAAAAGCATCTGCTTTCTAAGTGTTTGACATAACCAGAATATGTATATCTTGATAAAAGTGTAGTACAATAGCATTTTTATCTTGATAAAAGTGTAGTGAATCAACATTTTTATCTTGATAAAAGTGTGCTGGTATCGCATTTTTATCTTGATAAAAGTGTGTGTTTGAGAAAATAGATATACTTTTGCAAAAAACATATATATGGAAAGAACTTGTATAAAGCAACTTATAGAGTGGAAAAATAGTCCACGTAGAAAACCTTTGATTATAGAGGGGGCAAGACAAGTGGGTAAAACTTGGCTCGTAAAGGAGTTCGGCAAGAATCACTATCAAAACTGCATATATGTCAATTTCGAACAGGAAAAAAGTTTACAAAATATATTTGAGAAAGACTTGAATCCTCAGAGAATCATCGAGACGTTACAACTCTACACCAATAAGGTGATCAGTCCAGAAGATTCTCTTATATTTTTTGATGAAATTCAAGCCGCAACTTCGGGAATAACATCTCTTAAATATTTCTACGAAAACGCTTCTCAATATCATATTATCGCTGCAGGATCATTACTTGGAATGAGTGTTCATACGGGAGAATCTTTTCCTGTTGGGAAAGTCAATTTCCTTCAAATGCATCCCATGTCGTTTATAGAATTCTTAAATGCAATAGGAAAAGATCAATTTGCAAATGCTCTAATCGAGCAAAAATGGTCGATTCTATCGCCTTTTCATGAAGAGTTGTGTCAAATATTGAAGTCTTACCTAATCGTAGGAGGTATGCCAGAAGTAGTCAATGAATATGCAGAAAGAAGAGACTATAAAATTGTACAAGAAATACAACACGAAATACTCGATTCATACGAACGAGATTTTTCCAAACATGCTCCCATTAATGAACTCCCAAGAATTCGACAAGTATGGGAATCCGTGCCAACACAACTTGCAAAAGAGAATAAGAAATTTATTTATGGGCTTTTAAGAGAAGGGGCTCGTGCAAAGGATTATGAATTGGCAATAAATTGGATTTGCGACGCAGGGCTATTATTAAAAACTAATCGAGTTACAAAACCAGAGTTACCTCTGTCTCATTATGCTGAGCCCGACATTTTCAAGCTCTACATGCTAGACGTTGGATTATTATCCACATTGAGCAACATCCGTCCAGAAATAATTTTAGAAGGCAATCGTATTTTCACTGAATATAAAGGAGCTCTAACAGAGCAGTTTGTACATCAGCAAATGACACAGAAAAAATACGAAGGTTTATATTATTGGACAAATGACAGAAGTACAGCAGAGGTAGATTTTGTAATTCAAAATAGAAATATGATTATACCTATTGAGGTAAAGGCAGAAAAAAACGTTCATGCCAAGAGTTTCAAACTATTTTGTGAGAAATACAATCCAACATCTGCTATAAGGACTTCTATGCTGCCTTATAAAGAGGAAAGTTGGATGACAAACATCCCGTTATACGGAATGATTTAGACAACAAAAAAGAGGGTGTATCAAAACTCAAATTATCAAAAATCAAACTATCAAAATGTAAGTTGATTTTTAAATTCTACAAAAATATAGCCGTTTCAGAGACTTAACTGTAATTTTTAAGCTCTGAAACGGCTTCGTTCATATAAAAAGTGACAAAATGTAAGTTCGAAAAACTTGATTTTACATTTTGATACACCCTCTTACATTAATATTCCTTAATAACTTTCGTTTTCATCGGGGAATTTGCCATTCTTGACATCAGAGCAATAGTTGCTGACTGCATTTGTGATAACCTCATCAAGATTAGCATATTTCCTTACGAATTTAGGCAACTTCATCTGAGTCATACCAAGCATATCCTGAAGCACCAATACCTGTCCATCGGCACCCACTCCAGCACCGATTCCGATGATTGGCATAGAGATCTCTTTTCTCACTCTTTCAGTAAGCGACGCCGGAATTTTCTCAAGTACGATAGCATAACATCCTGCCTCGTCGAGCAGTTTTGCATCTGAGATCAATTTTGCGGCTTCAGCCTCTTCTTTAGCACGAACCCCGTATCCACCGAATTTATTGACCGACTGCGGAGTCAGACCAAGGTGAGCCATGACCGGAATACCAGCATTGATGATAGCCTTAATAGTGTCAAGATACTCAAGTCCACCCTCAATCTTTAGAGAGTCAGCACCTGTTTCCTTCATCATTCTGCAAGCATTGCGTACACCCTCCTCTTTGCTTACCTGATAGCTTCCAAAAGGCATATCAATCACGACGTGAGCACGCTTGACTGCATTAACCACACTCTTTCCAAAAACGATCATCTCATCGACTGAAATTGGAAGTGTAGTCTTGTTGCCTATCATTGTGTTAGACGCAGAATCGCCCACAAGAATAACATCTACACCAGCCTTGTCAACAAGCTGAGCCATAGTGAAGTCGTATGAAGTAAGCATAGAGATTTTCTCTCCCGACGACTTCATTGATTTGATAACTGTCGCGGTTACTTTTTTCACCGCAGTACCTGTAACTTCTGCCATTTCTATAAGTTTTGCGTTTAACTACCGCAAAGTTATTTAAAAAATGATACTTTTGTTACGATGAAAGAGTAGTTTATTGAAGGTTTTAATCATAAATTAACATTTCATCACATAACAAAGATTGGCAACACAAGCGACATCGTATTATGGGGTTCAACCATAAAATAAAATATTGGAGGCATCGTCTGTGGATAATCGTCCGTAATCTGGTGATATTTTTCTTCACGTCATCCTTGATTATGGTGATTGTCTATCGTTTTGTGCCCGTCTACATCACTCCTTTGATGATAATACGATGCATAGAATACGCATGGAAAGGTGAAGACGTGCGTGTCTTAAAGAAATGGACTCCCATTGAAGAGATGCCGGAACACATTATTAAGGCAGCGATAATCGCAGAAGACGAGAATTTCCTTGAACATTCAGGTTTCGATTGGGATGCGATGTATAAGGCATTCGAACATAATCTCAAGAGTGAGAAAATAATCGGAGGAAGCGGCATTTCACAGCAAACAGCCAAAAATGTCTTTCTCTACCCTAACAGGTCATATATCAGGAAAGCGATAGAAGGATATTTCACCGTCTTGATAGAGTTTTTCTGGAATAAAGAGAGAATAATGGAAGTTTACCTCAACGTGGCAGAGACCGGTCACGGCATATACGGAATGCCTATGGCAGCAGACATCTATTTCAACAAAGAAATCAAAGATCTTACGCTGTCTGAGTCAGCCACACTGACTGCACTTTTGCCATCTCCATTAAGTTTCAACCCACACAAACTGTCATCAAGTTTTATCCGCAAAAAACATTGGATAATGAGAGGTGTCCAATCAATAGATCAAATCGATCTGGAAAAAAGAGTCCTGGTCAAAAGAGAATCTTCTAAAATGAAGAAGGTCAAAAGGTCTAAAACCAAGAAGAAATGACGTGCGTATGTCATTTTTGCATAAATTATTGCCATTTAAATTGACATATTTTCTAAATTTGTAAAGGCTTATTTAGAAATCTGATGAATAGCAAAATTGCAAACTTCTCCAAACTACTTTCTGCCAATGTGCTGGCTCAAGCTGTCGGCATATTGATTTACCCTATTCTGACGAGGTTGTACCAACCAGCCGACTTCACATTGCTGAACCTATTCCTTACCATAGCAAACGCATTGCTGATAATATCGACTCTTGATCTTCAATATGCTATACCTTTGCCTAATAAAGACGAAGGCGCATATGCGTTGTGCGGCACAACAGTAGTTACGATTTCTGCCACAATGGGCATAATATTGATAATATGCTTGTTTTACGATAACATTGCTCTCTTCTTCGGAATAGAGACGCTAGGATGGGCCATATGGTTTTTGCCTTTATATGTCACCATCATGTCAATATCACAAGTAGTGCTATACATATACAACAGAGAAAAGGAATTTGGCAAGATAGCAAGATTTCAAATGGTACAAAGTCTATCTAACTCAGCCCTTAAACTGATATTTGGTTTGTTTTCGTTTGGAGGACTGGCATTAGTTGACGCATCAGTGATAGGGCCTATCATAGCCAGTTCTTTAATGATAAAGAAAATCATATCTATAGTGGATGGATTCAGAACTATTCCTATTCCCGATGCTATTGCTTACCTGAAGAAATATCGTGATTTTCCACTTTTTTCAATGCCCAAAAACTTGGTCTGTCACTTGAGCAATGGGTTGCCAGTACTCATTTTGACGCCTGCGTTTGGAGCTACCGAAGTCGGATACTTTGCTTTGGCCATAACCATAGGTTACTTGCCACTATCTATGATAGCCAGCTCAATATACCAAGTGATGCTTAGAGACGTTTCAGAAAGGCTCAATCAAGGGCAACCTATCTTTCCTCTAGTCCATAAGTTTTGTATATTTTCATCAGTGATTCTATTATTTGGATGTTGGTGTTTGAATTATATTCTTCCGTCTCTTACTGAATTCCTTTTTGGAGACGGATGGAGAACCACAGGTGAGATCTTACGAATTCTGTTGCCTTGGTTTGCGACTAATTTCATGGCAGCCTCATTGGTTTTTGTCCCAGAGACGCTACTAAAGTTGAAAGGCAATCTAATAATAGAACTGACATTTATTGTTTTAAGAGTTCTGATTTTACTGCTAGGTGTTTCCAAATACGATCTTATAACTACTATCTATCTTTTCAGCGCCGTCTCTTTTGTGGTCAAGTTATGCCAAGTGGGATGGTACTGTATTATATCCAAGAGAAACGACGACAAGCAATTGAAATTTGAAAACTCATAAGAGCATACACTCCTATTAAAGATTCATGTGTCGCTTCACCTTTTCCGGATACATGTCTGCGGTAGTGACAAGCAAACCCGTTTCATAGACGTTGCCAAAGTCAACATTCATAGCTGAATCGAACGCTATCATAGACGACGACACATTCATATAAGCATTGATCAGCGGCGGTATATGGCGATCACGCTTCTTCAATTCATGTTTGAGCAAAACATAGTCATCCTTATACGAGCCAACGAACAAACGTCTCATATCTTCGGAAATTTCCGTATTGATCGGTTTTTTCGCATAGACGAGGTGGTTGGCGTCAGAGAAATGAACATTCATAAACTGACGTATCAATGCGAACGCATCAGCCCCAAAACGCTGATATACGGAAGCCTTTCCAAATAAATAACGTGCTTTATATTTGTTTATGAGAGCTCCTATTCCATCCCATAGATTATCAAGAGCATACAGGCTTTTAGTGGATTCAGCCCCCGACTGATACTTCGGCACTATAAAGCTTCTGCCCAACTCAATAGTATAAGGCAAGAATTGTTCGATGAAAAGGGCAGAATAATCAAAAAGATGTCCGCTTGTCAGCCAAGGTCGGCCATCAACCATCTTTACATCTGAGCCAAAGATGTACCTGTATCCACCGACGATTTCTCGTTCATCCGGATTCCATAAAACCAGTTGTTTGCAACCACTGCTACCGTCAATATCAAATTTATCAAGATCGCAAGCTTTTCCTGTGCCGCCACCAGCTTCACGGAATGTCAGCTCTCGCAATCTTCCGATTTCGGCAAGAGTGTTGGGAGACGAAAAATAGTCGACAATATACAACTCATTGCCAGCTTTATTCGTCTTACGGAGCAAACCTGCATCCTTAAGTTCAATCTCTATCAAATCCGAATCAATCGGTTTTATCAATGGTTTCATACTATATTTACGTATGGGAACTCTTGTTCAAACTATAACATTTCTCACGAATCCATCGTGTTTTTTCTGCAATTGGCATACCACTTAAAGAATCACAGCTGATTGCTTCTCCGACAGTGATATTGAAATGAGAGAACTTACTTTTATACATCTCATCAGCCAGATACAACATCTCTATATTTTGCTTTATTCCAAGCTTCGTGCGCCAGTATGCGAGGTTGTAGAAGAACTCGGAATTTCTGCCGTCAAAATAGAGAGGGACAACATCGCGTCTGAACTCTATACTTTTTGCGACAAAAGTCTTTTTCCATTCCAAGTCAGCAATATTTCCATTTCCGTCTCTTCTAGAGACCTTCCCTGCAGGAAAAAACAGAATCGGAATATTATCCGTCATACATTCATCGATAAGATTAAGACTCTCTTTATTCTGTTTTCTACTGACAACATTCACAGGAATAAACAACGATTTCATCGGTGAAATATACATCAAGATATCGTTAACGACCGCTTTAGCCTTACCATACTTATCGCAAAGCATCTTCAGCAGGACAACACCGTCGAGCCCACCCAACGCATGATTACAAACAAACGTTTTTCTTCCATCTTCAGGAAGATCAGCACCGTCTATTCCATACGAAACGCCCAATTCATCGAGAAAACTCCCGACAAAGTCAGTGCCATCGTCTTCCCAATGACTCGACAAAAAAGCATTGAGTTCATCCTCATGTACAATACGTTTCAAATAAGAAATCAAAAAGCCAGGCATCTTCTTTTTTAATGAAGGAGCTTTCTCCTCAAGAACAGCATCTATGTCAATACATTTACCTGTCATTTTGTAATATCTTATCGCATAATACATGGCAAATATACATTTTTTATTGCGAAAGGAGATATAAGTGCGGAATAATGCCGTCAACTTTAATTACTTTTTCCTATTTTTGCCTACAATTTAAACTTATATATAATATGTCTGATTTTAAATGTGAGGATGTAAAGCCTTTTGAGTCTGCAAGTAGCAAGACACAGCAGGTGGAGCAGATGTTCGACGATATCGCTCCGCACTACGACACCATGAATCGTTTGATGTCGTTAGGCCAAGACAAGAGCTGGCGTCAGAAGTCCATCAAACGTTTGAAGCAGACCAATCCTAACACCATTCTCGACGTCGCAACAGGCACAGCAGATTTCGCTCTTTCAGCATACGATGCCATTGAGCCCGCACGTATTGTCGGAGTGGATATCTCTGAGGAGATGATTCGCGTCGGAGAGAAGAAAGTCAAAGCCGCAAAAAAGAGCGACTATATCGACTTAATGCGCGCCGACTCAATGAATCTTCCGTTTGAAAACAACAGTTTTGATGCTGCCACAGTAGCTTTCGGCGTCCGCAATTTTGAAAGTTTGGAAAAAGGATTGTCAGAAATCTGCAGAGTGATACGAGACGGCGGATCACTCGCCATTCTTGAATTAAGTGTACCGACAAATCCAATCTACAGACTTGGCTACCGCATATTCACAAAAGTATTCATTCCTGTGATGGCGAAGATTTTACGTACAAGCAGCACTGCATACGCATACTTGCCAGAATCCATAGATGCGTTTCCACAAGGAGAGGTGATGAAGAAACTTCTTTTGGAAGTAGGCTTCAAGAATGTCGAGATCAAGAAATTCACAATGCAGACATGCACCTTCTATTTTGCGACTAAATAAAGAATATAATAACTAAAACGAAATAAGAAATGGCAATAGTAAAACCATTTAAAGGTATTCGCCCACCTAAAGATTTGGTGGAGCAGGTAGAGAGCCGTCCATACGACGTGCTAAACAGTGAAGAGGCACGTGAGGAGGCTAAAGGTAACGAGAAGTCTCTTTACCACATCATCAAGCCAGAAATCGATTTCCCAGAGGGAACAAGCGAATACGATCCACGCGTTTACGAGAAGGCTGCTCAGAACTTCCAGATGTTCCAGGACAAAGGATGGTTGGTACAGGACGAGAAGGAGCAGTACTACATCTACGCTCAGACAATGAACGGCAAGACTCAGTATGGCCTTGTAGTTTGTGCATACGTTGACGACTATATGACAGGCGTTATCAAGAAGCATGAGCTAACACGTCGCGATAAGGAGGAAGACAGAATGAAGCACGTCCGCGTCAACAACGCAAACATCGAGCCTGTATTCTTCGCATATCCAGACAACGCTATTCTTGACAAACTTGTAGCAAAATATGCGTCTTCTACTCCTGTTTACGATTTCATCGCTCCAATCGATGGATTCGGACACAAGTTCTGGGTGATCAGCGACGACGCTGACATCAAGACAGTGACAGAGGAGTTCGGCAAGATGAAGAATCTTTACATCGCAGACGGTCACCACCGTTCAGCAGCTGCTGCTCTTGTAGGCGACGAGAAGAGAAAGCAGAACCCTAATCATAAGGGAGACGAGGAGTACAACTACTTTATGGCAGTTTGCTTCCCTGCAAGCCAGCTTACAATCCTTGACTACAACCGTGTGATCCGCGATCTTAACGGTTTGTCAGACGAGCAGTTCCTTGAGGCATTGAAGAAGAACTTCGAAGTAGAGTGCAAGGGTGAGGACATGTACAAGCCAAACGCACTTCACAACTTCTCTCTTTACCTATCAGGAAAGTGGTACAGCTTGACTGCAAAGAAGGGAACTTACGACGACAACGACCCAATCGGTGTGCTTGACGTAAGTATCTCATCTAAGCTTATCGTTGACGAGATCTTGAACATCAAGGATCTTCGTTCTTCTGACAGAATCGACTTCGTAGGCGGACTTCGTGGTTTGAAGGAGTTGAAGAAGAGAGTTGACTCTGGCGAGATGAAGACAGCGCTTGCTCTTTACCCAGTGTCAATGCAGCAGATCATGGACATCGCCGACAGCGGCAATATCATGCCACCAAAGGCAACATGGTTTGAGCCAAAGCTTCGTTCAGGTCTTTGCATCCACAAGTTGGTGTAATATGAAATTGAACTAGACTACAGTCTAACTCAATAGAACAAAATCCTCATCTAGAAACAGATGAGGATTTTTTTTGTAAATACCCTCAATATTTATATACAAAACCTGAATCAATCATGCATATTTATACTATTTGCATACATTTTGCATTAACATGCATTTAATAATATTTAACATTTTATATGTCGAAAAGCAGATTTTTTAACATGCTTTACCATTGAAGTTTATATCTTTGCATTGTTTTTTATGGCTAAATGTAGTTTTATGCATAAAAACAAAACGCAATGTATTGTTTACCTGCATTTTAACTGTTTTTAGTCATTTTTTAAAATAGACGTATACACTAAAATTATGAAACATATCAACAATCCGTTCTACGGTTTGATTAAAAACAGTAAAAACATCGTCAAGAAGTCATGGCTGACTCTTTTGGCAACATTGTGCTGTGGTCAAGTGTTTGCAGACATCACCGTTGTTTACCATTCAAATGATGGCGATGACAAAACGTTTTCTGACAACATCACAGCAGAATCCGACTCTACTCTAATATCAGTAAGCACATCAGAATTTACAGTTCCCAGCTGTAAAGCCTTTTCTGCTTGGGCTATCGGCTCAGCTGATGCCACAGGTAAAGAGGCAGGAACTTCTATTGCAGATGAGTTAAGAAATTTAGAAGACGACGCGATTTTAGACGTATACGCCCAATGGACAGATGTCGAGCAGACAGTCACTGTGTCGTATGTTGACGACAACGGAAATAAGATTGCTGAAGACGGTTCTTTTTCCGGTATAGTGGGAGAAGCAATTCCAGCTCCTGAATTTCCATTTTACAAAGCACAAGAAGTTCTTTCAAAGGTTGCTTGTGGCACAACAGAGGCGAGCATCGCATATGAGCTTACTCCTGTAAAGCCAACCAAAGTGGCTGATTTTAAATACGATGGAATCTCTCACGAACTGATAGTTGCAGGAGAGTCGTCAGCAGAAAAGCCTTTCCTATACAGTTTAGACAATGAGACATGGTCTAAAGACATACCGTCTGCAAAGAAAGCAGGCACACACACAGTATATTATAAAATCGACGGTGAATCGATAGAGGGCAGTCTGGAAATCACAATCGAGAAAAAAGTTCTATCTGTTCAATGGGGAGAAAAAGACACATTCATATATAATAGTCTAGAGCAACACCCAACTGCGACTCTGTCAAGCTATATTGATGGCGATAATGTCTCTGTATCTGTCACTGGAGGCACTAACGCTAGCTCATACACATCTATCGCATCTCTAGAAGGTGACGACAAAGACAATTATATATTGTCAGACGCAACAAAAAGTAAAGATTTCAAGATTGTAGCAGCAGAACCTGTCTTCGAGGCTCCTACAATCATAACAGGATTAAAATACACAAGCCAATATCAGGCCTTGGTTTCTGAGACACCTACAACATTAGGTTCTTTCCAATACAAGGTCAACAATGCAGAGTGGTCGAGCACAGCTCAAGGAAAAGACGTGGATACATATAGTATCGCATACCTATTTACTCCTGAATCACCTAATTATAAGTCAGTAAGCGGCAACATTGGGTCCGTTTCAATCTCAAAAGCAGAAATTGTTCTTACTTGGACAGGAGATTCTTTCAATTACGACCAAACAGAGAAAAGTCCAATAGCAGAAATCGAAAGCGGAGTTAAAGGCGAAGATAATGTCACAGTTTCAGTAAGTGGTGCTAAAACAAATGTTGGTGGTCCATACACTGCAACAGCAACATTGGACGAACTATCCGCTAAGAATTATGAGATTTCAAATCCAACACATGATTTCAAAATCAGCAAAAGCGAATATAGTGTCACTGAACCATCTCCTAACGACTTGACTTATTCGGGAGATCCACTAGTCTTGATCACAATTGGAAGTGCCACAATAGATGGTAAATTCCTTTACAACATCGACAAAGGTGAATTATCCGCAACTATTCCTTCTGCTATAAACGCAGGCAATTATTCTGTTGGATATGTGTTTATTCCAACTGACAATAATTACACAAGCACTGACACCGCTTATGTAAATGTCTCAATTAAGAAAGCAAACGTCAATTTGGTCAACCCAACTGCAAAAAGTGATTTAACTTACACTGGCTCGCAGATTGATCTTCTTGAAGAATATAGTGTCAGCGAAGGAACTATAAGCTATAGTGTAAACGACGGAGATTGGAGTTCATCCGCTACTGGAATTAACGCTGGCCAATATAAAATTGCTTTCAAATTCACTCCAGACAGCAACCACAACGATGCGTCTATTGAAGATATGACTGTAGATATCGCAAAAGCTACAATCTCACCTACAATCAGCAGAGAGGGATGGACATATGGAGAAAATCCAAGTGAGTTTAAAGCAGTTGTAGGAAACAACGGAGCTGGAGAAGTCACTTACACATATTACACTAATGAAGACTGTGGAAACGCAACCACATCAGCTAATGGAGCTACTGAAGAAGGAGAGGTTCCTTCATTCGCAGGCACATACTACATCAAAGCTGATATCGAAGCCACAACAAACTACGAGGCAGGTTCCGCAAAAGCAGCATTCACAATTGCTCAAAAAGAGATCACAATCGATTGGGGCAATACAGAATTCACATATACTGGAGAATCTCAAAAGCCAACAGCTAAGGCAGTAGGTGTCATCAAGCCAGACACTGTGATTATAAACGTCACTGGAGCGCAGACCAACGCTGGTAACTATTCAGCAAAAGCAACGTCATTCTCAGGAGAAAATTTCAACAACTATAAACTATCTGCAGACAGCACAATTTCATTCTCAATTGCAAAAGCAGACCCTAAGAATATCACAGCTCCAACTGCAAAGTCAATAATTTACAACGCCTCAAAACAAGCTTTGATTACTGCAGGTGGCGTCAATGGAGGAAAAATGCAGTATGCTATCGGCAACGGTGAGTATACAGACACTATTCCAATGGCTAGAAACGCTGGTTCTTACAACATCGTTTACAGAATTGTAGGAGACGACAACCATAATGACGCAGATGGAGACACAATACATGTCACTATCGCCAAAAAAACTTTGGAAGTGTTATGGGGCGAAACAGAGTTCACATACAAGCCAGAGACTCAGCAAAAGCCAACAGCGAGTGTGACTCCATTGAACGGAGACTCTGTTTTTGTAAATGTGACAGGAGCAGCAATCACTCTTGGAACATATGAAGCAATTGCCACATTGATAGGAAAAGACAAAAATAACTACGACTTGACATCAGCCCAAGCATCAACAGAGTTCAAAATCGTAAGTGCTTTGGTAGAAAAGCCTGTAATCACTGATAGAGAATTCACTTACAATGGCCAATACCACACATTTGTAAGACCTAATCAGGGATACACCGTAAATGGCAAGCTAGGAGAAAAAGAACCAGGCAAATATATCGTGTCTATCGTCCCTAGTGAGGGTTTCGTATGGGTTGACAACACAAGAACTGCAATCAAAGACTCATTCCTTATCAAGAGAATAGCGTTGGATATTCCTGTTCCTGACCAGAATGAGTTCACTTACAACGCCACACTTCAGACATACGCAATTAAAGCGGACACTGCATACACTGTGTCTGGCAACCAGCAGACAAATGCCGGAGAGCACATCGTTACAGTTGCAATAAAAAACACAAATCATTTTCAGTGGAGAGACGGTTCTACAACAAACAAAACTTATAATTTCAATATTGCCAAAAAGATTGTTGCTGTGCCAACAGCAGCAGCCACAGAGTTTGTCTACGACGCCACAGAAAAAGATTTTGCTATACCAGCAAGCATCGACTATGTTGTAGCAGATTCTAATGCCACTGGAACAAATGCTGGTGACTATATCAGAACTGTATCTCTTAACGACAAGTTCAACTATTTGTGGGAAGACAACACAACAAGAGACACCTCATTCAAATTCACAATCAAACCTCAGACAGTCAAAAAGCCTGTGGTTACAGATAAAGAGTTTATTTACAATGGTAAACCTTATACATTCGTTGTCCCTGCAGACACCGTTACGCCAGCAAGATACATTGTGAAAAAGAAAGTGTCATTTGCGACTCTCACAGGCACATATACCGACACATTGACACTTGTAGACAAGCGTAACTTTGCATGGGAAGATGGCACAACAGACGACATACTAATTGACTTCAAGATTGGAGACGGTACGGTTGGCAAGCCTAATATCCCTACAACTCACACCTACACAGGAAGCGAGATTTCGTTTGTGCCAGAGAACAATGCATACAAGGTTATCAATGGAAGCGGAATAAATGTCGGCACTTACAAAGTAAAGGTTGTCCCTAACCCCGGATACAAGTGGGAAGACATCAAGACATCCGACACATTGTTCGCGACTGTCAAGATCAATGAGGCATTGGTAGATATACCAAAAATCTCACCAAAACAATTCACTTACAACGGCAAATCTCAAGATTTCAAGATACCAGCAAATAAAGGGTATGAAATCACAGGATCAACTTCAGCTGTAGAGCCAGGCACTTACAAGGCCACTCTAACATTGGAGCCAAACTATTTGTGGAATGACAGCACATCGAAGGGAATTGATCTATATTTTACCATCAACAAAATCTCTGTTCCAACACCAGCTCCAGACCCATCAACATTTGAATATACAGGAAAACCGCAGGAGTACATGTTGCTAGCACATTCAGCATGCAAGGTTAGCAACCATATTCAGACAAACGCAGGCTCATATATTGTTAGTGTTTCTATCGACACTACCCACTATATGTGGGCTAACCCCAACGTACAAGGTGACGTCACATTCAATTTTGATATTGCTCCTGCAAAGGTGAACGAGCCATCTATATCTAAAACGTCATTCACTTATGATGGTCACGTTAAATCGTTCGACATAGCAACAAACAGTCTATATGTTGTAAACCCTAAGAATTCGTCTGCAACAGCAGTCGGCACATATATAAGAACCGTATCTCTAGCGGATACGTTGAACTATGTTTGGAACGACGCAACTAAATCTAAAGCAGATAAGACATTCACATTTGAAATCAAAGCTATCTTAATTGATGTGCCAACTGTGGAAAGAGAATACGAATACACAGGAAAGCCTATCACATTTGTGCCAGACAGTGTTGCATATACAGTGACTAACGGAACTAAGACTAATGCAGATTCGTATATAGTCACAATCGTTCCAAAGGTAGGATATGCATGGAGAAAAAACAACGGTGCTTCTGATACAATAACAGTTCCTGTTGTGATCAAACCTGCCTATGTAGATAAACCTGTGATAAAGGACACTGCGTTCATCTACAATGGTCAGATTAAGGTGTTCGGCTTCAGCAAAAACATCGGATATACAATTTTCGGTGACACTGCAGCAACAGAACCAGGCAAGTATCACACTAGAGTTTCGTTGAACGACAACTACATTTGGCATAATGAAGAAACAGACGACCAGCTATACAACTTTGAGATTCTTAAGATTGAAGTTCCTGTTCCTGCCGCTGATGCAAAAAGATTCGTCTACAACGGAGAGGAGCAAATCTACACAATCAAAGAAGACACTACAATCTATAGTGTCTCAGGAAATGCTCACACAAAAGCTGGCACATATACAGTGACAGCCGCTTTGAAGGACTCTCTTCACTATATTTGGGCAGACACAACAACAGACAACCAGACATACACTTTCGTGATTGCAAAAGCCAGTGTAGCAAATCCTACCGCAGTGCTTTCTACATTCATATTCGACGGAAAAGAGAAAGAGTTCAAAGTTGTAGAAAATGCCAACTACACTGTTGCAGACTCTAATGCCGTTGCGACACAAACAGGAACATACATCCGTACAGTGACTCTTAAGGATTCTACGAACTATTCTTGGGCAGACAAGACAACAGCACCTAAGTCTGTCACTTTTGTAATCGGAGACGGTACGCTTCTAATTCCAGAAGTGGCTCTTGAGTACACATATACAGGAGATACTATCATATTCGTTCCTAACGATGGCGCATACACAGTGGAGAACGGAGCGAAAACAGAAGTTGGTAAATATAAGGTCACTGTCACTCCAAAACCAGGATACCGTTGGAGCGACAGCACAAAAACAGCTAAGGTCTACAATGTAGTCATCAACCCAATCATGGTTGAAAAACCATCATTGACAACTGCGTACACATACAACTACAAGGCTATCGACTTCAAGATTCCAGCTAACGACGCTTACGCTATCTCTGGAGAGACAAACGGTTTGGAAATCGGTTCTTATAAGGCATCTCTAACATTGAAGCCAAACTATATGTGGACCGACAGCACTACCGCTAAGGTTGACTATCTATTCACAATCAACAAGAAGGTGATCTCTATTCCTCCTGCAGATACAACAGAGTACGTCTACAATGGAAGACGTCAAACTTATTCAATTGCAAATAATCCAGACTACCATATCTTTGGTAATGTCCAGGCTTATGCAGGCACATACGACGTCACTTTGTTTTTGATTGACTCAGACCACACAATCTGGTCAGACTCAACTTCTATGATTAAAACATATAAATTTGAGATTGACAAAGCGAAGGTGTCTTACCCTACTGCAGTTCAGCCATCATTTGTATATGATGGAGCGACAAAGTATTTCTCTATAACTGAGAACAAAGATTACGAAGTGCTTTCTTCAAATGCATCAGGTGTTGAAGTTGGAGAATACATTAGAACTATCGCTTTGAAAGATACCCTTAACTATACATGGATTGACGGTACAATATTGCCAAAGACTGTGAAATTCACAATCAGCAAGGGAACAATCGAAATTCCTGTAATAGAAAAGGAATTCACTTATAATGGAACACCTTTCACATTTGTATCTGATAATCCAGCATACACAGTGGAAAACGGCATGAAGACAGATGCAGGCACATATACTGTGACTGTCACATTACATAACGGTTATGTTTGGGAAGACGCTACAACAGAGGTTAAGAGCTATAAGGTCACAATCAATCCTGCAAAGGTTGAAAAGCCAGCGCTACCTGAGACTAGCGTATTCACATATACAGGAACCGGATTGGGCACAGATGTCCCTGAGCACAATGGCTACACAATAAATGGTGTGACTAAAGCTGTTGAGCCTGGCATTTACAATTCGGAGATTGTTTTGGGAGTCAACTACATTTGGGCTGACAGCACAGTCGCTCCACTGACATCAACACTTGTAATCTACAAAGTATTGGTAGATGTACCGTCTGGCATCGACAGCACATTCCGTTACAATGGCAAGTCTCAGATCTACGCGATTCCAGACACCATCGACAGCTACACAGTCAGCGGACACCATCGTACAAATGCAGGTATGTACACCGTTTCTGCCGCTCTAAACGACACTGTTCACTACATGTGGAAAGACTCGACAATTAAAAACAAGACATACTCTTTCAACATCGCAAGAGCTGTCGTAGAGATTCCGACTAGCGGAGTCGACTCATTTGTGTTCGACGGAAATCCTAAAGGATTCGTTGTGGTGGTGAACGACACATTGAAAGACTCCATCTATGTTGTGAACGGACCGAAGTCGGCAATTGAGACAGGCATTTACGAGAATATTGTTGAGCTTACCGACACAATCAACTATTGGTGGGCCGACAGCACTTGGGCTAACAAACAGTTCCAATTCGTGATTTTGAAAAATGTCATTCCAGCAATCTCGCCTAAAACATTTGTGTATACAGGAAACCCTATTTCTTTGATCGACACATCTCTTGCTTATACAGTAGCAAACGGCGTACATGTTGATGCTGGCAGCTACAATGTGGAGGTGACTCCAAGATCAGGTTACTCATGGGCAGACGGAACAACAACAAGCAAAATTGTGACAACTACTATCACAAAGAAGCCAATTGCAGTGCCAGTAGTCGACACTACTACATTCATATACAGCGGTATGTTGAATACATTCACAGTACCGGTTGGCGATAGCTGTTCATACTATGGCGACTCTACAGCAATAGAGCCTGGAGAGTATCACATCTATGTCGTTCCTTCTAAAAACCACATCTGGAAAGACACTGTCAGCGACACTGTTCTTTACACATTCAATATAAAAAGAATTCCAGTGAATGTGCCTGCTGCTGATCCGAACATCTTCTATTTCAACAATAAGGAGCAGACATACGGCATCGCTTCAACAGCGTATTACACAGTAACTGGAAATGTCCAGCAAAACGTAGGTTCCTACATGGTTACCGTCACTTTGAACGACCCGGTACACTACGAATGGACAGATGCGACAAATTCAGCAAAGAACTATCCGTTCTCAATCATCAACAAAGAGTTCAATATCGAAACTCTTGTTCAGTCGGAAGACGGTTCTTTGAATGTGACACCTGGTGGAACAGCCATCTTGGATCTTAACATCGAAGGAGACGTATTCGGCTACTCTATCGAATGTCCTACATGTCCTGCATTGAACGATTCATTCACTGCTGTAAACTCAAAACTTGACAAAATTGAAATCGATATTCCAGACACTATCGCACCAGGCAAATACGAATTGACTGTCAGCTTTGTTTCCGGAACTCTTGTCAAGAAACAGACTCTAGAGTTGACTATCAACTACCCTGCATCTAATATCGTGGTATGTTGGTCTAATGTTCTTATGGTAGACAATAAAGCAGGCAAATTCCACTCATACCAGTGGTACAAGAACGACGAGTTGATTCCTAACGCTACAAGCCAATACTATCAGGACAAGTCTGGTTTGAACGGCTTCTACTATTGTGAGGTAGACGGTGGATTGATCATCGGACCTGCATTCTTCGAAATGAACTCTCCTATCGTCATGAAAGCGAGAGTGGAAGGCAACGAAATCGTTGTAGATGTTATCGGCAAAATAAATACACAGATAACATTGATGAACGTGAGCGGATTCCAATTCGCAAGCCAACCTGCAGGCAAGAATGTCAGATTTGAGATCGGACAACCAGGTATCTACATCTTGAATTTGGAAGGAACAAAACAATCTGTTAAGGTTTGCGTTTCTGAACTATAGTCAAAATGCCGTCTTGCAGCAATCTGCAAGACGGATCATATAACGAAAATTATAAACAAATGAAACATCATATTCTCTCTCTTGCAATGCTGTTCGCATCTTGCGGATTGATGGCTCAGGAGAAACAGCAGGAGAATGCGCCAAAGGCATTTGTAAAGGTAGTGCCTCCGCCACTAATGGAGCAAGATAAGTATTTGAGTCTCTCTGCAGGTGGAGGTATCAGCACATTGAGATACGACCTTCCTATCGGAGAGTCTGAAATGGGTATGGGAGGCAGATTCAATATTGACTATAACATTTTCTTCTCTCGTGTTTGTGGTATCTCTTTTGGACTAGGAGGTTCGAAAATGAACTCTACTGTGTCTATTCTAGACGACACCAAATACAAGACATCCATATCTATTCCTGTCAAACGAGTTGGAGAGGAGACGGTAACTTCTATGGAAGCAGAGTGCTACACTGAGTTCTCCGGATGGAAAGAGGAGCAGAGTGCATTTGCTTTGGAGACTCCTGTCGGACTACTTCTTCGTGCTCCGATGGGCAATAAATGCTCCTTCCTTACCGGATTCGGATTGAAGCTAATGTATCCTTTGAAATCATCTTATAAAGTGATCGAGGGTACCACTACAAAATCTGCTTATATCAAGGATCTTAACGCGCCTATTAACCCAGATCTTGTAGACTTCGGATTCACAAAAAACGAAGATGTGCACCCATCTGGTTCGTCAAAGACAAAATTCATATCTGCTGGTGTTTATGTCGACGTGAACCTTGTGCACAGATTGAAAAACACTGATTTGTTCTACGGTCTGTACGCTGATCTTGGTTTTTCTGGAATCGGAAAGAAAGACAAAGCACTTTCTAGCTCTGAAGAGTATAATGGAATCATTGCGTCAGACGCATTGGAAAAAGCAGCTCCATTTGCCGCAGGTTTCAAAATTGGTATAAAGATCCCATGTCCTAAGTTGAAGGATGAGGATAGAGACGGTGTGATCGACAAACTTGACCTATGTCCTAACACACCAATCGGTCTGCCAGTCGACACATGTGGATGTCCTCTTGACACTGACGGTGATGGCGTCTACGACTATCTTGACCGTTGTGGAGGAACACCAAAAGGTGTACTTGTCGACACATGCGGATGTCCACTCGACTCTGACGGCGACGGCATTCCAGACCATCTAGACAAGTGTCCTTACACTCCTAAAAACACTCCTGTTGACAATCACGGATGTCCATTCGACTCTGATAAAGATGGTGTTTCCGACTATATGGACAAATGTCCTGACACTCCAGAGGGAGTTAAGGTCGACCAAAACGGATGTCCTCTTGACACTGACGGTGACGGTGTTCCTGACTACATGGACAAGTGTCCGACAATCCCAGGATCTATCGACAATCAGGGTTGTCCAGAAGTATCTGAAAAAGCGAGAAGAGCATTCCGTCAGGCTGTTCATGGCATCGAGTTTGAGCCTGGAACATCTGTATTGATCAGATCATCTTGCTCTTACATCGACAAGATAGTTTCAATCATGAAGGAATACCCAAGCTATCGTTTGGTAGTCAGCGGACATACTGACGCAGGTGGTAGCGCTGCCGTAAACTTCAAGGTTTCTAAACGCAGAGCTATGGCAGTTGTCGACTATATGGTTGAGCACGGTATATATCCATCACGTTTGAAGAGTTTCGGACATGGTGGAACACAGCCAATCGCAGACAACAAATCTGAGGCTGGAAGAAAGCTTAACAATCGTATCGAGTTCAAGGTTGAGTTTGATCAGTAACACAAGTAAACTCATAAAATCACGAGGGTGTATCAAAGTTTTGATGCACCCTCTTTTTTTTGGAGATAATACTTTCGCAGACGCCATTTGTTACTTATGTTTTTGTCATTCATACCAACAAAAGCCCCATTCGTCTAAAATTCAGTAAAAGAATAATGATTTATTTGACAAAAACGATCTTTTTTCGCTAACTTAGCAATAACTCACAATCTAGGACTAAACTTAAAACACGATAATCATGAAACACATTACTACTGTTCTAGCAAGTGTAACTATGTCTGTTACACAAATTTTGGAGGAATTCAGACGGGTGGCGATATAAACAGCTGCCCATCCTCCAAAAATCATGTAGACTTGACATGAAAATCGCAAACATCGTTGGCCAGACTGTGATTACAGCAACCGCGTCTACAACCATATCATCATTTAAAAAATTAGCGGAAACTAGTTGTAAACAAGTAATATTTCTTCATATAAGACTTTGGGAAAAGTTTGTCCTTGTCCAGAGCGTAAATCATTACGCTTTGGACTTTTTATTATAAAAACATATTATTTTCACATTTCCTTATTCGCCCATAAATATTTTGAGCTATATTTGCAATGTTTAAATTGTTTGTCTATCTAATAACAGAACTCTTTAATTAAATGATTATGAGGAAAATTTTACTATTGGCTTTATTGGCAATCATCTCGCCATTTTATTTATTAGCTACCGATTTTTCATCAAACAACTACATCCAGAAATTCGGCATGCTACAGTTGGTCAACAATCAGCTTTCAGACTCTAAAGGCGACACTATCCAGTTGAAAGGATGGTCAGTTTCTGTTGACGGTGACTTTAAAAACTCTTTAGGACCAGAACATTGGAAACTTATGAAGAGTTTTGGAGCCAATGTTGTACGTCTTGCCATCAACATCGACAAAACAAACGGGTATTTGCTTGAGCAGACTACCTACAAAGAGAGAATCAAGCAGTTTATAAAGGAGACTGCTGCAATAGGCATATACTGCATCGTCGACTGGGATCTAGAAGAGACTAAAGTGAATACAGCAAACCCTAACGACTATATCACTTATGCTGAAGACTTTTTCACAGAGATTTCGCAGTACTGCGCAGACAATGGTTACGACCATGTGATCTACGAAATATGCAACGATCCTGTTTGTGGATGGCCAAACATCAAGAATTATGCAGAGCAGATAATCCCAGAGATTTTAGCATATCAGAAGGACGCTATAATCATCGTGGGTACAGACGCTTGGTGTCAGAAAATCATTGAACCTGCTAGTTCTCCTTTAAACAATGCCTACAAGAATAATGTAATGTATGCGTTCAGCTACTTCGCATGTTCACACTATCAATTAACAGGTGATTTCCAAATAGCAAAGAAATCAATACCAGTGTTCGTTACTTCATGGTCTGGAATGAGGTTTGATCTTGAGGCTCCTTTCTGCAGACAAAACTCAGAATATTTACTTTATTTGTGTGACAATCAGAACTCTTCCTCACAGGTTGTAAGCTGGTGTGCATTGGATTGGGCTAGCAATGATTCAAAATCTTCATTCCTTCACGGATATAACTCTGAATGCAAATTGTCTGAGATAATTTCCGATGACGAAACTGTAACATATGGAAAGTTTCTTGCTGCCCAAATGTCTAACGGCGAATACAATGCAGAAGAAGGCCAGACATTCAGTTTTCCTATAACATTTAAAGAGAACAAAGGTGATACTATAACAGACAACTATATCCAGAAGTTTGGCAAGCTACAGTTGTTAAGCAATCAACTTTCTGACTCGAAAGGAAACGCTATCCAGTTGAAAGGATGGTCTGTATATGTCGACGGTGACTTCAGAAACTGTCTAGGTCCAGATCATTGGAAACTTATGAAGAGTCTTGGTGCAAATGTTGTCCGACTTGCTATCAAACTTAATAATAAAAACGGATATTTGCTAAAACAGGATTCCTATAAAGACAGAATCAAAAAGTTCATCAGTGAAACTGCAGCGGAAGGAATGTATTGTATCGTCGATTGGGACCTAGAAGATGAAAAACAGGAACTATATCCAAACGATTACATAACTGAAGCTAAAGATTTCTTCACTGAAATATCAAAGTATTGCTCTGACAATAGTTACGATCATGTAATCTATGAGATTTGCAATCAACCATCAACAACAGTTTGGGCAGACATCGTCAAATATGCGGAAAGCGTCATCTCAGACATCACTAAGAATCAATCAGATGCGATAATCATCGTCGGAACAAGCTTCTGGTGTCAGAATATTCTTGAACCTGTAATGACACCAATCAAAAGCGAATACCAAAAGAACGTCATGTATTCGTTCAGTTACTATGCTTGTTCGCACTATTCTTTGATAGGAGATTTCCGTGTAGCACAAAGAGAAATACCTGTGTTCGCTACTTGGACAGGAACTAAATTTGACCTTCAAGGTCCTTTCTGCAGAGAAAACACTGACGATTTTATCTTGAGTTGTGAAATTAACGCAATTGCGCCTCAGTTAGTGAGCTGGTGCACGATGGATTGGGCAAGCAAAGACTCAAAAACATCGTTCCTTATCGGCGATTGCTCTGAATGCAAAATATCTGAAGAGAAAGATCACAATGGAATCACATACGGCAGATATATTGCTTCAGTCATGTCTGACAGTACAGATTTTGAAAGACTTGGCAAAACATATAGTTTCCCTCAAACTTTTGAAGATGACATCGATAACGAGAACGAGAACGAGAAAGATACTATCATTAATAACGACGACACTAAACAGCCAAGGCTTAAGTTGATAGGAATCCAACTTTCTTATGATGGCAAACCTATCCAACTTACAGGAAGACAATTCACACTCAACGAAAACTCTAACGGTTGCTTAGGTCAGGAGCACTTGCAGTTTATAAAGAAAGGCAATGCTAATGTAGTCCGTTTCGCAATGAACATTGGAGGCGAAGGCAATTACTTGTCTAAACCAGCTGAATACAAGGAAATAATCAAAAAGTATATCAAACAAACTGCAGACGAAGATATTTTCTGCATCGTCGACTGGAATATATACAATCAAGAAGATCCAAACGACTATATAAATCAAGCTTCAGAATTCTTCTTTGAGATTTCGAAATACTGTGCAGAAAACAATTACAACCACGTCATTTACGAAATCTGCGGAGAACCTGGAGGTATAGAGTGGAAAGACATCAAATCGTACGCTGAGACTGTGATTCCTGAAATAACTATCAATCAGGAAAATGCAATAATAATTGTAGGAACAGCATTCTGGTGTCAAAAGATTCTCGAGCCAGTTGCAAATCCTATTAGTAAAGAGTACTTACCGAATGTAATGTACTCGTTCCACTATAGTGCATGCTCACACTTCAATCTAATAGGCGATTTCCGTGTAGCCCAGAATCATATACCTGTATTCGCTTCTGAATGGTATTCTGGATCTTTTGACAGATCAATAACTAATTGCAATGAAAACACTAATGAGTTTTTACGCTATTGTCTATACCAAGAAAAAGCGACACAGATTGTAAGTAATTGTGAATGGAACGATACTGTATTGCCTAACATTAATTGTTCAGGGGAAGATACCGACATCGCAAACATTGACGCCGAGATTTCACTATATTACAACACTAATTCCAGTGAACTTTCGATTACTTTAATCAACGATGGCACAGCTGATGTTGAGGTAATAAACTCTATTGGTCAGGTAGTAGCGTCTAAAAAGGTTGAAAAGTCAGCAACCGTCAACAAGAAATTACCAGCAGGTATTTATACTGTTGTCGTTAAAGACTCTGAAAGATCAACTTCTAAAAAATTGGTTATTCAGTAACCGAATTACTTATATCATAAGAAGCCAGGCATATTGTCTGGCTTTTTTTGTGCTATCCCCCTATTATAGATATAAAGAAAGGAGATAATATAGCAGTTTTCCAAAATGAGGATTGCAAAGGTCCCCCATGTCTGATTTTTGGGCCCTTGCTCCTCTCCAACACGAGGCCGTAGGCCGAGTGTATAAAAAAACGTGTGTTGGACAACCCGTATATAATTGCCTAAGGAAATATATGCGAACAAGACACCTTTTCAAAAAGGGGTTAAAGGCTTAACAAAAAAGGTCGTTTGTAACATTCATTGGTTACGGACGGCCCTCATGATTTGATAAAAGACAAACAACATAATATTAAAAATCAGCATTTAGTATCGTAAAAATAATTGTTGGTACAAAGAATTTGTTCGTCCGTCTAAAAATGAAAAATCCGTTACGCATTGCCTGATTTTTCACGTGGGCAAAAATTCTAAAGCTCTAAATTTGCCGAAAGTAGAAAGCACAAGTTTAAGCGTTCTTCTACAACAAAAAAATAAAAACTAACACATTTTGTCATGAAAAAACACATTACTACGTTATTGGCAGTCCTTGCCAGTTGTTCAATGACCTTCGCCCAATGGGGAGGCGGATTCGGCGGATTCGGAGGAGGAGGTTTTGATTTCGGTGGTGGCGGTGGAGCCTCATCAGGATCACTTTCAAGCTATACTAACAAACAGAATATCGACTATGTTGGCGACAACCACGTCGGCCACAAACTTGATATCTACTACCCTAACGATGGTAAAGCCACTCATAATGTAATCATCCATATTTACGGTAGTGCGTGGGGAAGCAACGATCAAAAGGGAGCGGCAGACCACGGCACTGTAGGTAAAGCAGCACTGGATGCTGGTTATATCTTCGTCACTCCAAACCATAGAACATATAACGATGCTTTGTGGCCAGCACAGATCAACGATATCAAAGCCGTAGTGCGTTACCTTCGCGGAAACAAAGAAGATCTTAAGATCGACGATTCATTCATCGGCATCTCTGGATTCTCATCAGGTGGTCACTTGGCTTCAATGATGGGTGTGACTAACGGAGAGACAACAGTGAAAGTAGGAAGCATTTCCGTCGACATTGAAGGAAAACTTGGTAAATTCACGAGCGAGTGTAGTGCAGTAGACGCGGTTTGCGACTGGTCTGGACCTGTCGACTGTCGTGATAAATCGTGCGGAAATCCAATCAACATGTCGCCAGAAAACGATATGGTTGGCGGTTGCACACCACAGTCGTGCCCAGACAAGCATGCGTCGCTTGGAACTAACACTTATATCGATGCCAACGACGTGCCTCATATGATCTGCCACGGTACTACAGATAATATAGTACCATGTTGCGAGGGCGAGAAATACGCCAATAATCTAAAGAAAGCGGGCATCTACGTTGAATGGTATAATCCAGGCCACGGTCATCAGGTAAATGGCGAGTACACAGACGAGATGATCAAGTTCTTCAATAAGATTCGTGAAGAGAAGGCATCTAAGGGTATTGACAGATGCGGAGGTTCACAAGGTGGACAGCAAGGCGGAGACCAGGGCGGACAGCAAGGTGGTGACCAAGGTGGTCAGCAGGGCGGACAACAAGGAGGCTCTAGCGACGTCGATCCAAAGGAGGCACTACAGGTGTATATCGCCATCGGTCAGTCGAACATGTGGGGTAATGCCACAGTGCAGAGTTCAGACAAAGCTACTCACGACCGTATCAAGATGATGAGCACAGCAAACAGCCGTGGCAACGTGGGATCATGGATTCCAGCTGTTCCGCCAATGTGTGCACCAGGTGCAGGCTACTCACTTGCAGATAATTTCATCCGCACAATGGCAGACGGAGTGCCAGAGTGCATAACAATCGGAGTTATCCCTGTGGCAATCGCAGGAGCAAGTTTCAAGGCATTCGATCCTAACCAGTGTGGAAGCTACTTCAGCAGTTCAGAGAGCTGGCTACAGAATATGGCTAAAGAGTACGACAACAACCCATACAAGAGAATTGTGGAGTGTGCGAAGAAAGCACAGGAGACAGGAGTGATCAAGGGTATCATCGTACATCAGGGAGAGTCAGATTCAGGCCAGCAGGCATGGTTGACAATGGTCCAGACTTTCTACAATAACCTATGCAAAGATCTTGGTCTTGAGCCATCAAAGACACCAATCCTGGTAGGTCAGATGCTTGAGGGAGGTGCATGTGCCGGACACAACACCGTCATCGCACAGCTACCAAGCAAGATCAGCAATTGTGCAGTGATCAGTTCAGCTGGACTTGCAGGAGAGAGCGACCGTCTACACTTCAAGCACGACAGCTACACTGAATTTGGAAAGCGTTATGCAGAGAAGATGCTTACTATGATCGATTTCGACGGCAAGTGTCCAGATGGAAGTGCTGTAGAGCCCAAAGTATCTACTCCATACAAAGGAGAGGCTGCCACACTTCCTGGAATAATCGAAGCTGAAAACTACGATGAAGGAGGAAGCAACGTCGCATATTATGATCTTTCATCTGGCAATAAATGCGATGATTATACCAACGAGTATCGTTCGGACGACGTCGATATCAAGAAAGACGGTGACAGCTACATCGTAGGAAACTGTCAGAGCGGAGAGTGGATGAAATATACTGTCGACGTCGTGTATGACGGTGAGTATGAGTTGATAGTCAGAGTAGGAGAAGGAGGCAACAGCGGAAAATTCTCTCTATTGATGGACGACAAGAGCATCGACTACACCGTCAACGTGGAGAAGACAGGAGATTGGGGAACATACGCAGAACAAATCCAGAGCAAAAAATTCAACCTTAAGAAAGGCACACACGTATTGACGCTGACAATCGAATCTGATTGGATAGATATCGACTGGTTGAGTTTCAGAACTCAAACTGCAGATGTAGAGACAATCGTAAAAAGAGAATTCTCTATCGTGCCAAACCCAGCGTCGACAGCCATCTATCTCTATAGCGAAAGCAAGATCGAGAACGTTTCTGTTCTAAACACTATCGGAGAAGTGGTGGCTAGAAGCAATGACACAAGAGTCGACGTCTCTACCCTACCAACTGGAATCTACTTTGTAAAAGCCACAATCGATGGTGAAGCTACAATTAAGAAACTAGTTGTGACTAAATAACATTGACATACAAGCAAGTAATATTTTATCCTATTAAATCAGAAAAGAGTCGGGAGCAGTGCTTTCGGCTCTTTTTTGATGTTTCTACCGTCTGTAATTTCAACTTAGAAGTGCAACACTAAAGTCAGAGGAAGGATGTTCGGGGCTAGCCCCGAACATCCTTCCTCTGACTAAAAAAACAAGAAGCAATACAATAAAAAAGAAAAAAGGAGACCGAAGTCTCCAATAGGTTTGATAATTTTGTATTGCTTATGTATAATCATCTAACCCGTGAGCAAAGATATGCAATATATCTGGGATTACAAGAAAAAAAGTCACAATATATCTGGGATTACAAGAAAAAAAGTCACTAAGGGCAATTGCTCTGAATTCGCTGATCACAAGTTCATTTCTGACAAGCTCAACGTTCCTGTCTTTTTCGCTGATCCTTATTCCTCTTGGCAGAAAGGGACTATTGAAAACGCTAACAAGCTTATTAGGCAATATATTCCTAAGGATATGCCGCTTGACTCTGTCTCCGACAAGAAACTTGCCTTCTTTATTGCTAAAATCAACGACAGACCTAGGCAAAAACTCAATTTCGATTCTCCTAAAAAATGCTTCTTCAGATTTTTTAGTTAATATTGCACTTGCTTCTTGACTCTAGGAACTAACAAAGTGGCGATACCCCCTCTTTTTTCAAATCACAAAAAACATACCCTATAACTGATTTTTTTTACAAAAAACAGAGCACTTTGGGGCGAAAATCTGTGCAAATCACAAAAAACATACCCCTTAACGGATTTTTTTGACTAAAACGAACTATTTCGGGGCGAAAATCTGTGCAAATCACAAAAAAACACCCCTTAACGTTTTTTTTTGACAAAAACGGACTAATTTTGGGGCGGAAATCTGTGCAAATCACAAAAAACATACCCTATGATTATAAAAAGAGACTTTTATTTACAGAATCTAATCAACAGTCAGGGAAATGGCTTAGTCAAAATAGTCACAGGAGGAAGAAGATCAGGAAAGTCATTTCTCTTGTTTAACATTTTCCATAATCATCTTATTGAATCAGGAATTACAGAAGATCACATCATCGAATTATCTTTAGACGATAGAAAAAATAAAGAATATAGAGATCCTGATTTACTTCTTGAATATATTGAAAACAAAGTAAAAGACAAAGGAAAATATTATGTCATTCTGGATGAGATTCAATTTGTTGAGGATTTTGTCGAGGTCATGTTAAGTCTGATGCACAATAGTCAATTTGAAGTATATGTCACAGGGTCAAACTCAAAATTCTTATCAAAGGATATAGCGACTGAGTTTCGAGGAAGAGGGGAGGAAATAAGAGTTTGGCCACTTTCGTTTGCTGAATATTATTCAGCTGTAGGTGGAGATAAACGAGCAGCTTGGAATGAATACTATACTTTTGGTGGGCTTCCACAAGTGTTATTGATGGAGACAGATGAGAAAAAAATGGAATATTTAAGAACCATTTTTGAACTCACTTACATCAACGATATATTTGAAAGAAACAAGTTGAAAAATCCAGAAGGATTTAAGCAACTTGTTCAAGTAATTGCATCAGGAATTGGCAGTCCAACCAACCCAACTCGCATTGCAAACACATTTAGATCTGGTGAGAAGATAGTCATTAAGGAGAGTACTATACGAAATTATTTGACTTATATGGAAGATGCTTTTTTGATAGAAGAAGCCAAAAGATTTGATGTGAAAGGCAGAAAATATATTGGCACAGAAAACAAATACTATTTTACTGACTTGGGATTGCGAGGTATATCTCTTAATTTCAGGCAACAAGAGGAAACTCACATTATGGAAAACATCGTCTACAACGAATTAAGGAGAAGAGGTTATCTTGTTGATGTAGGAGTAGTTGAGAAATGGGAAACAAACAATGAGGGGCAACGAAAACGAAAAGAATTTGAAATAGATTTCGTCATAAACAAAGGTTCAGAAAGAGTTTATATACAATCCGCTTACCAAATGCCCACGCATGAAAAGATTGTTCAAGAACAAAATTCACTCCTAAATGTGAGAGACAGTTTCAAGAAACTTATAATCGTTTGGGATGATATAAAAGAGAAGGTAGACGATAATGGGATAATCACCGTAAGTTTGTTAGACTTTCTCTTAGACAACTATAAATTATAAATATCCTTGCATATTTACCACTTTTCTTTACCGAAAGGAATTTGTAACGCATAACCTTTTTTAATTCTTCCTTTATCCGTAAATTTGCGAGAGTATATAAAAAATCAAGATGAAAAACATCGACTATATTTCTTTAAACGACATTGAGGATATCCTCTACAAAGGTGAGCAGATTGCGTTTGCACCAAGCGTATGGGAGAGAGTAAACAGAAGCTACGAATTCCTAAAATCATTCTCTGGCGACCGTATCATATACGGAATCAACACTGGATTCGGACCTATGGCTCAATGGCGTATCTCCGACGAAGACCGCGAGGCATTGCAATACAACATCATCCGCAGCCACTCCACTGGTGCCGGCAATCCGTTGCCTGACGTCTATGTGAAAGCGGCCATGATCGCACGTATCGGCACATTCACTCAGGGCAAAAGCGGAATCCATAAGAGTATCGTCGACTTGCTAATGAATTTCATCAACAAGGATATCACTCCTTTCATTCCAGAGCACGGCAGCGTGGGTGCGAGCGGCGACCTTGTGCAGCTAGCTCATCTTGCCCTTACTTTGATTGGCGAGGGTGAAGTATTCTACAAAGGCGTAAAGCGTCCGGCTGGAGAGGTGATGAAAGAGTGCGGACTTGAACCAATCAAGATGTTTATCCGCGAAGGTCTGTCGCTTACAAACGGAACATCATTCATGACAGGTATCGGACTTGTCAACCTAATCAATGCAAAAAAACTCCTTCGTTTTGCCACAATCGCGAGCGTGATGATGAACGAGATTGCCAGCTCATACGACGATTTTATGTCGGAGCCAATCAATGCGGTGCGACGTCAGCGTGGACAGGGCATCATCGCAGAACAAATGCGTGAGATTGCGAAGGGGAGCAAATGTATGCTCGACAGAAAGAGCGAGATGTACGATAAAAAGCACACAGAAGATGTGTTCACACATAAAGTGCAGCCTTACTACTCGCTAAGATGCATTCCGCAGATTCTTGGACCTATATTGGAGACGGTGGAGAATGTAGAGCGAGTATTGATCAACGAAGTGAACTCAGCCTGCGATAATCCGATTGTGGATCCAGACACAGAGGAAGTTTACCACGGAGGTAATTTCCATGGTGATTACGTCTCTTTCGAGATGGATAAGCTAAAAATTGCCGTTACAAAGATGACGATGCTGTGTGAACGTCAGATGAACTACCTATTCCACGACAGAATCAACGGCATCCTACCTCCATTTGTCAACCTTGGCAAACTTGGTTTGAACTACGGACTACAAGCATCACAGTTTACAGCCTGCTCCACTACAGCAGAATGTCAGACATTGTCGAACCCAATGTATGTGCATTCTATCCCTAACAACAATGATAATCAGGACATTGTGTCGATGGGAACAAACTCCGCTTTGCTTGCCAAACGAGTGATTGACAACTCATTCCAAGTGATAGCGATTCACTTTATGGCAATCGTTCAGGCAGTGGATGCCCTTAAGTGTAGCGATCGATTGTCGCCAGTGACAAACCGTCTCTACAAGGATATCAGAGCCTTCTTCCCACGTTTTGAGGACGATACTCCTAAATATAAAGATATAGAAAAGATGATTATTTTCTTGAAAGAGCAAAGTTATTAACAATTATTGCATATATTTGCAGAAATATTGTTTATCGGTAACGAGCAAGATATGAAAAACACGTTTTTTATAGGTTTGGCACTTTCGCTTTTTGTATGCTTCAACGCATCAGCAAAAAAGACGAATGATGCGAAAAAGGCAGAAACAACACAAAAGGCATCTGTCATTGATCCAGAGCAGGCGTTTGACGAGGCAACAGCAAAAGAGAGAAACCCTGAATTGAAAAAGGAAGATTGTTTGTGGGAACCTCGTGAAATCATGTTGGAAGCACACGTCGGTTTGAACATGTCTAACTACACGTCAGACTATCACCGCACTACTTACAAGTTTGGTCCAATGATCGGTATCGGTGCTGATTTCCCAATTAAAAACGTTTTTTCTATCGCACCTGAGATTAACTTGAGCGTGATCGGATCAGAAGTAAACTATACTGACGTTGTGTCAGCAAAGGAGCGTCTTACATACCTTGAAATTCCTATCTACGCAAGATGGCAGTTTACTCACAACCAGTCCAAACCATTCTTGGCTATAGCGCCAACTGTTGGCATCGGAGTGGGCGGAAAGAGATGCTACAACCAGAATGAGCGATTGATGACGAAGGAAGAGGATGAGAAAGTGCCTTTGTTCGCTCCAAATCAAGATACTCAGGAGCCACATGCCAACTATAAAAAGGCTGATTTCGGCTTTAAAATCAAAACTGGTGTCTATATAAAGCAGAGATGGGCCGTCACTATCGGTTATCAGCTTGGCATCGTTGATATCTGCAATGACGAGTATTACAGCGATATCACTCCAGGCTACTACAAGGATAGACTTATTAAAGTAGCACCAAGTGTAAAGAACAACAATGTCTTTGCATCATATTCATACTACTGGTAATAATTTAGAATGTCAATAAGGGGAAGCATATTACTTGTTTTCGGTCTATTCACATTGGAAAATTGTTGGTCAGAACAATTCTCCCGCTTTTTTGTTGACTTTTTCGTAGACACAAAAAGCCAGGCAGACAAGGTGACTTACCCTTATTTCAATGGCGGAGACAGAACTCTCGTCAAAAGCGGTTGGCAGACTATCAACCTGAAGAATAAAAACCGTATTGTCATTGTTTGCGCGGACTCTCTTGAAGCCGTAGATAAAGAAGATGCAGTAGACGTGATGGTATTCTACCCTTCTAAGTCAACCGGCAACAAACATAGTTTCTCCAAACAAGGCAAAAACTGGAAGCTATACAACAGCAGAAACTTTCAAACAAGTGAACTTCCTGACAAGGATTTCATGTCGTTTATCGAACGTTTCTCTACAGACGTAGATTTCCAAAAGAAAAGGGCTATTTTCCCACTTCCAGAAAAGACGATGGAAACCGCAGAGAATGGCACAGAGACACAAATCGGAAGCAAACTACACATGCCAAGAACATGGGCTCCCGTTGGTTTTGTGGGCACAACAACTCAAATCTGCAGTTTTGTGCAGACAGGCGAAGATGCCAACAACCGTCGAATAGTGATATTTGAAAATGGCATCAAAAGCGTCAGCTACAATTTCATCAGCATCCGTGGAAACTGGTTCCTGATTGAGATTGAGAGATACGCTAATAAAAGATAGCAATACATAAGATAACGAGTCTTAATAAAATATGAAAGGCGGCAGAAATTCTGTCGCCTTCATTTGTTAGTAAACATCCAATTAGGTATTTTTTCCGATGTTGGATGTTTACAGAAAAGAAAAAGGTAAGCGTCCAAATTGATAAATTTTATCAGTTTGGACGCTTACTATTTAGTCCGGATTTATTGATGACATCAACAGCAATATGAAAAACACAGATGGTATGGTCAGATAACAGGCGAAACAACCTGTTATGAGCGTGAATTTGAAAACACTTTTCTCTCTAAACAATAAATATGTCATAAGTATTGCAACCCCGATGATTGTGATTCCCATCACAAAAACCGTTAGAATTAGAAATGCGTCTGCTACAACGCAGAAGAAAAGAACACAAATACCGAGAAACTGAAATAATGAATCTGATTTCTCAATATAACAACACAAAGCTACTGTGGGAATCAAGGGCAATAACAGTCCAGCAAACGCAGAACCCACTATCGTCATTCCCGATTGGAACAATAGGACACAACACAGAATGCCAATAAGCAGATGGCACACGACGGGAATTCTGTGCTTTTTTATTATTGATGAGTAACAGCCTAAAGGAAGCATCAAATCTATTGTAAACGTCTAATTTATTAATTATATCTGCAAATATAGCCTAAAAACGCTATAAAACAATAAAATCAGCCCGAAGGCTGATTCTAAACCATTCTAAATCTAATTGATTCTGTCTGGTGTCAGTTTTTCGTAGTCTCCATAGTCATTGGTCAAAGCATCGTGTACAATCAATTAAATCAGGGAAAAACCATATTAGGCGCATACGAAAATAGGCCGTAAGGTAAACATCTAATTTGAAACTAGGTTTGTCCCTTATCTGTCGGTCAAATCTCTACAGCAATCCTCAAATTTGCCAATATGAGACAAGTTGCATTTAGAGGTTGTTCAGCCGTGCCTGCCAATATTCTCTACGTTCCTTACGGTAATCGTCACCGTTAAGAAGATAGTCGCTCAAAGAGTTTCCAGCAAGTGTTAAACCATGTTCGGGTTTGTATTGGAATACTCTACCTTCGGCATTCTGAACCATCACGATGTTATCTATTCCTATATTTTCAATTACGTAGCAGTCTATAGGGAAGTCCTCGAAGTTCTTACGCATTTTCTTCGTTTGCGCTACAGTCGAATACTCGTTATCAACAATACCGCACAACTCGATGTCGCGCACTAAAATAGAGCCAAATTTTTGGACGTACTCTACGAAGTCTTCTGAAAATTCAACACACAAAGCCTCTTTGGCAGCTTCAATTGCAGAAGCATCTGAGCCGTCACCAGAATACAACTTGTCTGTTTGTGCTAACGAGTATATAACGTCAATAATATTCTGTTCTGGTGTGGATTCTATAGCGGTGAACTCCATTTTTGAAGATTCAACAATATCTCCATTTTTGTACATTTTTTCCAAATGAGCTTGTGCCTCCTTATGCCCGTTATTAGCAGCCGTTCTGTACCATTTTACAGCAAGTGCCATATCGAAATCCACGCCATCGCCATCCTGATAGCAACTGCCAAGAATATACTGCGCTTGCTTATAGCCACGTTTTGCCGCCTTCAAAAGCAATTCGACCGCCTTTTCGTGGTTTTCGTCAACACCATAGCCATTTAAATATGAAATGGCAAGATTATACATAGAATGAGAGTCGCCCTGTTCGGCTGCCATTGCCCAATATTTGAACGATTGGGTGAAATCTTGTTCTACACCTATACCGTTTGAATAGCAATTGCCCACTTCGTACATAGATTCAACATAACCAAGGTCGGCAGCTTTCTTGAACATTTCAAACCCCATTTCATCGTCTTGTTCTACACCACAACCATCCTGATAGCAGTATCCAAGATTGTGGAAAGCTTCCGCATCATTTTTTTCTGCGGCATAAGCCCAACAGGCGTACGCTTTCTCAAAATTTCGGCACATGGCATAACATATTCCTAACTTAGAGAAAATGCTAACTTCAAAATTCTCGTCCTCTTTTCTCTGGCACAACGATTCGTATAGTTCTGTAGCCTTGTTTATGTCTTGCTTAACTAGATTGCCTTGCATATAGAGATCCGCCAATTTTCTAGTGGCTTTTAAATCTCCTTTATTAGCTGCTTCTATAAGATTTTCGATGACTTCTGCTGACATATTGTGTTAATATTAGTAAACATCTTTTTTATTAATTTCATATATAGCCTAAAAATCGGTATATACAAAAATCAGATACCTTATTCTTAAATTATATACGAGTTGTCCAAACACGCTTATTATTTTCACGCTCGTCCTACGGACTCGCGTTGGTGGATGGGTTAGGGCCCAAAAATCAAACATGGGCCCTTAACAATCCTCATTTTGGACAACTGCTATATAATCTCCTAAATTAATAGTTTCTTTGTTTCTATCATATGTTTAGAAATCAATCCACAACTATCTTAACGCATTCTGAATCTATCTTGACAATGTAGATTCCTGCAGTCGGGATACTCATACTGAACATGTCTGATTCCGATTTCTTATCCGCAACCAAGTTGCCCAATAATGAATAGACACGGATATCTTTTCCTTTGGCCTCTCTCACATATAGTGTTTTTCCCTTAGTAAACACACGTTTTACATCTTCTGTAACCACTTTCTGCACTCCAGATTTGTCATCCGGACAAACAATGCTTCCATTTGCAGTCAAAGGAGTGGCAGTGATTATCTTATTGCCTTTCTCGTCGATACATTTAGCGAACACCTTCATCGTTGAATCTCCATCCGTTGTCCTTCCATACGATTCGTCTGTCTCATGAGGAGAGTAGGACACGCTGCTCAACTCAACCTCACCGTCTCGATAATTGGCACGCAACACAATTCTCTCAGATGCCGCAGCCCCAAGTTTGAAATTAAGATGCAATGGTCCAGCCTCCGGACTCTTGTCCGCCCACAAAAGCTTGTATCCGTGAGCCGGCACCACCGTCTCCTCCGATCCTGTAGGGATGACCGTTCTTGCCGCTTTTGTTTCGTTTTCAAGGATCAGACCGGCGATATCAACGTCTTCATCGGCACCATTATAGACCTCAATCCAATCAGAAGCCGCGTTATTTTCATCCAAAGTAGACTCATTCGACGCGCAAACCTCGTTCAAGCAAAGATTAGACGGCAACTTATAGTTCTCATCATATTCAAAATAGATAGTCACCTTAAGGTCAGATTTAGCCACAGTAGTCAACGATTTCTCAGAATAACGGTTGCCTTTATCTGTTCTGAGCGTAGTGTCGTTGATTGCCCATTTTTGAATCTTATATCCGACAGGCACCTTAGGCTCCAATTTCACACGCTCGTTGGAATAGGCAGTGGTGTTGAATTTAGCCTCGCTATGCTCTCTTTTGTTAAGAAGGAATGAAAATTTAGGGGTCTCCGAATTAGGGAAGACGGTTCTCACTTTTATAGTCACGGTGTCGTCGCCCAAACCAAACTCTTTCTTCAACTGTTTGATGACATAACCCTTTCTATCCTTGGCAAACGCACGCATTTTTTCTATCTCCTCATCGTATACTTTCGGATTGCCAGGACAGTCCAACGGACCCGAATTCCTTATTGTAGCGCACATATCAAGCTGCGTCATACTCCAAAGAGAATCTATCTTTGTGTCAATCTTTTTGTCGGTAAACTGATTTTCAATTCTATCAAGATACTGGTCAAGGAATCTCCAGCGGAAATCTTCATTTTTCAAACACGATTTAAGCAATACCAGCATTGGCTCTTTAGCTCTGATCGGTTTAGTGGTGAAGTCCAACATACATGTATCCAACGATGTTGCCTTCGACAGTCCAAAATCAGTGTCAAACACTATCCAGCGGAATCTTCCACCGTCGTGTTTTCTCCAGACCTTTATATTGTGCGTAACCCAGTCGGTATTGCCCACATACTGCTCCAGAATCTGATAATCGATATACTCATCAATATCCATGTGAGTGTCAAGGTTATCATAAAAATCAGGATCCGCATAACTCTTGCTCACATAGTCAATCATTTTATCGTAGGCCTCTCTTGTTCCGCTCTCGCACTCATAGTCTCCGAAGTTCGCGGTAAGAAGATCTATCTCATCCTCATCAAGTCCATAATTATGGTAGACATAATCCTCATCAGTCCTTTCTGTAAGGATCATCATGCCATAGAACTTTCCGTTAAGATAGTATGCCACCGGCTGAGCAGCCTGTTTGTCGAGATTCATGCCGTCTCCAAGGCTCTGGATAAACATGTCTCTCCAACGCGGCTGGACATACGAATATCCGTTACCTCCATTACGCAAGGCAAGACTCTTTGTCTTCTTATATGATCGGTTGGCGAAGAAAGAATTATAATACATCTTGTTCTTTCCAGAACGCTTGTTGGCCTTGAGTTTCAAGCTCTTGGCATTATGTATTCTTGTGCATCCTCCATACACGCCTATCTCGATCTCCTGATTGTCGACCACCTTTCCGTCAAGTATATACTCAAAGTTGGCCGAACGCATCCAATCCTGATTGTAGTTGGCCACTGGAGTGCAAGAAGATTTGATTCCATTCGTTCCCTCCACATAGATACCTAGCATTTTTCCGAAGATATCTTCATCATTTCCCACAAGAGAGACTATAGGCAGACGGTCTCCCACTCCCTTACAATAATTATAGAACTTATCTGGAAGGATATAGCTTCCCGTAAGGATCTCGCTGTAAAGCATGCCGTCTTTATAGGCTCTTGCACGCAACGCCGTCGTACTGTCTATATTAATAGGCTCCTTATATCTTTCTCCCTTTTCAGGAGTTGGGGCATCTCCATTGATAGTATAATAAATCACAGCTCCGTCAGTAGGGCATTCAAGCTCAACGCTCAATTTATCATCATATAATCCAGGAGCGCTCGATTTGAATGCAGGAGACGCTACTCTGTTAGAGAGAGACGTCACCAAACCGTCATTCTCTTTTCCCGGCGTCGGCATCATAAAGCCTTCATTGCAATATGACAAGTGCGGACGTTGAGCAGGATAAGATATACTAATTTTCTTGCCATCTTTCTCAAAAGTGATGGAACCCTCATCTGTTGAGAGTTTATTGCCCACTCTTCCGGCATAAACGCTATTTATTTTAGACGCTGACAAACTGCTGGTCTCGCTCTTTCCGAAAAACAAAAGCGAATAACCTTTAGGCAAAATATGTGAGGAATCCAACTTGACTCTCCAATCCGTCACACCTTCTTTGACACTGGTCACTGTCCATCCTTTCAGATCGACATTGTCGCCATTGTTGAAGAATTCCACATAACCATCATAGTTGTATTTGTCGCTAACAATTGTAGCGACGTTATTTGTCATTATTTCAGTGATACTTACCTCAGCATTCACACTGGAAACACATGACATTGAAAGTAATATACGAAACAAATCAAGCTTTTTCATAGGACTAAATTCTACCATTATGTTTTTTAACCGGTTTTTTTCTCATTCTTTTTACTTGAATTATATCAGCAATTGCAATTCGTATGTTGTGACGAATTTCAACTTTTTCACTGAATATTAATTTACTGGACAAAATTACAGAATTAGATTGGAATAATCAATTTATTCAATGAATCACATCCAAGTTTGCCAATATCTCGCATGGCTTGGTCTCGATCGAAATGTCATACAATCATATACCTTAAGGCACAATAAAGGTTGTCCGAACACTGCCCAAATCCAAACGTTAATAAAAATGTTGATAACTTGTTGCTATTTGTGTTAAAATCTTCAACTGCGTTTTTTTTGAATAAAATGGCTGATAAGATAAATTTGCAATCAGTAAAACACTTATCAATTAAATTTTAACGCTTATGATATGGAACATGATGATCAGCACAGTGCTAGCTGTAGGAGTAGTCGTAGCTATTTCGTCGGTGTTGCTGGCACAGGTATGAGCCCGATGGCTCTATTTTTGGCTGGAAAAGGCAATGAAGTGTATGGAAGCGACAGAGCTTTCGCACAAAAAGAAAAGAATCAAGATTATAAAGAGCTTTCTCGCCATGGCGTCAACTGTGTGATGCAAGATGGTGAGCATCTACCGGCAGATTTGGATTTCGCGGTTGTGAGCACAGCTGTGGAGGACACAAATCCGGATATCAAGGAAATTAAGGCACGCAATGTAAAGATTATGCACCGCAGTGAGCTTCTTGCGGAGATTGCCGGAAGTCACAAGGGAGGTGCGATTTGTGTGGGCGGAACAGCTGGTAAGAGCACTACCACTCACCTTATCTATCAACTTCTGCTTGGTGCAGGAAAACATCCGTGTATGATCGCAGGCGCTGCCGATAATGATGTGAAAAGAGGGGGAGAACCCGGCAATTTCGATAATTCAGGAGATGGTCCGCTCGTATTTGAGGGCGACGAGAGTGACAAGAGCATCGTAAGATATAATCCTACTATGTCTGTCATCACTAACGTTGGCCACGACCACCATGAGATCGATGTCACAGTCGGTTTGTTCCAGACTGTCGCCTACAATACTGCCGACACTGTGGTTCTCAATTCAGGTGATGAAAACCTCCGTCGTCTTAACTGCAAAAAGCGTGTTTCTTTCGCTTTAGCCGATTTAGACCCAAATGCAGACTTTAAGGTCACAGACTTGAAACATACCAGCGAAGGCATAACATTTGCAATCAACGGAGTGCCATTCGCATACCATTCCATCGGTTTACACAACGCGTTGAATATCGCCGCGGCTGTGGCAATGGCAAGTGTGTATGGTGTCGACGTGAAGGAGTGTGCAAAGATATTGAGCAAGTTTGGCGGAGTCTACCGTCGTGGAAATATCATCGGAAAGAATCCTAACGGAGCCATTTTGGTGGACGATTTCGCCCACACTCCAGAGGAGGTTGCCGAGACAATCCGCACGTTGGCTACATTCTCCGACAAGGTTCACGCCGTCTACCAGCCTCATGGATTCGGTCCGCTTCGCAAGACATACGAGCAGATGGCGATTCTTCTGAAGGAGGTGATGAGAAAGCAGGATGTGTTCTATCTTGCCGACGTCTACTATGAAGGAGGCACAACCGACATGAGCATCGGATCTAAGTTTGTGGCTGACTATTTCACGTCGCAAGGCATCAATTGCGTCTACGTGCAGGATAGAAAAGAGATCCCGGCGTTGACAGCGAAAGATAGCAAAGCCAGCGATTCGATTGTGGTGATGGGAGCGCGCGACAAATCTCTTGCAGATTATGCCTGCTCTTTTAAAGGATAATCCGAAAATATTGATAATTTTGCATTGTAGAGACGGGGCATGCCCCGTCTTTTCGTGTCAAATTGCATCATAAAAAACAATAATATGCAGATTAAAGAACTTGGCGAATTTGGATTGATCGACAGACTAACGAAGGAATTCCCTATCGTGAATAAGTCGACGGAATTGTCGGTTGGCGACGATTGTGCTATCTTGGATTACACAGGCAAGAAAACATTAGTAACGAAGGATTTGCTTCTTGAAGGTGTTCATTTCGACCTTACATACTGCCCTCTTCTACATTTGGGCTACAAATCGGCGATTGTAAATTTCTCCGACGTCTACGCAATGAACGGCAAGCCAAAACAGATGGTTGTGGGGCTTGGTGTTAGCTCAAAACTATGTGTGGAGGATCTCGACGAGCTATACGCAGGAATGAAGATCGCGTGTGAGGAGCACGGAGTCGACCTTATCGGTGGAGACACAACAGCCTCGCTAAACGGTCTTACGATCAGCATCACATGTATCGGTGAAGGTGAGGAAGGCAAGATTGTGAAGCGCAGTGGAGCTAAAGATACAGATTTGATCTGCGTCACAGGTGATCTTGGCGCCGCATACATGGGTTTGCTTCTTCTTGAGAGAGAGAAAGAGGTGTTCAACGCAGGAAGCGGTTCGGATCCAGATTTCGCAGGCAAAGAGTACTTGATCGAGCGACAGTTGAAGCCAAGAGCAAGAAAGGATATCATCGAGTCGTTGGAGCGCATTAACGTCGTCCCTACAGCGATGATGGACATCTCAGATGGATTATCATCGGAGTTGCTTCATATCTGCAAAGCAAGCCACGTAGGATGCCGTATTTACGAGGATCGTATTCCAATCGACTATCTGACTGCGCAGATGTCAGAAGAGATGAATATGAACATGACAATGGCCGCAATGAACGGTGGTGAGGATTATGAGCTTCTATTCACTATTCCTCTGTCAATGCACGACACATTCACTGCCTTGACTGAGATTGCCCTTCCTGGCGTGCCACGTCCAGACATCAAGATCATCGGCCACATCACATCAGAGAATCTTGGAGCACGAATGATCACACGTGGAGGTGGAGAGATCGACATCCAGGCTCAGGGATGGAACTCGCTAAAGGAATAATGCGGAATGACGAATTTAACGAACGTAAAATTTCCGTAAAATAGATCATAAAATTATAGGGGCAATCATTGATTTGATTGCCCCTAAATTTTTTGCCACTGTTTCCGTCGACGGACATCCATATAATACGAAAACCGTGGGCTTACGCCCACGGCTATATATCTTCGATCCCCTTATTCCCCAGGGCGACGCTTCGCTTGCCCTGGGCTACAAGCTTTTGGGCTTTCAGCCCGTTCTGCCTGAATCTTGAATCCTGAATCTTTTATTTCAGCCATTTCACAGACTTGACATTTTTGAAAGCAGTCGTTCCTATCTTTACATTCTCTTCTGAATTATCAATCACAACATTAAGATTCGAACTATAACTGAATGCTGATTTACCAATGCTTGTCACACTCTTTGGGATTGTTATGTTTTCCAAACGGCCACATAAATAAAATGCCATCTCTCCAATACTTGTTACAGTCTCTGGGATTATTATGTTTTCCAAACGATAAGCAGCATCAAAGGCACTATCTTCGATACTAGTGACTCCCTCCGGAATAACAACATTAATACAAGAATCCTTGCTTCCTACCCAGCCATAACATTTTGTGCCATTATCATAAATCAACAAATCTGGAGTCAAAAGGTCACATCCTCTATATGCCTCTTTTCCGATGCTCTTAACATTCTTGGGGACATTTATGCTTGTCAAATTGCTACAATTATAAAATGCTCCAGATCCAATGCTAGTAACGCTTTCTGGAATAAATATGCTTGTCAAAACGCTACAATACCAGAATGCATCATTTCCGATGCTGGTCACTCCCTCTGGTATAGTCATACTCTTCAAGCTCAAACACTTGCTAAATGAAGATGATCCAATGCTCGTAACACTCTCTGGAATAGTTATGTTTGCTAAACTATCACAAAAACAAAATGCATAATCTCCGATACTAGTGACTCCCTCTGGAATGGTCACGCTTTTCAAATTGTTGCATTTGTAAAATAAAGTCCTTTCGATGCTAGTGACTCCCTTTGGAATGGATACGCTCGCCAAACTACTACATCCATAAAAGGTTCCCTCTCCCATACTCGTGATTCCATCAGGAATATCAATGCTTGACAATTTGCTACATCCATAAAATGCTTTCTCTCCAATGCTAGCCACTCCATCAGGAATCTCTATGCCAGTCAAATTGCAACATCCATAAAATGCGGTACTACCTATGCTAGTTACGCCCTCTGGAATAACGACATTAATACAAGAATCGTTAGATCCTACCCAACCATAGCATTTTGTGCCGTTATCATATACTAATAAATAAGGATTCAAACTACTGCAAGCACCCAATGCTCCAGTTCCGATGTCAGATACATTCTGAGGAATATTTATCTCTGTCAAATTATAACAATCGCTAAAGGCATATTCTTCGATTGTTGTTACACTCTCTGGAATTGTGACGGATTTTAAACTGAGATAATCACAAAACGCACAATTCCCAATGCCTGTCACATCATATACTATCCCATCAATTCTTACTTTTGGAGGAATGTTTACAGAATCAACAGTCAACATGTCAACTTTGGTATGATCTCTTACAACCTTAACCGTCGAGTCGGATATAATCTCAAATTTCAACGTAAGTTCTGATGTATCTGGAATAGATTCTTCTGGAATGTCGATAAAATCTACCTCAACGACATTTTCTACATTATATCGAATTACTTGACCATCCTTCAATTTTAGATACATGACGTCTGTCGCAGCAGACATAGACAAACATAATGTTGACGTTGCGATTAATGATAGTAGTTTTTGTTTCATCGATTTTAATTTTCATTCTTTTTTTCGAATAAACCATAGTTGTATTTGCAACAACTACAATGCAAATATATCAACAAATTGGGGAACGACAAAAGGATGAAGAATATTATATAGGCAATCATTGATTTGATTGCCCCTAAATTTTTGCCACTGTTTCCGTCGACGGATATATTCCCCAATTCCGACATTACTCTCCTATCAATCGCATTATATTTTCTTCAATCGCAGACGTTTCAGGAAGCATATTGACATAATGATCTGGAAGATTAGAAGACAAACTATAAGTAGCCACACCTATCGGCATGTTAGAAGAGCGTAGAGCATATTCTACTATCGTTCTATCCTTTGATTTACAGATGATAATACCAATTGCAGGATTTTCATCAGGCAATTTGATTGTATCATTAATTACATTTAAGTAAAACTCCATCTTCCCTTTATACTCAGGTTCAAATTCGCCGACCTTCAATTCTACCGCAATAAAAGATTTTAGTCTGCGATGATATAGCATCAAATCAACAAAATATTCCTTTCCTGAAACCTCCAAACGATACTGGCTTCCTGCGAACATAACATCTGGACCAAACTCTGCCAAAAATTGTTGTATATTTCGGACCAAACTCTTCTCAAGATCATATTCTGAATGTACCGTATCAAGTTCTCCGTACCCAACAAAATAATCATCTTTTACAGCCAATGATGCTTGTTTCTTAACATTCTCAGGAAGAACAACATCAAAATTGGTTTGTCCCAAAAGATAGTTCTCATAAGACTTCAGTTCAATCTTATTTATGAGGACATCCTTTGTCCATCCAAATCTCTTTGTTGCTAGAATATAAAACCTTCGTTCCTGAGTCTCTTTACACTTTGTCATTATGGCTAAGTGTTTTGCCCAACTAATTTCTGCAACCAATGGTTGCAGAATTTCATCTGATTGATATTCAGTATAAAACTGAACCATATACCAAAGATTTCTAACACCAAAGCCTTTTATTCCAGGAAATTCACTTTGAATATCTTTCGACAATGTCTCTACTACTGATTTTCCCCAACCTTGAGATTGTTTTTCCGACAATTCTTTTCCTATCTGCCAATAAAGATTCATCATCTCTGTATTAACAGACTTCATTGCTTCATATTGAGCACTGCGAATTTGTTTTGTGATTTTATCAAAAAATAACTTATAGTTATCTTCTGCTATAACACTGTTACTAACTTCCATAAAATAACTTTTCTGTTTAACATCAAATCATTTGCAAAGTTAATGATTTGAAATTTTCATATCAATCATTTATAATTAAAAAACACCATCATAAAATTATAGGGGCAATCATTGATTTGATTGCCCCTAATTATATCATTTAAGATTCCATATCGACGTTGGATTATTCCAAAAGCTTGGCTATCCTCAGAATTTGCCAACAAACCCATGAAATGGGTGACATAACACAGCCCCATGTGCTAACGTGGGGATAAAAAAAGCACCGTCATTCATTTCTGAACGACGGTGCTTTTTCATCAGCAAAACAACAATTATAAATCAATGTAGAGACGCGATGATATTGCGTCTCTTTTTTTTGTTTTACACAATAATCATCAAATTATATCCGTTATACAATCGAACGAAAAATAAATTTACGGTTTTGTATATAGATTTTACTGATTTAAGTTCTAGAACAAAAACAACCATGCAAATTTGCATTAAAACAAAAATATGACAACTATGAAAAAAAATCTGATTTGGGGATCTCTCTGTTTAGTAGCCCCATTATTCTTCGCAGCATGCGATGAGGAGATTGAGAGCAACGACGATCCGAAAAAAGAGACACCTAGCAATGAGCCAGATGAATTCTGCGACACACTAAAGGGATGGAATATCAAGCAACGTCAGCAAATTGCAGTACCTCTTGTGTTAACGGGAAAAGAACAGGAGGCGATCAACAAAAGTAATGCGTTTGCGAACCAGTTGATAAGCAAACTCATTAAGAAAGACACTAATATTGTTGTCTCTCCTATCAGTTTGGAGATTTTATTCGGCATGATCATGAACGGTCAGAATGAAACCGCACTGAATGAGACAAAGGATGTGTTAGGATTGAGTGATCTATCTCTTGAAGACATCAACATCCTAATGAATAAAATCTCAACATCACTCAATTCTAATCTTGATCCTACCTCTTATTTTGAGACGCAGAATGCCATTTGGTCAAACAATATTCTATTCAAGAAGAAGTTTGTAGAGACTGTCCAGAACAACTATTCTGCATCTATCGCTAATCTTGACTTCAATGCGGAAGGATCATCAGACACGATCAACAATTGGTGTAAGGAAGCGACAAGAGGTATGATTAATCATTTGGTAGGCAAGGAAGAATTGAAAGAACTTGCTGCGGTAATGGCTAACGCTTGCTACTTCAAAGCAGAATGGGAAGGCAGATTCCATTGCATGGACAAATACACATTTTACGATAAAAACGGCAATGTTGTAAAAGACGATGCCTACAAGATGTGTAACCCAACCGCAAATATAAAATATGAAGAGACTGATTCATACGAATTAGCCAGATTGCCTTATGGCAATGGTTCTTTCTACATGGATGTAATTTTGCCCAAAATTGGTAAAGACAATGACCAATTTCTACTAAATTTCGACTGGAGCAAAGTCAACCCACAAGAGTTTAAGAGAGTTGAAAATGGTTGGGACGTATCTTTTGTGTTTACAATGCCAAGATTTAAGGCTGATAATCACCACTCACTTCTTAAGATGATGAAGGATTTAGGAATGAAGAATATAAAAGCAACTCTTTCCGGAATGAATGAAGCTCTTTATATATCTAGCCTTGGTCAATTAGCAAATATCGAAGTAGACGAAGAAGGGACAAAAGCAGCCGCTGTTTCATACGCTCTACTAGAGACATCTGGAGAGCACTTTAACTATTATATGAACGTCGATCGTCCATTCTATTATGCCATTAGAGAGGCTAACACAGGCTTGATTTTGTTCGCTGGATACGTAGTTGTCCCTGACGATTACGTGGAGCCAGTAGAAGGAAAATACTACTAAAAATATAACACTTTCTCAACTACAAAAAGCACCGCCATTCATTTCTGAACGACGGTGCGGTATTTACATTTTGGATATAATTTGGAGATTATATCGCAGTTGTCCAAAATGAGGATTGCAAAGGGCCCATGTTTGATTTATTTGGCCCTTGCCCCTCCCCAACGCGAGGCCGTAGGCCGAGCGTATCTACGAGATGTAATCCAAGATCGGAATGAATACCATCGCTGGCATGTACCGACAATTATGAATATTCTTATGATAAATTCAAAAGATTTTTCAAAAAAATGAATTTGG
>JAKSKU010000030.1 GCA_024401565.1 Paludibacteraceae bacterium
ACAGCAAAAAATTGAGTTGAATTTAATACTTGACACAGTTCATTTTACACTACCCCTTTTGTGTAAAATGGGGTTCAGTTGGGGTTATATTCACTTATTAAAATCTATGGATAGCCCCCCCCTTTCGTTAACATTGCTTACTCTTCCCTAGACAAAGCACCTACTTTGGCTTTTTCTATCATACGAAGCAATCCTTCGTCTGCTCTTTCATAAACGGATGGGTCAATGTTTTCCATATTACCTAAGTTTTTAAAAGTATGTATCCAGATATCTTTTAATGTGATGTTATCGGCATCAAGATGAAACTTCGGCAAAGATAAAAAATATTTTCGATGTCTGTCCCAAAATATCTCTCCCGTCTTCACATCACACTCCGCTGTACATGTTATTGCCTTATCTATGTCAGGGATATTCTCTCCTAAAATAAAGATTCCTATAATTTTCGAAATGTCTTCCGTCATCTTACTCCAAACCAACCCTTTGGTTATCTTACTGTCCATCAGTTTATAGACATAATAATTGGCTCTAGTTTTGAAAAACTTCTGACATGAGTTTTGCATCTCAATCAAAATTGAATCCCCACTCTGCGTAGTGCACCTCAAATCAAACGTCACTCCGCGCTGTTCTTGAAGTTCTTTCGGAATTTCAGTATTCTCGAACACAACACTCTCGATTGGCTCTACATCATCCTCTAAAATAGCATTTAGAAATGATTTCATCACAATAGGGTCCGACATACAGTATTTGAACCCAAAATCACATCTTAAATCGATGTACTTTCCCATTTTTCTCTTTTTTTAAACTTTTGTACTTGTTTGAATCCCTAAAGACTAAACAATTTATCATTTGCAAAAATAATAAAATTATTTAATTTTACAACAATCAGATTTCGTCAAACAAAAAAAGACGGAATAAAATCCCGTCTTTCTGAATATATTAATATCTTGATTTATCAACCGACAACCTTTCCAAACAAATCGAAGTAGTCGCAGTCCGTAATCTCAACATTGTAGAATTCACCGATTTGCATATCGTTTTCAGCCTTCTTCACAAGCACCTCCTGATCTACCTCTGGCGAATCAAATTCAGTGCGGCAGATGAAATATTCCGCGTCTTCACGATCACAAATAACCTTCATCTTCTGCCCTACTCTTTCTCCATTTTTTTGCAAAGCTATACGCTCCTGCACCTTCATCAAAGTATCAAGACGCTCCTGTTTTGTTTCAAACGGAATATCATCCTCGTAATGTTTCGCCGAATATGTGCCCTCTTCCTCTGAGTAAGCAAAAGCACCCATACGGTCGAATTTAGTCTCTTTGACGAATTGCAAAAGTTCATTGAAATCTTCCTCAGTCTCACCTGGATGGCCTACAATGAATGTTGTTCTCAAAGTGATTCCTGGCACCTCACGTCGCACACGCTCAATAAACTCGATTGTCTCCTCTTTGGTGACGTGGCGAAGCATCTTCTTTAGCATGTTGGTAGTGATATGCTGAAATGCGACGTCGAGATATTTGCAGACGTTGCTGCGTTCGTTCATCACACGCAACAAATCCCATGGAAAATCTGACGGATATGCATAATGCAAACGGATCCACTCCACTCCTGGAATATCAGATAGTTTCTCCACCAACTCCGGCAGCATCACCTTGCCATACAAATCCTTACCGTATGACGACAAATCCTGAGCGATAACCTGCAATTCCTTCACTCCCGTCGCCACCAATCTCTTGGCCTCATCCACCAATTCCTCCATCGGAATGGATTTATGCGGACCTGTGATGATCGGAATAGCACAGTATGAACAACGTCTGTTACAACCCTCGGAAATCTTCAAATATGCGTAGTGCTTGGGAGTCGTGATATCACGAGTGGTAGAAAGAGAGTCATCATAGGAATGACCAAGATCGGCGATCATCTTCTTCCACGTAAACTTGCCATAATACTTATCAACTTCAGGAATCTCTTTTTCCAAATCTGCAAGATAGCGCTCAGAAAGACATCCCATCACAAACAATTTGTCAATCTTATGCTTCTTTTTCAGTTCACAAAGATTCAAGATTGTGTTGATAGACTCCTCTTTGGCGTCGCCGATGAATCCACATGTATTGACAACAACTGTAGATCCGGTAATCTTATCTGAATCGTGGCGACAATTATATCCCAACTTCTGCAGTTGAGCACTCAAATGCTCCGAATCCACAAGATTCTTCGAGCATCCAAGATTGATAAACTCAATTGTGTTATTTTTCTTCATTCTTGAATAGAGAATCAACAAACTCACGTCGGTCGAACACCTGCAAGTGCTCGATACCCTCACCTACACCAATATATCTTACAGGAATCTTAAACTGATCTGAGATACCGATCACCACTCCACCCTTAGCTGTACCGTCAAGTTTAGTGATAGCAAGGGAAGTGACGTCTGTAGCCTTAGTAAACTGTTTAGCCTGCTCGTAAGCATTCTGTCCTGTAGAGCCGTCAAGCACAAGCATCACATCGTGTGGTGCATCAGGAATGATTTTCTTCATCACCTGCTTGATCTTAGTAAGCTCGTTCATCAAGTTAATCTTATTATGTAGACGGCCGGCAGTATCAATAATCACAACGTCGGCATCCTGAGCCTTAGCAGAAGAGATAGTATCGTAAGCCACAGCGGCTGGATCCGAACCCATGTTCTGGCGGATCACAGGACATTCAACGCGTTCACCCCAGACAGCAAGCTGTTCGATGGCAGCAGCACGGAAAGTGTCGGCAGCACCAAGCACAACCTTCTTTCCAGCCTTCTTATACTGATAAGCAAGTTTTCCGATTGTAGTAGTCTTTCCAGCACCGTTAACGCCCACAACCATAATCACATACGGATGTTTGCCCTCTGGAATTTCAAACTCTCCTGTCTGGTCTGTATTGTTTTCTTCAAGCAAAGACGCAATCTCATCACGCAAGATTTCATTCAGTTCATCAGTAGAAACATACTTGTCTCTTGCCACACGAGCCTCAATACGCTCAATGATACGCAAAGTAGTGTCGACACCAACGTCGGATGTGATAAGCACCTCCTCAAGATTGTCAAGCACCTCCTCGTCTACTTTACTTTTACCTGAGATTGCACGAGCGATTTTAGAGAACACACTGGTTTTAGTCTTCTCAAGACCCTTGTCCAATGCCTCCTTTTTTTCCTTTCCAAATAAACTGCTAAAGAAACCCATACTATATTTGATAAGATTACGATACAAAAATAGTGAAAAATGACAAAAAAGCAACACATTCCTTTTGAATATTACAAAATTATAGTATTTTTGCATCCGTTTTCCTACGTGGTTCAGTAAGACAGCTCAAAAGAGTTGCACCACCGGATCTAATTTTAATTTATATTTAAAATGTACGCAATAGTTGAGATTGCAGGACAGCAGTTCAAGGTCGAGAAAGACCAGACATTGTTCGTTCACCACTTGAATGTTGAGCAGGGCTCAAAGGTAGAGTTTGACAAGGTGTTGTTGATCGACAACAACGGAAGTGTAACTGTAGGAGCTCCTACAATTTCTGGTGCTAAGGTAGTAGCAGAGGTTGTTTCTCCACTAGTTAAGGGTGAGAAGGTTCTTGTATTCCACAAGAAGAGACGCAAGGGTTACCGTAAGTTGAACGGTCACCGTCAGCAGTTCACTCAGGTTAAGGTTAACGAGGTTGTTGCATAATTAAGGAAAGGGTAAAGACATGGCACACAAAAAAGGTGTAGGTAGTTCTAAGAACGGACGTGAATCAGCAAGTAAGAGACTTGGTGTAAAGCTTTTCGGTGGTCAGTTTGCTAAGGCAGGCAACATCATCGTACGTCAGAGAGGTACAGTTCATCACCCAGGTGATAACGTAGGTATGGGTAGCGACCATACATTGTTTGCTTTGGTAGACGGAGTAGTTGTATTCCGCAAGAAGAAGGACAACAAGTCTTTCGTTTCTGTTGAGGCAATCGCAGCTGAATAACGAATTGTTTGTTCATAGCTTATAAATTTTGGGACATCTCACAAAGTCGATTTGTGAGGTGTCTTTTTTTATTTTAAATCGTATATTTGTATAGACGTTGCATACAACGTCTATATTCATAAATGATAATAATAAATATATGATCAGCATAAAAAAGAATTTTTCTCTTAAAAACTACAACACATTTGGTCTGGACCAACGTTGCGATGAATTCATCGAATACGACAACGTGGCTGAACTTCAATCGTTTATCAAGGACGGCAATATCACAGGCAAACGTCTATTCCAACTTGGTAGCGGAAGCAATATCCTGCTTTGCGACGATTTCAAAGGCACAATGATGCACTCTCAAATAAAGGGAATTGAAATCGTTTATGAAGACGCTGATATTGTCGACGTGAAGGTTGGAGCCGGTGAGATTATGGATGATTTCATAGCATGGTCGGTGGAGAATAATTACTGTGGTGCGGAGAATTTGTCTATCATTCCCGGCACTGTCGGAGCCTCAACAGTTCAGAATGTCGGAGCATACGGAGTGGAGGCAAAGGATATCATCAAAGAAGTGGAGATGATAAAGATCGACGACGCGAGCATCCACGTCGCCAGCAACGAAAATCTACATTTCGGCTATCGTATGAGCCGTTTCAAGGAGGACTGGAAAGATATGTTTATCGTCACCCACGTCACCTATAGATTGAAGAAACAGCCTGATTTCAAGCTGTCATACGGTGGACTATCGAAAGAGTTGGAAGGCAAAGAAGTCAATCTGAAATCTATTCGAGAGACGATTATCAATATAAGAAACAACAAGTTGCCAGAGGTCGGCAAAGTGGGAAGTGCAGGAAGTTACTTCAAAAATCCTATTGTGGACCGTTCTATCTATGAAGAGATCTGCCAACGAGAAAAAGCTATCGATGAAACAGTAGTCGTGCCTAAATACGACGTTTCAGAGACCGAGGTCAAGATCCCTGCAGGTTGGATGATCGAACGTTGCGGATGGAAAGGCCAGAGCCACAACGGAGCGGGAGTTTGGCACAAACAGGCTCTTATTCTAGTCAACAACGGAGATGCCAAAAGCAGAGACATCATCGAACTGGCAAACACAATCCAAGTTGACGTATGGAGCAGATTTGGAATCAAGATTGACCCAGAGGTCATCTATATCAGATGATTCTAGTAGAGACGCACGGTCGTGCGTCTCAAAATAATTGTCACGGTCGTGCGTCTCAAAATAATTGCCACGGTCGTGCGTCTCTAATAATTATATAAAAACAACAATCGGCAGATGAAATCATTCACCTGCCGATTTATTTTGGCGAAAAGGATTGTTAAGGGCGGAACGCCCTAACCCCGCTCCAAACGCGAGCCCATAGGGCGAGCATAATATAACAATGTTTTATCTTTTAAGCAACGTATAATTCTTACCCTTTGAATTTCTCAAGATGTAGAAACCGTTGTTCAAACTGTTCTTATATGAATTCTGTGAGACGTTAATCTTCTTAACAAATCTACCAGCAACATCATACACATTGTATTCATCATCAGGAATGATTCCATTTTCTGCAGATATTGACGTCGAACTAGTTGGATCCGCACATTTGAATGTAAAATTATCGATGTCCACCCAGTCACCAGTGATCTCAACTTTCAAAATATGAATTCCCTTAGATAGCTTGTTCAACTTTGTCTCCACCATAGTATAAGTGTCCCAATCACCTGTGTTTGGAACATTGACGAATCCACCAGGAGTGCCGTCGTCGCCAGGAACAATGAATGTATTATCAAGATAGAATGTGAATGCCGAGCCATCTGTTCCAGAAGCCACTTTCGAAGTAACAATATACTCATCTTCAATCTCCACGTCGACAGTATATTCAAGCCACTCTCCTGTCTGAGTGTAACCAATTGCTGTGGCACTCATGTCAACTCCCTCTTTACGTGTATCGCCATTACGGTTCTCCTCATCGTTGTCATGGTAAGCATTACCCTCACCTCCGTTGTCAAACTCCTCAGCCTCAATCACACCTGGAATCTTGAAAGGCACGCCATTGAATGGAGTCTGCGGCATAAAGATGTTCACTGATTTCTTCTGAGACGTGTACTCTTTATTGTTAGAGTCGTAAGCCACAGCCCATACAGTATGTTCACCTCTTGTCATATTGTCCAAGACAAACTTATTTTCGTTGCTTGCTACTTTCTTGTCATCCACATAAATATCGAATGACTTTGTATTTTCAATCTCATTGTTGACGACGATCTCAATTTCTCCAGGTTCAGACTCCTTATTGATAAAAGTCTCAACTCCGATACTTGCAAGAGGTGTTGCTCCACCATTCTTATTTAGAATCTCAAGCATCTTCTCAGCATATCTCTTACCAAGCAAAGTATAACCGGCAACTGTAAAGTGATACTGGTCGCCAGCAGCCTCACAACCTTCAGCAGAGACAACATATGAGTTAGGAATAACACTTGGCACCTTACGTATCACATTATTGTGGCCGCTACATGGGCCAGTGTAACGAACCTCACCGACAAGCAAAGGAACATCAGCACCTTTAAGACCAAGATCCGTCAAGATATCCTGATAAACACCCTTCAAATCATTCGGCCAGTTCGGATTACCGGAGTTAGTCTCACCCTGATGCACCAAAATACCCTTAATAACACCAACCTTCTGAGCCTCTTTAGCGACTTCAATCAAACGGCCGTAAGGATTACCACCGTATTCTTTAGCGTAACCCTGAAGCCAATCTGCAGCTGAACTGAAGTAGCTCTGATACTTTGACTTTTGGAAACCTTCGATACTTGTACCACCCAAAGCCACAACCACAACACCCACTTTGATGCTTGGATCAAGTTCCTTCACCAAAGTACGGCCGAAATAGTCGACTGGACCAAAACCAGAATTATTCCAGTGGAAGCAACGAGCCAAAGGAGGAATAGCAGTGTATTCGCTACCGGTAGTATGGCCACAAGTGTTACATTTGTTTGCAGTATAGAACATTCGGAAACGTTCATCTACACCTGTTTTCTCATTAGCAGGCACAGTAGCGTTACCCTCCATGTTTGACTGACCAAAACATAGATAAATATGATAATTTGGATCTGGAGCCGCCTTCACGAAAGAAGAGAAGCCCATCATACATAGAGACAATGCTATGCGAAGCAACTTAAATAGATATGTGTTTTTCATGTCGTATAGTTTTAATATCACAAATATAAAAAGAGGAGTCATCAATTCAATCGAAAGAGAAAATAATTTAACAAAAAGGGAAAAATAACACTAATATTGGGAATAATGACTACGATAAACGTCGATGGAAATGGAGGAAAATGAAATTTTCAAAATGGAGAATGCTGAATTTGGAATGCTGAACATACGTACTTAAATCCTAAAACTTGAATCCTGAAATTTTCTAAAATCACTAAAAATTAAAATTTAGCTTTGTCAGGTCAAAAAAAATTGCCATATTTACAGCCGTTTTGTGTGTGACATCGAACTGTGTTCTGGTTACACAGATATTAAAGAATTGAATTACAATAAAATAAAAGAATGAAAGTAGATGTTTTACTCGGTTTGCAATGGGGCGACGAGGGTAAAGGAAAAGTAGTAGACGTATTGACGCCAAACTATGATGTCGTAACACGCTTTCAAGGAGGTCCGAATGCAGGACACACACTTGAGTTTGAAGGCCAGAAATACGTGCTTAGATCAGTTCCATCAGGCATATTCCAGGGTGGCAAGGTCAATGTTATCGGAAATGGCGTAGTGCTTGATCCAGCATTGTTCAAGAAAGAAGTTGAGGAGCTTGAAACATCAGGTCACAATTTGACAGAGCGCCTATATATATCAAAGAAGGCTCACCTTATCCTTCCAACTCACCGTCTTTTGGACAAGGCTTATGAGATGGCCAAGGGAGCTGGAAAGATCGGTACAACAGGTAAGGGTATCGGCCCAACATACACAGACAAGATCTCTCGTAACGGTTTAAGAGTCGGCGATTTGCTAGTAAACTTCGAAGAGAAGTATGCAAAGGCTATCGCACGTCATAAGGAAATCCTTTCTCACTACAACTTCGAATACGAGCAGGAGTTCAAGGAGATTGAATCTGCATGGTTGGAAGGAGTAAAGAAGTTGAAAGAGTTCGTTTTCATCGACAGCGAGTATTTCTTGAACGACACTTTGGAGGAGGGCAAGTCTATCCTTGCTGAGGGTGCTCAGGGTACTATGCTTGACGTTGACTTCGGTTCATACCCATTCGTAACTTCATCAAACACAATCTGTGCTGGTGCATGTACTGGTCTTGGTATAGCTCCACGTAAGATTGGAGACGTTTACGGTATCTTCAAGGCATACTGTACACGTGTAGGTGCTGGTCCTTTCCCAACTGAGTTGTTCGATGAGACTGGCAAAAAGATCCGCGATCTTGGTCATGAGTACGGTGCAGTAACTGGCCGTGAGAGACGTTGCGGTTGGATCGACCTTGTAGCGTTGAAGTATGCAGTTATGATCAACGGTGTCACTAAGTTGATCATGATGAAGAGCGACGTTCTTGACGATTTCGACACAATCAAGGCTTGCGTAGCTTACAATATCAACGGTGAAGAGACTGACGAGTTCCCATTCGATATCAAGGAGACTAACTTTACTCCTGTCTACAAGGAGTTCAAGGGTTGGAAGAAGGATATGACTAAGACTAAGAAGACTTCAGAATTCCCTGCAGAATACAACGACTATCTTGACTTCCTAGAGGATTACCTTGAGGTGCCTATCAAGATCGTTTCAGTTGGTCCAGACCGTGAGCAGACAATCGTTCGCTACACAGCAGAAGACTAATTAAAACATATCATAAAACAACAAAAGGTCGGAGAAATCCGACCTTTTGTTGTTTAAATCATGAACAAATGTATATAGATCTATTCTCTATGGCTTAAACATCTTCTGGCATAGCTTGCTTCTCTTCATTTTTTCTCCGAATGATACATTTCAATCACGTCACCATTTAGACGATATTTGATGAAACCAACCTCACGTAAGAATCGATAAGCCTTTTCACTTGACGCTAAACAATATGTTCTAACCTTCATTCCTTGTTCTTCCAAAGACTTTGCCATTAAAAAAGCACGAATCGAATTGCTCCATCCACCACCATGGAATGAAACAATTCGATTATCTTCGCTTTGTGACTCTGTGGTTTATATCAAAGATGGGACGTTCCCCGTCTCGACATTTTATTATCTTAACAAAGTAAAATGACCAGTATACGTCTTATCTATATCATCAATACTGATTTCATACCAATAGTCTGTTGATGGCATCTTATTCCCGTTATAAACGCCATCCCAATCCGAATCATCACCAGCTCTATATTTAGCCAGCTTCTTACCCCAACGGTCATAGATTGTAACAACGGCATCAGGATATCCATCAGCCAATCCTTTCACCTCAAATCTATCATTCTCTCCGTTGCCATCAGGTGTTATGAATATAGGTATTTCAATGGCTGGATAGTTAACAATAAAAACGGTGTCGTACTTACAACCAAACTGGTCGACAACTTTAAGAGTATGCTTTCCGTATGCAACACTGCGAAGAGACTCTGTCAGATTATCACTTTTATCATTACCATCAATAATATACAAGTATGGTTCCGCAGATTCCTCATCAAGCTGTATTTGGATAGTTTTATAAGTGATTGAGTCTATACTTGCGACAACAGGTGCACGAACTACTTTTACTTTAATACTATTCTCAGCCACACATTCTCCTCTTCTCACTGACAAAGTGAAGTTTGCAAAATCTGGATCTGGAACGAGTGAAGGAGTAGGCCCAAATAACGTATCTTTTGTCTCCTCATACAACCATTCGTACGATTCTGCTTGATATGAAGACGCGTCAAGATGCAGATCATCATATCCACATACTACAGAAGGCGCGACAATTTGCCCCTCTAGAGGCTTGTGAACCTCAACTGGGATGAAAAATGTGTCTGGTTCACAATGCTGGTTTTTAGCTACTACAGTATACTGTTTTATGATTGATTCCACACCCGAACCATTATACACTGGTGTGATTGTAGCACCACTTGTATTTCCTGACACTTCACCTTCTGGATTATTGCTCCAATCTAATTCCTCTACAAACGCATTTGGTGTCACATCTATTGTAACCGTCTCCACACCATCACCACAAACAGGATCCGGATCCGAGATTTCCACGCTGACAGCCTCATATACCTTCATATTAAGCGGAGTACGAAGACTTGAGTCTTGTGACCCTACAGGATATGTATATACGACATTGTATGATGCATCCGCACTTGGACTGATGTCTGCTACCAGTATGTCTCCTTTATCTACAAGTGTCAAAACTCTTGGACTACCAGTTCCTATAGTCTCTGTTGCTGTCAGGACTAGTCCTGGATGCAACACTGTTCCAGTACCGGTCGTATCAACAATAAGTTGATGTCTCTCACCTTCACACATGACGTATTTATCAAGTTTTGCCTCCATTTTCAGACGTGCGTCAACACTAACCACTATATCAGTGTCTGCCCTGCAATACAAGTCGTTTTCCGCAGTCACATGGATACTATACTCACGTTCTACCGACGGAATAGTTAAAGAGAGTCCATTAGGGTTGGTATAACCCGTCCATTTAACACCATCCGCAATATCATTCTGTGAAGACGGGTTCGAGAATCCAATATTGATAGAGAGCGGCTCCCCATTTATCACTTCATATTTATCCTTGAATGATGACTTGTCAAACTTAGCAATAGGTTTGACCACTAGTTTGTCACCGTTCGTCACATCATTGTCGAATCGACATCCTCCAGACAACAGAGAATACGAGTAGACGCCACTGTCAGATGGTTTGAGTTCTCTTAAGTTCAATCTTTTTCCTGTCTGTCCGTTAATTTTCGTTCCGTCATGCTGCCACTCAATAACGGTATTATTGGGGCCATCAAGATTAACTATTTCAGCCCACCATTGATCACCCTCACACTTTATCAGTCCGTCACTTCGTGAACCAGCTTTGGCACTATTGTCGACAATCTTGAACGAGAATTTTGTTGCACACCCATTAATATATGACACTGTATATGATCCAACTCCAAGACTTAATGTCGCTGAACCTGCAGTCTCATCTGTGAATGTTCCAGTACTTGATTTTGTACCTGTCAAATCATAACTTCCTCCATTTTTATTCACCACATCAGAAAGTTCAACAGTAACCACGCCACCACAGGAGTTGAAAATCAAATCACTAGAAGAAATAGTCTTTGATAGAGGTTGTGTATTGTCTGTTTCCGAAAATTTGATATTTCCATTAAGTGGGCTATCTCCTACTGTAATCTCCTTCTCGGCGCTGATGCCTCTACACGCTGCACTAGACACCTCGACGGTCACCTTCATCACGTCTCCAGCTTTGTTAAGGCCTGCAGTTCCAGTGTTGTATACTTTTGTATTTGCTTTTGTATTGTTTAGATTATTAGACCAAGAATAGACAAGTTTGTCTTCTGTAAGTCCACCACCCAATGTAAGATCAAGGTCCAAGACTACTGCACTATTCGGACAAGTCTTATCATCACCCGTAATATCAACTTTAAGTTCATGGAACACAACATTAAGTTCTTCCTCGTCAGACGAACAAGTCTGCTCATCCGCCTCTCCTTTATTGATAACATACGACCCAATCACCTTATACACTCCGGCTTCTTTCACATCTTCAGGATCGGCTATCAAAGATCCATTATCAAAGTGAACTTCACAATCCTCAATACTTATATTGAACATCTTTTTCAAATTCTGACTTTCACCCAAACACTTAGGTGCTGTCTCCACAGCAGCAAGTTTAGGATTTGTATAGACGGTCACAGTCAGGGCTGCTGGAGCACTCTCCGCAGCCGGGTTGGATTTCAAACGCTGACGTACATAGTAAGTGTATTTCTTTGTCTTCTCTGTAGCAGACGCCTTCTGAATTGATGGAGACAGATCTATCTTGTCAAACTCTTGCGAATCAATTATTGTTCCGTCGTCATTACTTTTATACCAAACTAACTTAAACTCAGATGCAGAATTTCCTCCATCAACACCATTTATTGTCGCAACAAGTGTATCTTTCAACAATGGAGAATTCTCACACACAGAAAAATCCCTCACAGTTGGTGCAGGATAACCAGACACCACGATTGAAACAGGGACGAATCCACTTTCGCAACCAAGTTCATTAACCTGCTTTATTTTATACTTTTTGGTCAGATTGTCGTACAGTCCGACAACGTCAGCTGGAGTTGGTGTTGCTTCAGTCTCATTTATAGGACCGGTTTCATCCTCGTTATACCATACAATGTGGCAAGACGCATCCTGAACAATAGCGTTTGGAGATTGCACTGTCGGTTTTGACACATTTCCGCTCTCCACTTCTGTTTTCAAATATGTGATTGGGCTTGCCAATGGCGCTGCTACACTCTGTACAGTGACAACATATTTCGTCATGTCTCCACGGCATCCGCTCTTTTCTTCTGTCAAAACATACCAGAATGATTTTGGAGACTCATTTTGTGTCACATTTCCTACTTCCGGTTTTGAAATAGAATTTGCACTAATAGAATCAGCACCGTCATACCAATCAATTTTGAAACCAGAGATAGTCATTGTCGGCTGTTCTTCTGCCTTAAACATTCCCTCGCAAAATGTTTTAGGATAAGCCAATGTATCTGTAGGACGAGTGCCTTGGATGACATGGATACTATCCCATCTCCAACAATGCTTACCGTCTTCTTCTGGGAACTCCATATCCTTCACCAACAAATAGTACCAATCGGAATCCTCCCACGTCACATTATAGAATGAGACTGGATCTCCTGGCGACGATCCTGCGCCTGCTATTCCAAGAGCATTCTTCGAACCTTTATGCCACGACGCCAAATACTTGCGAGGTTCATTACTTGATCCGGCATTGATACCCATAGCATTCGGATTAGCAGGAGCAAAAGGCTCTGTCGTAAGATTAGCCACTTCACCAGGACAAAGTATCACCTCCTTCTCATGATTTGTATTTGTAGTAATCAAAGTCGACGGATCTGCAGAAATAATCGAAGCCTTATCAACCGGTTCACATACGTCACAATTCAATGCGGCTTCGACAGGAATCGTAGAAAAAGAGACATTTCTACATGGGCTTAACTCATCCAACGTCTCCCATAACGCACGTTGATTCTTCAGATACTCATACTCTCCTATCACCACGCGGAAGCGAACTTTCTCCTTTCCTTCCACACCTGCAAAAGCAATATGAGTAGCAGGATCACTTATAAGGTATGACTCTTCCAACTGGACGTCACCCAAATCCATCCAATCATTAATTGGATCAAAATCTGGATCAGCAGGATCTTTTTTTGTGAACTGGAAGAGATAACCCGCAACTGGTTTTTCAAAATACTCTTTGGCTTTTATTTTTGCCTCCAACACAAGATCATCCCCCATACACAAATTCAGTAAATCGTCGTTTTTGCTAGAAGCCACCACTTCCACGTTCGGAGGTGTGCACACACGGAATGCGATGTCGTCCAACGCGATGTCTCCACGCTGTGCACTTCTATAGTCGTCTTCTTTACTGATAATCTGTATTTTGACAGACTCCACACCGTTAGGCAATTTGAAATCATATTCTTTTCTAGGCTCTACCCAGCCTACTTTATCCAAAACATAAGTGTCTTCTATTGGAGATCCGTCAGCCAAAATCACCTCGCCTGTTTCTGAATTAACAAGACGGACCTGTATTGTCGCATTTGTAGAGCCTGCGCTTGGTGCTTTGTTGATTGCTCCGACAGCGGCAGAAAAAGAGATAAGTCGTTCGGGACACAAACCTGTAATCTCCTGTTCATAGACCACCTTATCCAACCAACCGTCTCCCTTCATATCTATTTGCAGAAAAGCACCTCCTTTTTCTCCTGAGGCATCAAACATAGTGGACGGAGAGTTGTAAGCGTTTTCTGTTGCGATAGCATACGCTCCGTTACGGAAATTTTTACCTGAAAATTTCAACTCCTCCGCAAAAGCCGCTCCTCTATTCAATTGATCGTCAATACTGTATCCATGATTACCCGTTCCGACTAGAATCTCAGTTGCTTTAGTCGTTTGCTCCTGGCCTTTTTTATCTCTATAAATGTATGTGCTGCCAGAGAATCTTCCGAAATCATCCAAATAGATGTCTGTCAGAGCCATCGGACCATTGCCATCATCGCAACACTCTCCCACTGTCAGTTTATGAGAAGCAGACGACTCACATCCATCAGGAGTAGTCACAGTACAAGAGACTGTGTAATCGCCAGGAGTAGGAGGAAAGAAAATCATTGATTGCTCTTTTGAAGTTTCTCCCGTACTGCTTTCTTTCCACGAATAGATTGTTCCTTCCGGATATGCTGAATTCAATCTCAATATAGCAGACATCTTAGGACACGGATTACCCACCACCCTTATTGTCGGCTCAATCTCACCTTCCACTCTTAAATTATCCAATGACAACGGTCCAAAATCAGCGTTGACTCCCGTAAAATAGAACGTCACATTACCTGTATTGTCCGCTTTCGCTGACAATGTTAACGTTTGTTTTTCTCCCCAATCAAGTCTGTTAGTCGTCTTTCTGTTTCCAGCAGACATCATTCCGGTCGGCATGGATGTGCTTACGCTCAGTTGTGGGGCTGGTGCAGAAAATTCTCCTGATCCTGGAGTCAGACCGCCATTGTCTGAAAGCATGGTAAAGCTCAACTTTCTTCCGAGCTTAATTTCAGTGACCAGGTCATCGGGGTCGACCACTCCTTCATTCATGGTTTGCAATGCCTTTTCCAGATTAGCGGTAGACATCAAGTTGTATACGTCGACAGAGACAACGACAGTAGAATTAGGGACTAAACCAGAAAGTTCGTACGTCATCACAGATACATTCTGGCCATTTCCATATATAACCAATTGATTTGACCCACTTCCTTCATTTAGGTATGGACTGATTGTTCGAGGGTTGGACACAACACCTGCAAATCCTTTACTGGTTGTATTGATCGTTTTGGTCGCATAATCTTCCCACTTAGCAGTCAGAACGGCAGAAGTAGAAATATTGTCAGAAGCCAATCCGACATGAACTGCATCACTTATATCTGCATGATAATCACATGAGGATCCGCACGCGTCTTCAAGCAGCCTGTCAACATCACTACTGAACCAACCATTTCCATCATTGGAAAGCTGAGGATTAAACAAAGCGACGGAAGTTTCAAAATCAGAACCTCCTACCACACAAGTGGTCGCATACATTTTTACTGTATGGATCAATCCCAAACATATTAGACCAAGTACACTTTTTCTCATTTCATTATTTTCATTTGTAAGTGTTGTACTAATACAATAATCCTAAACTCAAATACTCATTTCGCCTAATCCAATGGCTAAAATAATATTTTTTCATTATTTCATAAAAAAATTACTATTATTTTGATCTAAAAGGCATTTTTATGCAATAAAATCTCACTCAAAAGAAAATATAATGAGAATTTTTATCGAATTATGAAAATAAAAAATCGCTGAAAAATGTATTTTTGCATCAAGAAAAACGCTATAATTTTCTATGAAAGCCACAGCACTATTCACATACTTAGCTATCACCGCATCTGTTTCCGCAGAGATGATTTCATCCACCGATTTTGAATCAGCAGAAATCGAGAAGCCATTCTTGCGTGCAAATTGGCAGAATGAAGGTTTCACTACCGGAACATGGGACAATGGTCTGAAAGACAGAACCATAATAGATTCCGCATACTCAGTTTCCGGCAAAAAATCTCTTCGCGTGGAATATCCGCAAGGTGGTTTAGGGACATCAGAAACAGGAGCTCAGGTAGAATTGAAAATCACTCCACGCGACGAAGCATACATGTCGTACTGGATGCGATTCTCCGATAATTTCAGTTTCGGCACAACAAGCAAAGGAGGCAAACTGCCAGGATTAAGCGGAGGAAAGAACTGTTCGGGAGGTGATAATTGCGACGGTACAAACGGATTCTCAGCACGATTCATGTGGAGAAACGACGGCCAGATAGTGCTTTACCTTTACCACATGGACAAGCCTGCCAAGTGGGGTGAGGATCATCCGTTGAAATATGAAGACGGAAGCAATGTTGTGTTTGAAAGAGGCACATGGCATCATATCGAAGAGAGAGTAAAAATCAATTCTTCAGGAGATGCTTACGACGGTGAAGTGCAGGCTTGGGTGGATGGCAAAGAGGTGCTGTCGCTAAACGGTCTGAGATTCACAAATAATGGAGACAAAGTAGACAAACTGTACTTCTCTACTTTCCACGGAGGCAGCGACCAAACATGGGTGCCAACAGAAACTTGCCATATATGGTATGACGATATAAAAATCGGCACAACAAGAGAAGATGTCAACAACGAGACAAGCAAAGTAGAACCAATCGGGCCACCAGAAGTGCCAGAAGATATGTTTTTTGTCTACAAGAAAGGGAACAAAGTGGTTATTGTCGCTAACAACATAATCAAAGAAGTGGTGGTTCTGAAGGCCAACGGTAAATTGAAGACATTCAGTGATCCACGAGTGATCGACAACCGTTGGGAATTCACACTACGATCAAAAGAGCCTTTGATCATCCAGGTTGAGACCATAGACGGCAAAAAAACGACACAGAAATTTATGTATTAATAAGAAATACAAATTCATAATTCAGCATTTAGCATTCTGCATTATTAAATATCCCCGAAAAAGTGTAATTTTGCACTCCAGAAGAGAAGAAGGGTCTGTCGCTGGCGTCCTTGAGGCGTCAGAGGAAAGTCCGGGCAACACAGAGCGACCATGCTTCCTAACGGGAAGTCTTTCGTGAGAGAGAATGTACGGTAACAGAAATATACCGCTGTTTTCGGACAGTAAGGGTGAAATGGCGGGGTAAGAGCCCACCGGTCGTGTGGTGACACGCGGCGTCTCTATCGGTCATGGGTTGCAAGATCATGTATACCGACGCTTGAGGGCTGCTCGTCCGAGTCGGAGGGTAGATTGCTAGAGGTGTGTGGTGACGCACACAGTAGATAAATGGCAGACGCACGGCGTTTAGTAATAAATGGCGTGGCACATAACCCGGCTTATACTTCCTCTCTTCTTTTTTATTTCAAATCACTTATGGAAGCCAAAGAAATACTCGCTAAATTGGGGGATCTAGCCTCCAAACTAATCAAACATCCCAAAGATTATATTGATGACGTGGTGGAACTGCTACGTATGGGCGGTAAACTAAGACTTGTGGGGCCGTTATTCAAGACAGCCGAAGTCATTGTGCTTTGTCTGCTCGGATTCAACGAGAAAAAGATCGGACAGAAAGCAAAGAGCCTGACTTATTTCACCATTTTCTCCATCATCCCTATCTTGGCTTTCATCATTGCCATGACCAAAGGTTTCGGCTACGACGGGAAGGTGATCGAGTACGTCCAGGACACTCTTGGAGAAAACGGTGACAGACTGATGCCTCTTTTCAAAATGGCAGAGAACCAACTCGAATACTCAAGGGGCGGAATCATCCTCGGTTTCGGTATTGCATTCCTTCTTTGGTCTATCTATAGCATTTTCTCTGAAGTGGAATCTTTTTTCAACGAGATTTGGAGAGTATCAACGTCACGAAGCATCATACGTCGTGCTTCCAACTACATCTCCACCCTACTTGTAATCTCACTTTTGATGGTGCTTAGCATTGGCCTGAAATCCTTTGCCGAGGAGATTAGCGACTTAGCAGGATTCGTGGTGACGGTGATGATGCCATTTTGCGCCACAATACTGATGTTCCTGTTCCTCTACATCGCGATTCCAAACACCCGCGTCAGAATGAGAAACGCATTTGTGTCCGCAATCATAGCGAGTATCTCGTTTGCCGTACTCTACACGATATTCACCAACATCATGTTTTATGCCACAAGCTACAACAAAATCTACGGTAGTATCGCCACTATAGTGTTGGGATTGATGTTCATGAACTATTTCTGGGTGATCACACTCAGTGGAGCCGAACTCTGTTTCTCGATGCAAAGCAATGGCAACCTGACGTCGATAACATCAAGAGAGCATAACAAATCCGACTACGAGGATGATTTGTACCGTCTGCAAATCGCATCATCCATCTACAAGAGATTCAGCGAAGCAAACGACGGGAAAGCAAGCTACACTGACGTCAAAACATTAACGGAAGAGAACAACCTGCCGTCGCATCATGTGATGGACTATATCGACAAGCTACGTGCCGCTGGTATCATAAGCAAGGTTTTGATTTGCGGAAGAGAAGACTGTTTTCAGCCAGCTATGCCAGTGGAGCAAATGACAATGCGTCTATTCTTCAACAAGATACACTCCACTGACTCTAAGATCAACACAGAATCTAAAAGCAGCTTCCTCAAGCATTTCAACGACCATATCGCCAATATAGAGAATGCGACAAGCGAGAAGCTGATCAAAGACTTATAACATGGCAATTCTAACGATGTACGCTACTTCTTCAGCACATAGTTTTTTGCCATATCCATTGCTTCCACCACTCTGTCGCACCATTCGTCGAATTCAGGATCAAGACGCTGCAAACTTGGTGTAGACAATACGTTTGCTATAGTCTTGCGAACACCTTGATCGAAACGGGTTGTCGCGCAATAGCCAGGCACTGCTCTTTTCAATTTAGAACAGTCAAACACGACAGAATTTGCCTTGTCGCCTATAAGAGATCCGGAGAAATCAAAATCGCTGCAAGACGCCAAGAATGACGAAGAGACGTAGCATGGCTTGAATTCCACACCCAACGCGTCGGCTATGCTCTGATAAACTTGATTCCAAGTCAACACTTCATCTGATGTGATCTGGAAAGATTCACCGATGGCATGAGCGTTGCCCATCAATCCTATAAAGCCTTTTGCAAAATCCGAATTATGAGTCATAGTCCATAGCGATGTGCCGTCACCATGCACAATCACTTTCTTCCCTTCCAACATTCTTTTCACTACCTGATAACTTCCGTTCTTTCCGTGAACCCCAAGCGGAATGCTGCGCTCGTCATAAGTATGGCTTGGACGGACGATGGTGATAGGGAATCCGTTTGTACGGTATTCAAGGATCAATCTCTCCTCGATCTCAATCTTCTCACGCGAATACTGCCAGTATGGATTGGCAAGTGGTGTTGCCTCATTCACGACGTGAGATGATAATGGTTTCTGATATGCTGAGGCTGAACTGATCACCATAAACTGACGTGTCTTGCCTTTGAACAGACGGATATCTCTTTCGATTTGTTCTTTGTGGAAACAGATGAAATCGCAGACAGTGTCGAATGTCAATCCTTCGATTGCTTTAGCCACTGTGGCTTCATCATTCACGTCGGCTACATTTATGACCTTGACATTTGAAGGAAGTTCAGCTGAACGGTTTCCTCTATTCAATACGTATAGTTCCCAATCTGGATTTGTGGCAAGCGAACGTGTGATTGCCATGCTGATGGTGCCAGTGCCACCGATAAAAAGTGCTTTCATAATGAGTGCTTTATTTTATTTTCTTACGCTCGCCCTTGCGGGCTCGCGAGTGGGGAAGAGCAAGGGCTGTCGCCCTTTGCAATCCTTATTATAACTGATTATAGTGATAAATCCTCTTTGATTGTATCCATTCCGACGATTTCGGCTGTCGTGAACAATGATGTCATCGACACTCCAAGGATGCCGTGGAGGTTGAGGCTCTGCCCTGTCAGCAAAAGGTTTTCGATCGGTGTGCGTGGAGTCAGCAACGTCTGCATGACGTTGTTGTAGTCTTTACGAATTCCGTAAGCTGAACCGTCCACTGTCGAAACGTAATCTTTATACGTAAGCGGAGTGCTTGTGTAGATCGTGTCTACTGCATTCTTCAATTCTGGAACATATTTTGAAACAAACTCTACGCAATCATCAGCCTTCTTCTGCTTCATTGCTTCATAATCATCGCCTCTCTGCATCACTTTGGTGCCATTCCACTGCTCTACCGCAGCCCAAGACATTGGCACGATGATGTCGACGTTGTCAGCGTAATCACCACCGTCTTCCGGCACCTGATAACTCATCAAAGCACCTTTGATTATAGAATCATCCCCGTCGCACACACTCCATACATCGTCAGTGTCGTAGAAATATTGATTGCGGTTGAGATACGGAAGGACGTTTTTCTTCAGTTTGATATTGGCAGTGAACATTCCCGTTGTGTTCTGCAGACGAGAAATTCTGCCACGATAAATTTTGCGGATTTTTGTGCTCTCCTTCACCAAATCCAATGTGGCTGACGGATGTGCGCTTGAAATGAAGGTTTCTCCATGGATTTCATCTCCGTTGGCAAGACGTGCGTATGCAATCTTTCCTTCGACTTCCACCAACTCGTCTACCTTTGCATTCTTCATCACTATTCCGCCCATCTTCTCAATATCAGACGCAAGAGAATCCGCAATTTGTCCGCCACCACCTTTCAAACGGTAGGCACTGCGAATGAAGCTGTCGTTAATCTGAGCAAAAGTATAAAGAGGCAACGTCTCCCTCTTCAATTCAAGTTTTAGGCTAGTTCCTGACACGACATTGATCAGATTCTCATCAGAGAAAGTCTCCTTCAAGAAATCATAAGCCGACTGTCCGAATAAAGACGCTGTATAGAATGAATCTAAATCTTTAGGGGAAAACTGATTGAATATATTGTCGCCGACCTTTGAGAGAAAATCGACGAAGTTTTTTAAATTCTGACGCTGGTGCGGGAATTTTTCAGCCAACGCATCAACGAAATTGTCATAACCATTAGCGAAACGATACGACTCACCTTTGTAGACTACCTCATCAAAATAGTTGGCGTCCATCTTCTGGAAAGGAAGATGAGTAAGGTTGAAATAATCGAACAGACGGTGCAACGACTGACCTTTGTCGTATGCACCAATGTAGTGATAGCCAGTGTCGAAAGTATGGCCACGGCGTTTGAACACCTGAAGTGAGCCTCCAAGAGTGATACCCTGCTCAAGCACACAGACACTTTTTCCATGTTTTGCGCAGATATATCCGCATTCAAGTCCACCCAGACCTGCTCCGATTATCACAACATCGTATTTCATAGACAATTATTTCTTTGCGTAGCGTACAAACACGTCATCTTCCGCAGTCATCTCAAAACCAAGTTTTGTAACCGCAGATTCAAATGAATCCAAAACACTCTTTCTGACAAACACAACCTTTGCATTCTTTGTTATCTCAAGCATATCCGCATCCGAGTTAGGAAGAGAACGGTTGATTATAACAATAGAGAATCTATTGTCTGGAGAAGCAGTCTCAAAAGATCCGTTCTCGATATTTCTTGGCAAAGAAGACAAATCATCAATCTCTGTAGAGAATGTCATTCTTGGATTACGCAGATAGCAGAACGAAGCTATCGTCAACAGCTCATCCTTGTCGTCATCGAACGAGAACACCTTTACAGTCTCATTCTTAAGAATAAACCAGTACGACAAGTAAGCAGCCCCACAACCGTAGTTAAGCACATTATCAGCGCCAAACACATCACGCAGGAATAGTTTGTAGTGTGTAGTTGCCTCAACCTCTTCTCTCAATCCCTTCTCCACATTGATTCCCTTGTACTCGTAGTTGTTTATCAACTTCTGAGCGTCATTCATGCCATTAGGACGGAAGAATGATTTCGGATGGAACAGATTGTATGCAGTGACAGGAGCAAGTCCCTTGCGTGTACGGCGTTTGATGAACCAATAGAACAAGAATGGCTGTAGCGAATATGCGATAATCACAGTGGCCGACATACCGATCAATGTAGAGAATCCGATACTCTTCATTGCCGGATGTGTTGCGAACAACAACGATGAAATGCCGACGATCAACACAAACGCAGAGAACAAAATAGCCGTCTTATGATATACAAGAAGCTGTTTGCGAGTACGGAAATTAGAAAGCAATCCATCCATAATAAAGATGGAGTAATCCACTCCGATACCATATATAAACGTGCTGATCACAATATTCACCAAGTTGAACTTGACTCCTAAAATAGCCATGACACCAAGCACTATATACCAGCTCAACGTCATCGGCAAGAAGCCGATCAATGCCAATGTTGTGCTGCGGAACGACACTAGCAAAACCAAGAATACGAAGATACTTGAAATGAACAACGCAATGTCGAAATCATTGTTCATGATCTCAACCAACGCATTAGTATAGTAGAATGGATCTATGATCACAAAACGACGAGCTCCAGCGACCTCCGTTTCAACTATCCGATCGGTAACAAAATTCTTATCCTCAAGTTTCAACTGGACAGGAGTAAACAAGATATACTTGCCGTCAGTATACTCAACCATATTTGATTTCAAACCGCTTGGCAGAACATCAGCCTCATATAACGAAGTCGGCTCGAACTGTTTGTCAAGCATATCCAAGAACGGCTGAAACAAATCCATAGTGAAATCATACTTGACACACTCAGCAGCCATTGTCGCCTTCAGTTTCTCAGCTCGCTTCTCTTTTCCATTCCAGAACTTGTTCCACTTCTCGATTCTCTTCAACTGAACATCAGTAGGAATAAACAAAGACGACGTAGTGCCGTAGCTTGCCACCTTCTTGTTACTCTTCTGATTCTCCAGCTCAGCATAAAGTGTATTGTTGAATGTAAGCGCGGAATCAAGGTTTTCATCTATTGTAGCATAATAGATAGTGCGGTATTCCTTTGTCGAATGGTCAGCAAGTATCTTCTGGCTTTCCAACACTCTAGGTTCATTGTAGCCGATGTTTTTCAAGTCCGTGTCAAACTCAACAAGACTCTTGGTGAACAAACAGATAATGCTTATCACAATAATAGAGAAGATAAGCCACATTTTCTTCTCAAAAGGATATGAGTTGAAAGCCTCCAGTTTCTTGAAAGCTTTCTCATTCTTCTTGTTGCGGTTGACGCTAAAGAAGTGAGGAAGGAAAACCAAAGAGAAGAATGTAGTGCCGACCAACGCCAACGACGCGAACTTTCCAAAGTCGCGAAGCAAAGACGCCTCCGTAAACATCAAGCTCATGAATGCACCAATAGTAGTCAAGCATCCAAGTATGACAGGAGTAGTCTGGTCTTTTATCACCGTCTCCGGATCAGAAACATACTTATAATGGACAAGCACGTGCAGGCAATAACTCAAGGCCACACCCAGCACTACTCCACCGATACCCAACGCCAGCAACGACATAGTGCCCTGCCACAAATATAGGACAGCAAGAGCGAAGAACGTACCGTAGAGCACAGGCATAAGAAGCATCGGCAACGTATCCCAATTCTTGAAACAGAACCAGATTGCGATGCAGATAAATATCATCGAGACAGACAATGTGCCTGCCAAATCCTTCTTTGTCTGACGCGAATTATACACGCTCTGCACAGGAGCTCCATGATAATAAACATCAACTTCAGGATGGATTTCTAGAAAATCATTGATGGCATCCTCCATCATTGATATCAATTTAGTTGACTTTTTAGAGTCGGTAGATGCAAATCCTGGAGAAAGGAAACCCACGCACAAGGCTGAGTCTGGAGTATAGAAATGCTGGTTGATCATTGTGTAGCTGCCGCCAAGACCCTCCTTCATCTTACCGACCTTGCCGATCAACACATCCTTCATTCCAAGAGGATCACGAGACACAAGGTCCATCATCATCATTCCCATTGGAGAATAAACCATCTCCTGATTGCGTTGCATTGACGCCCTGACTGATTCTGGTTCGATCAAGTTCTCGATACTCTCATAGTCCTCATCTTCAAGATAGACGGGAAGGCTCTGCGTCAAATAATCAACAGCACCCATCATCACACTCTGATCCACTTTATACAAAGCGTCGGCTATATAATGGGTTGAGCTATCCCTATCCAACAACGACTGCATATACTCGTCGCACAACTCACTCATTCTCTCGACACCGACAGAATCAGCCTTTGGTTGGAACAGCAAATAGATTTTATCCTTAACCTTAAGATTAGAGAACACAAGGTTTTCTCCATTCTCATTCTTAGGTTGAGGAAGCAGACGTGTGATATCCTCTTCATAGGTCATTTTTCGACCTTCGTACACGAAGAATGCAAAACTAACAAAGAGCAATACATACATCAATGGTTTGTATCGCTCTAAAAAATGATATATCGCTAATGCTATGCGTGCCATGTTCTCTCTCTTATTGCACTTTCTTTAGGTCGCCCTTCAGTGTTAGGAAAGTAGTGTCGCCACTTTCAATTGTACATTTTGTTTTGAAAGTATCCCCTTCATCCGACAATGAAAACACAATATCAAGATTAGGGTTTTCGTTTGGTGTGATCAAAGAAGAAAACTTAATCTGTTTTATTTCCGAAATAAACAGCTTTACACCAGTAGCTTCCTGAATACACTCTCGGATCATCTGTGTGCTACATACACCTGGGCAAACTGGCATTCCTGGGAAGTGGCCATTATACACCTCATGGTTAGGATTAAGTTTCACTGAATAACGGAACCCGTCGTCAGTGGCAACCTTGTTTGTGATTTCAAAATAACTGTTAAGCAACATTGCAATCTATTTTTTTATACCGAACCCGTATTTATCTTTCCAGTCCTGGAAGAATTTCGGAGTCGATATTTCCAATTCACTGCCAGACATCCACAACTGTGTAGTACGGGCTGTGAGTATAAGTTTATGTGTGTCATCTTTCGGAGAGAAAGCCTCATCATCCGAAAGATCCTTGTTTTCTAGTTTATACAAAGAGTAGTCAAACACCAGTTTTGAGCCTCTTGCCGGCACATAACGTGTTTCCAATACCAAAATGTCGTCTACTGTAGCGGGGGCTTTATATTGCAAGGAGACTTCAACTATCGGCGCAGTAAGACCAGCCTTGAACATATCATTGTAGCCAAGTCCGTAACGTCTGCCGAACGCCTCTCTACCGTCTTCCAAATAAGCCACATAACTGCCATGCCACACCACACGAATAGAATCAACCTCAGAAAACCTTACCGGAATTCTAACGTAGTCTTTTAATTCAGTTGCAGCCATAGTAAATCAGTTAAGACGCAATTTGTCGGATATCACTCTTTGATGAAAATCTTCATTGTGCAGCTGGCAGCAACATTACCGTCTACCTTAGCCTCAGCCGTAAGCAAAGTAATGTTCATCACCACACTCTGAATTTTGATTTCTGTCAAGATTCTGTCGCCAGCCTTAGGCAGAAAATTCATCTTAAAATTCTTTACTTCTCCAATAAAACCGATTGGAGTCTCCTTTCCTTCCGCGATGGCATTATAACCAGCAAAAGCCGAAGCTGATTGAGCGATATGCTCAATCAGACCCGGCTCAATAAAGTGTCCTTCGCGACAGAAAAAGTTATCTTCGGCAACAGTCAATCCTGTATGCCCTTCTTCCGGAGTAGCATCATAGAACGTGTCGACCATCATGATCGGCATACGCTGAGGTATGAGCTTTTTGATACTTTCTCCTTCGTACAAAGGTTGTTTCATCTTTAGTTATTTAGCTTATGCCTGGTGCTCAGCAATATAATCATAAAGACTCTGGAATGTAAGAATTGTGCCAACTTCAGCACTTGGGATCTTAACACCAAACTCATTTTCTACCAAACCTACAAGGTCTACAATTGCAAGTGAATCAAGCTCAAGTGTAGACTTAATGTTAGCATCTGGAGTGATGTTCTCGATATCCACTTCAAACTCCTCAGACAACACTGTGTTAATCTTTTCGATTAGTTCTTGATTTGCCATTTTCTTATTGTTTTATTGTTTAGTTTTCCTAATTGATTATTCTTTGAAATCAGTTACGACTAGCGTCGAGTTAGTACCGCCGAAACCGAATGAGTTAGAGATGAATGTGTCAAAACCAGTGTCGATTCTGCTAGCAGGGATGTTTAGTCTGCAAGTGTCCTCATCTGGATTCTCGAAATTCAAGTTTTCAGCGATAAATCCGTTCTTCATCATGATCATAGAGTAGATGATCTCTGAAGCTCCGGCCATCCACATTTCATGGCCTGTGAATCCTTTTGTTGACGCTACATATGGCTTGTACTCGCCAAGTACGTTTGCGATAGCTGTTGCCTCGCGAGCATCTCCAATGTGTGTACTTGTTGCGTGAGCGTTCAAGTATGCCACCTTCTTCAAATCCACTTTGCTCTCCTTGATTGCCATCTCTAATGATTTTGATGGACCCTCCACGTTAGGAGAAGAGATGTGGTCACCGTTAGAAGAGAATCCCCATCCTAGAATTTCACCAAGGATTGTTGCTCCTCTACGCTTTGCACTCTCAAGCGACTCGATAATCACTGTCGCAGCACCACCTCCTGGCACCAAACCGTCACGGTCTCTATCAAACGGACGAGACGCTTTAGTTGGCTCAGACTCACGTGTAGAGAAAGCGCTGATACCGTCAAAGCTTCCTACTGCGTATGGGTTGATCTCCTGTGCTCCACCACAAACTACGATATCCTGCAGACCGTTCTTGATCAATAGTGCTCCAAGACCGATTGAGTGTGATGAGCTGGCACATGCAGCTGATATAGTAAGGTTGATTCCCTTTAGTTTGAAAATACAACCAAGATTCATCGTAACTGTTGAGTTCATCGACTGGAAGATCGCTCCACTACCACAAAGTGTAGTGTCCTTCTTTGCCTTGATCTTCTCTACAGACTCTACGACAGGAACAGCAGAACTATCGTTACCATAGATAAGACCAACGTCATGCTTGTCTAGAAAATCCTGATCAAGTCCTGCCTGACGCAATGCATCTACAGTAGCACTGTATGCATATTTTGCCTGCTCTGGCATAAACTGACGCTGTTGGCGAGAAAGTTCCTTCTTCAAATCAGGAATCTCTAACTTTGATGTCAAAGCCGAACGAAATCCCATGTCTTTTCTTTCCTGGTCAAAAATGATACCACTCTTGCCAGTATAAAGAGAATCGCGAACCTCATCAAGGGTTTTACCCAAACATGAGTATATTCCCATTCCCGTAATGACAACCCTTCTATCCATAATTTATTATCTTTATCTTTTTCTGCCTTGTTCCAACGTCCGTAAACTATTGGTACGATACATAAAACAACGCAAAACTATCATTTTTTTTATGTTAACGAACTAGAGTCCGTCAAAAATTAACTTTTTATTACTTTTTTAGTAGTTTATACAACTCCAAATGTGACTTTTTGAACAATTCCAACTCGTGCCTCATTGTCATTTCGTCAGCATTTGCTTGTCCAAAATTTCCTTTCACACTCTCAAACGTGTATGCGATCGTATCGACGTCAATGTCTGATCTAACTTCTCCAATCTCTATACTTTTCTTGATTGCGGCAACCCAAACTGAATGGATTTTCTTCTTCATCTCACTTATCGCAGTAGCCAGATGCGTGTCATGCGAAAACGCATAGAACAAGATGCCAGTATAGTTGGAGAATGTTATGTTTGGATTTTTTAGATCTGTCATGCTTTTGGCAATGACTTTAAAGCAGTCGACATATATGTCGATGAGTCCTAAAATAGTAGTGGAATCTGTAACCTTGTCCAATCCTCCGTTGATGAAATCCAAAAAGTATTTCTTCATAACGGCTTCAAACAACTCCTCTTTGCTTTTGAAATAATAGTACATCGTCGCTCGACCAATGTCCAGAGACTTCTGCAACGTTGATACAGTAACTTTCTCATATCCGTCGATCAAGTACTGCTCAAACGCTTTTTGCACTATTATGTCTTTCATATTGTCACTCATATTCAACTATGCAATACTAAAACTGATGCAAAAATAATACTTTTTTCGAATGAACGTTCAATACAATTCACTTTTTTTCGAATGAACGTTCAATTTTAAAAAATGTTAAAAAAAGACGCGGTGGGGATTCCGCGTCTTTGATTGTGATTTATATTTTGTTTTTTATTTCGTATGTTTATCTATCCAATCAAATTCCTCTTTCAAGAATTTGCCAGTGAAACTCTCTTCACATGCCGCCACTTCGCTTGGTCGTCCGCAGCATACTACTTTTCCTCCATTGCGTCCTCCGCCTGGTCCCATGTCGACTATATAGTCCGCCACTTTGATGACATCCAGGTTGTGCTCGATGACGACGACAGTATTGCCTTTGTCCACAAGACGTTGCAACACTCCAAGCAACACTTTGATATCCTCGAAATGAAGTCCCGTTGTCGGTTCATCCAATATATACATTGTGTGACCGGTGTCTTTCTTGATCAATTCTGTTGCCAACTTGATACGCTGGCTCTCTCCTCCTGATAGTGTTGTAGACGGTTGTCCTAACTTGATATAGCCAAGCCCTATCTCCTGCAACACCTTGACTTTCTGGTAGATAGTAGGCACATTCTCAAAGAATTCAACTGCCATGTTGATAGTCATGTCAAGCACATCCGCAATGCTCTTGCCTTTGAAACGCACCTCCAAAGTCTCTCTGTTGTATCTTTTTCCGTTACACTCCTCACACGGAGTCAGCACGTCTGGCAAGAAGTTCATCTCTATGGTCTTGAATCCATTGCCCATACATGCCTCGCAACGTCCTCCCTTCACATTGAATGAAAAGCGTCCTGGCTTGTATCCTCTGATCTTCGACTCTGGAGCGTTAACGAATAGTGCACGGATATCAGAGAAGATTCCAGTGTATGTGGCTGGATTTGAACGGGGTGTGCGGCCAATAGGTGTCTGGTCGACGTTGATGACTTTGTCAATGTTCTCAATTCCATCTATCGCGTCGTAAGGCAACGGATCCTGCAGCGAACGGTAGAATTTCTGGCTAAGTATAGGCTGCAAAGTGTCGTTGATAAGCGTACTCTTACCACTGCCTGACACTCCAGTCACTACGACTAACATTCCAAGTGGGAAAGTGACCGTCGCTCCCTTCAGATTATTTCCTTTCGCTCCGTATAGCGTGATGGCTTTGCCGTTGCCTTCACGCAATGTCTCGTTAGGAAGGATGTTTCTTTCTCCCGACAAATATTGCGCTGTGGTCGTGCCTTTCTTCAGCATCTCTTTTGGTGTGCCTGAGAAGACAACCTCTCCACCAAGTCGTCCGGCTTTTGGTCCGATGTCGACGATGTGGTCGGCGTTAAGCATCATATCTTTATCGTGCTCGACAACGATAACGGTGTTGCCTACATCACGAAGACTTTTTAATGAGTTGATTAGTCGGACATTATCTCTCTGATGCAATCCGATACTTGGCTCGTCGAGGATATAAAGCACGTTGACAAGCTGAGATCCGATCTGTGTCGCCAAACGGATTCGCTGGCTCTCTCCACCTGATAGTGTGACGCTGGCACGATTCAGACTTAGATATTCTAGTCCGACGTCGAGCAAAAACTGTATTCTTGTGCTGATTTCCTTCAAAATCTCACTCGCGATAGCTTTCTGCTTGTCGCTCATTCCAGACTCGGCAGTCTTGCACCATTCCATCAGCTGAGCCAAATCCATTTCGGAAAGTTGTGCGATGTTCACTCCGTTGATGCGGAAATGTAAAGCCTCTTTTTTCAACCTCTGGCCTTGGCACTCGGGGCAGACGGTAGTTTTGCTAAACTGAGACGCCCATTTTTGAGCAGTGGCGGAAGCATCTTCCTCCTGCTGCATCTCCACATATTGCATAACGCCCTCAAAACCAAGAGGTCGACTGACAACACCCGTCGCCTCATTCTTCACCTGGATCAATTCGTCGGTACCGTTTAGAATGATATCGAGAGCCTCTTCAGGAATCTCAGAAATAGGATCTTTCAAAGTGAACCCGTATTTTTCGGCGATCACCTCAAGCTGAGAGAAGAATACATTCTTTTTATATTTGCCAAGCGGCACGATGCCGCCTGAATAGATGCTGATGCTTTTATCCGGTATGATCTTGTCGACATCCACCATCGTCACCATACCCAAACCCTTACAGTGGGGGCAAGCTCCGTGAGGCGAGTTGAATGAGAAATTATGAGGAGCTGGTTCAGCGTATGAGATTCCCGAAGTAGGACACATCAGGTGACGGCTGAAATGGCGGGCATTGTCTTCCCCACGTCGCACAATCATCACCTCTCCTTCACCAAGTTTCATTGCCAAACGCACCGACTCACGGATTCTGTGAGCGTCTTTGGGCTGAACCATCAGTTTGTCGACCTCAATCTCAATATTGTGATTTTTATAACGGTCCACCTTCATTCCAAGAGTGATCGGCATGATCTCCCCGTCGACACGGACATTATGGAAGCCCTTCTTGCGGATCTGCTCAAACAACTCTTTATAGTGACCCTTTCTGGCTTTCACGACTGGGGCAAGTATGATAATTCCGTCGCCAGCATAATCAGACTCGATAAGATTCAGGATTTGTTCCTCGCTGTATTTCACCATCTTCTCTCCCGTCTCATAAGAGAAAGCCTCACCGGCACGAGCAAAAAGAAGACGGAGAAAATCGTAGATCTCTGTTGTTGTGCCGACGGTAGAGCGAGGATTCTTATTGGTAGTCTTCTGCTCGATAGAGATCACCGGGCTCAAACCAGTGATCTTATCCACATCGGGACGCTCCACATTACCAAGGAAATTGCGGGCATAAGCAGAAAATGTCTCAATATATCTGCGTTGGCCTTCAGCGAAGATAGTGTCGAAAGCAAGCGACGACTTTCCACTGCCACTAAGTCCGGTGATCACCGTCAACTTGTTGCG
>JAKSKU010000031.1 GCA_024401565.1 Paludibacteraceae bacterium
ATAATTTATACAAAAAGAGACGCAGTTTTTCCGCGTCTCCTCTATATAAATCTTCATCAGAATCTCTTCACTTCCCCTACAAACCACTCCATTCGTGTCTTGACGTAGTTCTTCAAATCACTCATACTCTTGCGATACGACTCTGGTGTTGTGGCTGACGACGTGTTGCCGCCTCCACCACCGAAGCCACCGCCCCATCCACCGAAGCCACCAAAGCCTCCGAATCCACCGAAGCCTCCTCCTGAGCCATTTCCTACTTTGTTAGCTGTGGCTGACAGTAATAGATACTCAGTGTTTTCGTCGATATAGGCAAGGATCTCATCAAGGTGTGAATTGGCATCAAGCACTTTCTCCTTCAACAGTTGTTTGAACGCTGGCATCTTGATAAACTCGCCAAACCAACTTGTGCAGGTCTTGCCTTGCGGTTGAGTAATTGGATTGGTAGTGATGTAGTAACCTTCGTAAGCGTTATAGCCTTGTCCCATGCTTGCAAACGGATTGCCTCCCCACGCAATATCGAAATCCCACATCGGTCCCATCTTTATCTTGCCGTCGTCCATAATAGTGAAATAACAACTTGTGTGCATGTTACCGTCGATATCATGCGACCACTCTTTGATCATATACCAGTCCACAAAACTCTCCAAATCAATTAGTTTCTCCAAACTGTTATAGTCGCCACTATACAAAGCATTCTCAAACTTCTCAATGATTCCCTTCACTTTCTGATAATCCGACGACGATGTCTCCAACTCAGGATCTTTAGTGAAGAAGGCATTGTGTGACTTCGGACCCTCAATAGCTCCGTTGTGGATTCCCTCTTTGATATCTGCCTCAATCAAGAATTCCCCGTCGACGCGATTATCGTTGATCTTAGCCTGCTCACAGAAATAGTAGTTTCCTTTGTGAGCCCCATTCAACACAAGCTCACAATTATATCCGCTTGGCACCCACTGCTGATTAGTGAATTTCTTGCCAAGGTAGTTCGACATTGTGTTACGGAAGAAAGTGGCGTCGTAGAAGTTTGCCATCAACACCCAACGTTTGTGTTCCAACATTCCCAAGATGCGTGATTTCTTGTTGAGCTTCACCGCATACGGACGCTTCTCTGTTGAGGCTGACCATGTGGAATTTCCACGTCCTTTCACCTGTGCCATATCCGGAGCGGCATCATAATCAACAGTTCCATCTGCTTTATAGACAGTGAATTGAGTGTTGTCGAGCCAAACATCCTTGCTATTGATAGCCTGATTATTCTGTGTAGTGAGATAAATCACTGGCAAACCACTGTTGTAGATGCAGACAGTGTAGGTATGCACGTCGCCATTGCTTGCCACCACCTTGAATTGCTGTGGTTTTAGGTAGTCGACGCTACTCTTCCCACTCTGAATCTCCTCACCATTGCAGTAAACCTTTGCTCCGTTGGCAACAGAGAAATCAGCCTGCAAAGTGAAGTTGACCAAGTATGGCACAAAGATCTTCACACTATCGTTGGCGATTGTTGCAGTATAATCTTCAAGCAATGCCTTGCCATTAGATGACTTCTTGATTTCAAATGACTTAATCTCGTTGTTGCTGGTAGCCTTGTCGGCTTTAGCACACTTGCTGATTCCATCATTAACAGATGACAACCAAGCGTATCTCTTTTTAATCCAAGATGTTAGCGATGAGGCTTCGCTGCTGAGATTTGAACTTCCCCATAGTTTTGCATTGGCTTCTGCCGAAAGTGAAATCAAATCTTTGCCATCCTCAATGGCCGAGCAGACTGTGCTCTCTGTCGACGCTATTTCCTTGAATCTGCTCGACACTGCCGCAGAGAAATCCACGTCGAGCATCATCTTCTCACACCAGCCTGAGTTGATGGTTGAGAATCCTTCGTACGGCTGGCCGTTGTTGCCAAGCCATTTCTCATTCGAGAGGATTGGCGACATCGCTATCTTGCCGTCAGACGTGATGCGGAAATAATAGTTTTTCTTGAACGACTTCTCATTCTTGCAGATCTCGTTTGCCCAGATCCAGTCGACGAAACTGCTCTCATCTATGTATGAACCAAACGATTTGTTTCCATACAGAGCCGCCTCAAACTTGTTGACTGCCTCTTTTGCCTTTGTCAAATCAGCCGACGCGTCATCCTCAGCCGAATCCTCCAAACGGATTTTTGTTCCTCTGTCAGACACAAACCATACATCATCGGCTTCTATGTCGTTTGTGATCTCCCAAACCGCTGACTCTTTTACTCGTCCGTCAGCACAACGTATCTGCTCACAAAGAAGATAATTGCCAAGGTGCTTGTCTCCCATCACCACCTCCACGAATTGTGATGACGGAGTCCAATCCATACCTGTCAACTCTTTACCAAGAGTGAGTCCGACTTGATTACGAAGCATAGAAGCGTCGTCAGTATTGGAAAGAAGAACCCAACGCTTGTTTTTTGCCATATCACCAAAGGCTGTCTTCTTGCTACATTTGACATTGAAATCTCGTTTCGACGCAGAATTTTGTCCACCCTTAGGCTTAATCTCTGATGTGACTGTGGCGAGTGTTTTTCCGTCCGCAGAAGTCATTGTAAGCGGATAGCCACCGTTCCACATCTTCGACGCCATGTCTGCCGGACCATCAATACGGATGATCGGAAGTCCACTATTGTAAACCTTCACCGTGTAGGTATGGATATTGCCGTCGGCATCCACCACCTTATACTCCACATCTTTATTGTAGACATTACCAGTCACACCACTCTTTTGAATCTTGTTATCAGCGAAAACCATTCCCGCCGACTCAAAAGAAGCCTTGATTGAGCCACCCTCATAGTATGGTATAAAGACACTGATCACATCACCATTGATTTTGCCATCCACGTCGGCCACTATCGCACCATTATTGCCTAATGCCTTGAATGAAAACGATTTAATTTCATTTCCCGACGTCTTCTTGTCAGCTTTATTAAAATCAATAGAATTGAGAGAGAATGTTACCTCTTTGATATCTGAAATTGAATAAGTAAGATTGAACGACTCTGAATTTCCTTCAATATTTAGATTGTTGATATTGTCGGCATCGTATTTATATCCGTCAAAATCAACTGTTTGTGCCTGTATTGTGCCTGCGACTGATAGTAGCCAAACAAATGTATATATTGTATTTCTCATGATTGATTCATTTTGTGCGGGTGGGTTTGAAACCCAACCCTACGTCATTTTATTTCCATTGATTAGACAGCCACTTGATTCTTGCTGACAGCCATGCTTTTAGATTGGCAATTTCTTTGTCGTAATCCGCACGATTGCAGATTGATGCGTTTGCCAAAGCGTCACCCATAGTCTTTTCTGTATCTTCGTCTATCCAAGAAAGAATCTCTTTTTCCGATGATGAGATTTTTCCAAACGCTTTTTTCACTGCTGATGTGAAATCGGAATCGTTTTTCAGAAGTGAGATCCAGTTTCTGTCGTAGGCTGTGAAACCCTCGTAGTCGGAGTCAGCGTTGAATGCCTTCGCTGATTGTGTTGACGGAATAAAATGAATCTTCTTGTCGTCGTCGATGTAGAGATAAGTATCGCTGGCGAATGCTTTGTCGTTTTTGGCAACCTCATTCACCACAACCCACTCCGCAACACTCTGTATATCAAGCATAGAGTGAACCTCGCTCCACTTCTTTGCCATAATAGCCTGCTCCAATTTCTCTACCAAATCACGTGTCCGGACAAGGTTCACTCCGTCCATTCCCGTCTCTGGATCTTTCATGATGAATACAGAGTTGAAGATTGAGCTTGAGAAGTGATCATCTCCTTGGTCGGCTTTATCCTCAATACTCATCAAATTTCCGTTCTCCACTCTGCCTTTGCAGACGCGTGGTTGTTCGGATAGCAGATAGCAGCCTACATACTTGCCATCAACAATAAGAGCCACCTTCTTTGCCTGTGGGTTCCATGAACCAGAGATTCGGTTTGCGATGTTGTAGCCAAGCAAGCCACGTATGCAAGCCACGTCGCCAGCGTTAGCCTCAAGAGTCCAGCGTTTGTTTTTGGTTATGCCGAGGATCTCCTGTTTCTCATCAAATTTTATGTTGAAGCTGTTTTTCTCGTTAGGATTGTATTCTCCACCTTTAGCCTTGATCTCGCATGCGCCAAGTGCTTTGCCGTCAATAGATATCGACTTCAAATCCGACCAATCTGCTGATAATCCGTCGGTTTTGAGTTCCAATATTGGAGACGACGGTGAGATAGCGTCTAGACGGTATGTATGGATATCACCATTGAAGGCTGCGACTTTGATCACAATGTCTTTATCTACATTGATCTTATCACCGTCATTCCACATTTTGCCATTTACGAAGATGTGGCTGCCCGATGTGGAGAACGATGGAGTGAACGACTCTGTCCGGGGAGGAAAAGCGATGGTAGGATTAGCGGCGTCTGCAAAAGGAACAGATACCTCTTTCCCGTTGATCTTAACACTCATCGAGAATAACTGATTGAATGTCTGAATCTTATCGGCTGTTTTCAAGTCGACATCATTTGCAGATACAGTTTTGGAGAACGATACCTTCTTCAAATCTTCAGTCGAATACGACATAAAGAAAACTTGCTGTTGGGGATCACTCATTATTGAGTCGACAGCATTCATAGGAATGGGAATCTTTCTCCCGTCTTTGAATATCACATTCAAATCACCTTGAGCGTTGGAATGTAGGCAAAAAAAAGACGCGCAGGTACAGCACACCCACCGTCTAATTGTAGTAAGAGTTATCATATTTTTTATGTATTAGAGTCAGAGTATGGTAGAGACGCGAGAATCTCACGTCTTTACAATTGCCAAATATATAGCAAATTTTGAAACGATGTGTTTTTTTGAGAGAAATTGTGGAATTTTATGAAGAAAAGAGGATGAAATTGAATGGATTATAACAAAATTGATTACCATTTTATTTCATGATTGCCTTGTAGACTACAACTTTACCTTTTGCAAGATAGTTATTCATTTTATCTTTATTTAGTCCTATAAATGCTGTTGTATTCTGCTGCTCATTAAAATAAGTGATAAATTCAGAGTTTACAAACCCCTCAACGTGGCAATATAAATTAACCTTCTTTGTGTCTGACATCTCATCAAGTATTTCCTGAGCATTTGCCTTAGGTGTTGCGCTGATTGTAATCTCTAGTTTGTCTGTATTAATTGATTTGTTTACTGTATATTTCTGAACCAAGTAAGCAGAATGATCTTTTCCTGTATTTGATGATGAACCTACCAAGTATTTCTTATTAAGTAATTCAAAAAATACATTGTCATCGCATGAGTATGTAATAGTTACATCGTAAAGATTATACATATCATCGCTGATCTTTATCTCATTCTCTACGTCTACAGCCAATGCTTTTGAATTTCTGTTTTCTACATATTCATCTGTGAAATCGTCGTTCTTGTCACATGATGTGAAGAAGAAAGATAGTGTACAAATAAGCGCTGCGAAAATAGAATTAAGTTTCATAATAAATAAATTTTAATTGTTAATGAATGATTTTGTTTTGTCATTGGGTTATCGTTTGTTCCCGTTGACATTGCAAAAGTAGATCAACAATCAGGGATGGGACGGACAATTAAAGAAAGGTTATAGGACAGGTTGTGAAATTCATTTTATGTCCATTTTCACAGATTGTACAAAAAGTGAATGTATTGTATATTAATGTGTTATGCTATTGTAGTTTCATTTTAGAATGTATTGAACTTAGGCAACAATATAGCAGTGCAAAGAATCAAGCATCATAAATACGATGTGGAGATTAAAACCAACTGCTATATAATCTCCTTAAAAATCCCAATAGTAAAACATTTTCATCTATTAATAGACAGACGTGATTTATCAAAAAATCCTATAAATCAGTAGATTTTTGAAAAAAAATTTTATAAGTGGCCGTTTTTTTGTTTATTTTGCATTAAAATGAAAGATTCTGTTGCTAAATATAAGATATTTGGTTATTTGCTAATATAGGATAATTCAACCGCTTAATTCTCAGTAATTAGGCGGTTTTTAATTTAAGTTTATTTATCGCATATTATCACATTTCCTTAAAAAATTATCACACTATTATCACATTTTATTACCTTTGCATCAACGTAATTTTATAGAGATATGGCAAAGGAAAAAGCAACGCAGTTGGTACAGCTGTATGAACGTAAAACACAAAAAGGAATCACATTTTATTTGCATTATTCCCTTAATGGCGAACAGGTAAGAGAAAACACGCATTTGAGATTGACAGGCAACAAAGAAACCGATAAAATAACAAAGAAGGCTGTACAGATGTTGCAAGCAGATAGAACGGCACAATTATTGAGCAATCGCACAGGCATTGCGACAGATACAGCCAAAAGCAATATTTTGTTAGTTGATTACTGCAATGTTGTTTCAAAACGCATTTGCACCGAATCAAAGAGCCAGACAAATTTTACAAAAGCATCACAGATTAAACAAGTAATCGCATTTATAAGCAACGTAGACGCAAAGATCAAAGTTTGCAACGTCACTAAACAATTTTGTGAAAAGGTATTGAATGAGATTGAGAAAGCAGAAATAGGGCAAACCACAAAAAAACATTATTTCGCACGTTTTCAATTTATACTCAATAATGCCGTAAAAGATGAATTGATAGTAGTAAATCCAGCCACAGCAATAGAGAGTAAACCGATGCAGAATGTAGCGGAAAAGGTTTATTTGACTGAAAGCGAACTAAAGGAATTTGCCAAAGTGGAAACATCAAACGGCATGGAGCAATTAATCAAAGATGCTTTTTTGTTTTCAGCATTAACAGGTTTGAGATTTAGCGACATCAAGCGAATCACAGCAAACCACATAGAGACGGAAAACGGCAAAATGCGTTTGAAAATTGAAACACAGAAAACAAAAAAATATATATCATTTATATTATCTCCTGAATCAACCGAGATACTAAAAAGCAGACCAACGGACGACATTATATTTGATTTGCCGACAGAAGTCTACACAAACAAGATTCTTAAAAGATTGAACGAAAAAACAGGCATAAACAAGCATCTAACATTTCATTCGGCACGTCACACGTTCGCCACATTGCTATTAACAAAGGGTGCGGATCTTTACACCGTTTCAACATTGTTAGGACATAGCAACATATCGACGACACAGGTTTACGCAAAGATCGTGGATAAGAAGAAAGACGATGCAATAGCACTATTAAACAACGTATTATGAACCACTCCTATAAATAAGTGAAAATCGCATCTATTTATGATAATTAATTTTATGTCGTTCTACATATTGCGAGGTTTGGCAAAACATAAGATTTGCAAGTATGCCAATGACAAGAACAGATGGATATGGAATGAATCTAAAGATCTGTTTTATTATTTCTGTTGGTATGCAACCGAGTTAAGCGAGCAAAATGGATTGAGAATGTATAAAGGCATTAAAAACACGAATGTAGACGCATTCAAGAAAATGTTTGAGAATGCCCCAGAGCATGACAGCAACATTATTAGAAGATTCAAAGAAGGATATATTCCAAGTAACTACGAAACAGTAGAGAGAGCGACAAAAGATGTATTAAACCAGATTTTGCGAAATGTTGTCGATGTAGATAAAGATAAATTTTTGAAATATTGAAAGCACCCATTTAGATATTTTGTATTTTTGCAGTGTAGGACGATCATCACAATATTGTGGAATCTTCCCGCACCTTTTGGGCAGGATTTGGGTTCTGCCTTTTTTTGTTTTGTGTTATTGAACGATAGACGTTCGATGCGTGGCGGTGGTAGAATTGACACCGCTTTTTTTATGTCTGTATGTGAACAAATGCAGAAAAAGTTAAAAAAATGTACGAAAACTATAACATAGTAGCAACATACATAAGAATAAAAAGTTTGCATATATTGAATATATCCAAATTCTCTAAATCGAAAAGTTTGCATATTATCATAAAGTTTTCGTTTTTAGTTTGTTATCTATGCTTATAATTTTGCATCAAACAAAACAAAAAGAGTATGAAAACAGATTTTATTAACTGCAAAGTTGGCGATACGATATACATCTACGATCGTTTCGCAATCACATTAAGCGAGGATAAGATAACAAATATTTCAAAGCCTTATGATCGTTATGATAAGTCGGTTGTCGACATCACAATAGGCGACCTAACTTACATCTTTACTGCTGATGCTGAGATCGGTTTCACTTCAAGCAGGGTAATCGCAACAAACAAGACCTCGCTTAAAAAGGAGTTGCAATCGTTGTCGGATAAACTTGATTGTATAATCAGTACAATAGAATCTATTTAATAAGAATTACAACTATGAACGCACAAATTACAGGATTCGCCAACAGCCTAAAAGAGTTGACAGCAAAGTTTGAATCTATTGTCGAATCATTGGAGACAGAGAGCCGTGAGCCAAAACGTGAGTATTTGACGTTTGCCGAAACTTGCAAGTATTTGGGAGTTACCAGAGCATCACTCTACAATATGACGAGTCGTAAGCAGATACCACACTACAAGCCAAACGGCAAGAGCCTATTTTTCAAAGAATCCGATTTAGTGGCATGGATCGAGAGCAAGCGAGTTAAGACAGCGGACGAGATCGAGAGTGAAGCCGTTAATCTGATTGTTCATTAATCCTATAATGTAACGTAATCTATGAACTCATGGATAATAACAAAGGTTGGTTTAAGACCGACAGGGCAATTTGGCAAATACTGAAAAAATCAAAGAAGTATAGCCAAGCAGAAGCATTTATAGACCTGTTAAGTTTGGCTAATTTCAGTGATGTGCCTAATCAAACATTTGTAAAAAATGGTGCTGTTGTATGTGCTTATAAAAACCAGATCGCATTAAGTGCTGAAAAGTTAGCGGAACGATGGCATATAAACAGGGGTACAGTGTCTAAATATTTAGATAGTTTTGAGAGAGACGGGTTTATTACAATAGATCACAATTCCTTATGTAATCTAATAACCATAGTTGAACAGCAAAACCAACAGCAAAACCAACAGCAAAATGTTTTTTTTTCTGCAAATTTTGAACAACAAAAAAGGCTTATGCCATATAGCGAAAACGGCAATTTTGACGAAAACAGCCAACAACAAAAAAGGCAACAAAACGAAAATTCGCAAACAGAAGATCATGAAATTTTTGAGCAACCATATAAGAATAATAACAACTATAAGAATGAAGAAGAAACAACAACAACAACTTTTTCTGCTGTTGACGCGCGAGAAAACGAAGCAAAAAAAGTCGATGTTGAAGTATATTCAAGATGGTTTTTTGATAACATAGAAAGTTTATATAGACAAATAGCACTTGAAAACGAACAAGCATTAGTCAAGAATGCTTTGGTCGAATTTCAATTTGTCAACAAAGAATTTGACGATTACGAAAACAAAAAAACTCTTCAAAGATGGCACGTTGAATTTTTCAATTACTGCAAAAAAAGATTACCAGAAATGAAAAGAGATGATATTCTGGAAGTCAATGCTCGACGCAACTGGAAAGGAAGATGATCCAATTTGCAATTTTAAGGCACAAATTAGACACTTTCAAGCAAAAGAAGTACAAACGAACATAGAACGACAAGAAATGACGACAGAGACAATTTTCGGACAAGTGATCGCAAAGGCGAATCATTACCAAGCAGTACCAAGCAAGAACGGAGACAAACGGATCATCAAAGACGATGTTATCCGTGAGTACGAACAATCATTCATCAAGCAATGCACCAAGTACAAGAACATGCAGATAAATGAGCCGTGCCGATTCATTTGCACCGTCTACAATGTGAGTGACAGATATGATCTCGATAACAGCATTAAAACAATTCTGGATTGTCTCCAGTATGTCGGAGCAATCACGAATGATAAATTAGTAGTCGAGATACAGGCTCAAAAACGGGTATGCAAGAATTTGCCACGCATTGAATTTGGCATTGAGAGATTACAGCAAAATTTGTTCGACTAATCCATTATCATAAATTACGTTAGTGAATTCCGAGTGTTGGGAAATAGTCGGAATTTTAAGATTTAAGGTTATGCAAGTTTTTGGCATAAGTTAGTTATAAATAGATAATAATTAGTTATTTTTGTAATACAAAAACAATAAAAAAAGATGGATAAAGAAACCATGTTATTTGCATTAAAGACACTCAAAGAACTTATTGCAGAACGTGACAAACTAATAACAACAAATGCGGGTTTGTTTATGGAATTAGGCATATTTGACGAACACGCAAACGAATTAGCAAAGGCGTACAACTATCAAAAAACGTTAGAAAGGTATGCCGACGCATTAGAAAAAGAACTAACTAAAAACAACTAATATGAAGCAAGACATTAGACAAACAAAAGAAGCCTTCAAGAATGTAATGTTGGGAGAATGCATCAAAGACAGACGAGCATTGATCCAGATGTTGACAGGAGTAAAGGATTATTTGTCGTTAGAGCATCAATCGATTTTAGACGGCATGAACGCAGAGCAACCAGATTTTGAAACGTATCTACATGACACGATTTCAAATGACAATGAGCAATCACATGCACAGATGAAAGCGGACGCAATCGCATTTGCAAACACACTAAAAGACAAATGATCATGGAAAAGAAAGCAGTTTATTTTGATGAAACGTCATACAACAGGGCATTAGTAGACACACATACACTATGTGCAAACATCATCACACTATTTACAGAGTTGAAAATGCGTGACATGTTGCATGTGGAGTTGAACGATGCTTTTGCATCATCTTTGGTTGAATCAAACGGCACTGTCATTGAAGAATCTTATGCAGAACACATCAAACCGTATCTGGAGCAATCAAACCCACTTATGCGACAGACAGCCAAAGAAGGTTATGAAAGAGCATGGAGTGAGCTGGCAACGATCCTTACAAAGTTTAACGAATCTAAAGAAACTTTGTTTATGAGATACGGCAATATTCATGACGGAGCAAAGGCGATCAGATACAAGAACGGCACATTTGTTGTAGACGAAACGGCAGTAAAAGAATATTTTGTCAGCTATGCGGAAGGAGACGAAGCAAAATTGTTTGAACGCATAGAGAAATGCGTAAAGGAGATGCAAGAACTTGAAAGCGAGTGCAAGCGATTCAGCAACAATCGTTACTCGTTCTTAGGCACACCAAACGCAAATGTCGGTGCTTTGGTTGTAGTGTGTGACGACGGATCAGTAGCGACACAATACGAATACATTGCATAATGTTTTACTACTTTAGTAAGATTTAGTAAAATGGGAAGACGCAAGGGCGATGGTTTAGGGCGGTTTGGTGGAAGAAAAAAAGGAACGACAAACAAAGTTACAGCCGATTTCAAAGACTTCATTAAAAGTGTACTAAACAACAGCAAACAGGACATTCTAACGGATTTGCAAGCGGTTGAGCCATACCAACGTTTGCAAATTCTTGAAAGGTTGATTTCGTATGTCGTGCCGAAGCAAACACAATCACAGATTGACGCATCATTAGATATTGAAAACAACTTTGTACAGATACCACAGGGAATGACAAAAGAAGAATGCCAAAAAATTTTGGACGATCACAAAAGTTATGAGGGTATGAATCCAGAAGAATTCCAAAAGTATTTTTACAATAGAATGAAACAATTAGGATGGACAAAGACGAATTGATCCGTTTGCTCGACATGGTAAGTAGGTTTGATTATTCACACTTAACAGCCGAACAAATACGCATTATCCAAAACATCAAAGATGTTAGCGATGTTAAGAAACTAACCGATGAAGAAATTGAAGCATTGAGCGAAATTCAAATCTGTGGTTTTGATTATTAGAACAAACAATTATAAGCCGTTACATTTCAAAAGTGTAGCGGTTTTTTTGTGTAATCACGTTTTTATTATATTTTTGTGATAAATAATGATAAATTTTGAGAGAAAAAGACAAGTTTATCACACTGCTATCACACAAATCAAATAGAATGTGCTTAACTTGTTGATTTACAAATGAATAATTCGTCTATTACTAAATATAAGATATTTAATTCCAAACTTACCACCATTGTCAGCATTTCAATGGTGTTGTTCTTGATTGGTATTGTGGTATTGGGGTTAAAGATAGGAGACTCCATATCAGCTTATGTTAGAGAGAATTACACTGTAACCATAGAGATTAAAGAAGACGCTACAGATAAAGAGGTATCTACGTTGGATGAGATATTGCGTGGACAGTCTTATGCGAAAAAAGTGGCGTATATCAGCAAAGAGACGGCTATCAAAGATTTGGAGCAGGAGATGGGAGAGGATCCAGTCGCCTTCCTTGGGTATAACCCGTTGAGCGCGTCATTTGTGGTGAATCTCAAGTCGGAATACACTGACAATGACAAGATTGAAGGTGTAGTGAAGTCGATAAAGGAGTACAGGATTGTGGAGAAGGTGTTTTATCAGAAACAGTTTATCAACGAAGTCAACCACAACATACAAAAAGTGTCGATATTGTTCTTGATTGTGGCTGCGGTCTTGTTCTTTATCTCATTCGTTTTGATTAACAATACATTGCGTCTACTTATATATTCAGATAGATTCCTTATCAACACGATGAAGCTTGTGGGTGCTACCCGTAGTTTTATACGCAGGCCCTATTTGAAAAAAGGGGTGATGATAGGAATCATTGCGGCAATTTTGGCGATTGGCTATTTGGCGTTGTTCGCATATATGATGCGCGACCAGTTGAGCCTGTTTGTGGATTACTCCGACCGTTCGATCTATCTGGTGGTAGCTGGAGCGATAGTAGTGTCGGGTATAGTGATCTCATGGTTGTCGACTTATTTTGCCGTCAACAAGTTCTTAAGTAGAGAAGAAAGAGAGTTGTATTACATTTAATATATAATAAGTAATGAAGTCTAATAAAGGATACGCGCTTCCCAAGAAGAATCTTTTGCTTTTGGCAGTAGGATTTGTGATCATTCTTGTAGGATTCGCTCTTATGATTGGTGGTGGAGCTGAGGGAACAGAATTCAATCCTGAGATTTTTAGTGCGCAGAGAGTGACTGTAGGGCCAATGATTGCATTGTTTGGATTTGTGTTTGAGATATTCGCAATCCTTTGGGTTCCAGAAGAGAAGGAAGGACTTGTCGTTGCAGACGAGGATACAATAGATGACAAAGAGGAAGAGGGTCTTACTATTAAATTCTAAGAATAGATGGATTGGATACAAGCGCTTATATTAGGTTTGGTTCAGGGTTTGACGGAATTTCTTCCTGTCAGCAGTAGCGGACATTTGACTATCGGCCAGGAAGTATTAGGCTTGAACACAAGTGGATCGGAAAACTTATTGTTCGACATTGTAGTGCATGCGGCTACTGTGTTGAGCACAATCGTCATCTTATGGGGTGAGATCTCACATGTGTTGAAAGGCTCTTTGAAGGGAGGCTTGAACACATGGAACGACGACAGAGAATACGTGTTGAAGATATGTATCTCTATGATTCCGATCTTTGTCGTGGGAATGTTCTTCAAGGATTTTGTAGAAGATTTGTTTGGTGAAGGATTGTTGGTGGTAGGAATTTGTTTGCTTGTCACAGCGTCGCTTCTTGCATTCTCATATTATGCAAAACCACGCATCAAGGAGGATATCTCACGTCGCGACGCGTTCATCATTGGTCTTGGCCAGGCTTGCGCTGTATTGCCAGGTTTGTCGAGAAGTGGAACGACCATCGCCACAGGTTTGCTTCTTGGAAACAAGAAGGAGTCGGTAGCCAAGTTTTCATTCTTAATGGTGTTGGTGCCAATCTTGGGTGAGGCATTCTTGGAGCTATTGAAGATCATCAAGCATAAGTGTCCGGATTGCAAGACAATCATGGAGATGAACAGCGACGGAGAGTGGTTCTGTCAGGTTTGCGACAAGGTTCAGAATATGGGCTTGGACATGAGTGTTGCCGTTGTAGGATTTTTGGCTGCGTTCATTTCAGGTGCGTTGGCATGCAAGGGAATGATCGAGTTTGTCAAGAAAGGCAAGTTGATATACTTTGCTATCTATTGTGCAATTATCGGATGCTGGGCTATCGGCTACAGCATGATGTAATATTCGGATATGGATTTTATAGCAGGCGAAGTATTACTGTTCAATAAGCCGTTGCATTGGTCGTCGTTCGACCTTGTCAACAAAGCGCGTATCAACATACGTCACCGTCTTGGTGTGAAGAAGATCAAGATCGGTCATGCTGGCACGCTTGATCCGTTGGCGACGGGAGTGCTTATCGTCTGCACAGGCAAGAAGACGAAGGAGATCGACAATTTCCAGTATCAGACGAAAGAGTATGTGGCTGAACTTGCTTTAGGCGCGACGACACCGTCCTTCGATTTGGAGACGGAAATAGACGCCACATATCCTACCGCACATATCACTCGTGAACTTGTGGAGGAGACACTGAAAAAGTTTTTGGGTGAGATACAGCAGATTCCGCCTGCTTTTTCAGCTGTGAAGATCAACGGCAAGAGAGCCTACGAATATGCACGTAAAGGTGTGGAGGTGGAGATCAAGCCGAAGACATTGGTGATAGACGAGATCGAGCTGATGGAGTATGCCCAGACAGCTATCAAGATAAGGGTGGTGTGCAGCAAAGGCACATACATACGTGGCTTGGCGAGAGACATCGGTGAAGTGCTCAGCAGTGGGGCTCACCTGACGTCATTATGTCGCACAAGGATAGGAGACGCAAAGTTGGAAGACTGCATAACGTTGGAGCAGTTCCAGTTTTTGTTGGAAAACGATCCTACAATTAAGGCCATTGAAGAGGACGCATAAATAGACGTACGGTCGTGCGTGTTAGAAAATGTGTCTGTTTATATTTTAGAAATAAGTAAAAAGAAAAATATGAAGCTTTCAAAGTTTAGATTCAATCTTCCAGAGGAGAGCATCGCGCAGTATCCGTCAGAACACCGCGATGAATGCCGCCTACTAGTGCTACACAAGAAGACTGGGGAAATTGAGCACAAGATATTCAAGGATATCCTTGAGTATTTTGACGAAGAGGATGTATTTATTCTTAATGACACTAAGGTGTTCCCTGCCATTTTGGAGGGAAATAAAGAGAAGACAAACGCCAATATCGAGGTTACATTGTTGAGAGAGCTTAACAGTGAGTTGAGATTCTGGGATGTGCTTGTAGAGCCAGCCCGCAAAATCCGTATTGGCAACAAACTATATTTCGGAGAAGACGATTCGCTTGTGGCCGAGGTTATCGACAATACTACTTCAAGAGGTAGAACATTGAGATATCTGTTTGACGGCACACAGGAAGAGTTTAAGGACCTTTTGATGAAGCTAGGACACACTCCATTGCCAGACTATATCACACGTCCGGTCGAGCCTGAAGACGCAGAGCGTTATCAGACTATCTATGCCGACAAGGAGGGTGCGGTGATGGCGCCAGCTGCAGGAATGCACTTCTCACGTGAGTTGATGAAGAGATTGGAGATCAAGGGATGTGAGTTCGCAAAAATCACGCTTCACGCAGGTCTTGGCAATTTCCGCGACATTGATGTTGAGGATTTGACTAAGCACAAGACTGATTCTGAGCAGATCGAAGTCAACGAAGAGAATGCCAACATCATTAATGCTGCAACAAGAAAGAATAGAAATATATGTGCGGTCGGCACAACAGTGTTGAAGGCAATCGAGACATCTGTAAGTACAGATGGAATGATCAAACCGTTCGAGGGATGGACTAACAAGTTTATCTTCCCTCCTTACAATTTCAGCGTAGCAAACAGATGTATCACAAACTTCCACTTGCCATACTCAACAATGTTGATGATGGTGACAGCGTTCGGAGGATACGACAACGTGATGAAGGCATACGACGTCGCAATCAAGGAAGGCTACAAGTTTGGCGCATACGGCGACGCAATGTTGATTATGGAGTAAATTTGTAGAGACGCACGACAGGTTAAGACTCACATATAAAACATAAAAGACATAAAAACGTTTTCTTTTATATCTTACATTTATGTGGAAATTTCTATGATTTTCATGTTTTCTATGTGAAACAAATCTAATTCGTGCGTGTCTTCAGATGGAATAAGAATATTGAGTGAAGAATTTCGGTTCTTCACTCTTTTTATTTTCAAGGAGACATTTAGTGCAATAAAAAGAGAAAATGATTTTGTTGCAATTGCAAAGTTGTCTAACTTTGTATTAGAAATTAAAATAAGCGAAAAATAATTAAAACAGATGAAAAAAGTTTTGAGCTCATTCTATGCATTTCAAGAAAGTAGGTAAGAGCTATTGGAACAAATATATTGATGGCATTATTGATTGTAGAAAGAAGAATTTATATGGATATTCAGATAAAGATTCAGATTTTTCTGGACATATAGGAGTGGGAGAGACATGGGGATACGCTATGGGATATTATATGTTGAATAAAAAATATTCTACTAGTAAAAATCCATCAGAGAGTTATTGGTTTAAGCCAAGACAAACAAAAAGCCTTTTCGATGACGATAAAATCACACCTTTGCAGTTCTTGAGTTGCATGGACAATTCTGTAAAAGATTTACAGTCTTTAAATACTATCTTATCATCAAAATATAATAATGTACCAAAAAATTTATATTGATTTATTATGAGAAGGGTATTTATATTTTTGTGTTTTTCAATTTATTTTTCATCGTGTCCTCTTATGGAAGATACATATGATGAAAATTTGATTTTTCTAATAAAAAATAAAACATCTCAGTCTTTAAATTTAGATGTCAAATACGAAATACCTTCATGGTCAGAACATTGTTTTAATGTTTATATAGACAGTTTGAAAACTGATTCCATATATATCGTTAATGGTTTTGGCTTTATAGATGAACCAAAGTCTCCATTTGATTTTTTTATGACAGAGTGTATAAAGAAACAAATTGTCATAATGACATTGTCAGGTGATACTCTTGCCAATTGGAATGACAGTTCAGTTGTATTTGATCCTAAATATTGGTTGATTGAATCTCAAAAAGATGGAGATATTCATTGTACCCTCCAACTGACAGATGAAGTGTTGGAATTGAAGTGATGATTTAAGAGTGAAGAATTTCGGTTCTTCACTCTTTTTTTGAATTGCAATTGTTTGATATTTAGACTAATGCGAATGATGCTAAAAATATCTTTCAAAATGTTATAAGATACATTAACTTTGTGTAGTGTGAAAGTAGTAAAACCATTATATAACATTAAACTGTTTAATTATGGAAAACAACAATTACCAATTACAACGATTTATTCTTGCGCAAGAGATAAACCATGCCTACGACAAGGCTTTGGAAGAAATAAAAGCAGGAAGAAAGCAAAGCCATTGGATTTGGTATGTATTCCCACAGATTGTAGGACTTGGATATAGCAGTAAATCAAGATATTACGGCATATCTTCATTGGAAGAAGCGACGGCATATCTTGAGAACGAGACATTGCGAAACAGGCTTTATGAGATCACTAACGCTCTGATGGAGCAGGAGGGTTCCGCGGAAGAAATATTTGGAGGGATCGACGCGATAAAAGTCCGTTCATGCATGACGTTGTTTGATTTGGTTTCGCCCGACGACGTATTCTCGAAAGTGTTGGATAAGTTCTACGAAGGAAGCAGATGTGAGCGAACATTATCCATAGTCAAGGGCTGATTCTGACATGTCATGACGAAGGAAATAACGTCGAAACAGTTACTGATTCCAGGTAGTTATATTTCCGTTAAAATTCGTTAATTTTTATGCTATATTTTTTTCGTTTAGTGAATAAAAATTAGTAATTTTGCTGACATACTAACGAAATTTCAAAATTATGTCAGCAAATAAGAAAATAAAGAGAGCGCTTATCTCCGTTTTCCATAAGGATGGTTTGTCTGAAATCTTGAAGACATTGAATGAGAACGGAGTCGAGATATTGTCAACTGGTGGTACACAGACATTTATTGAGTCACAGGGAATCCCTTGCAAGGCAGTAGAGGATTTGACATCATACCCTTCAATTTTGGGAGGTCGTGTTAAGACTCTTCATCCAAAGGTATTTGGTGGAATCCTTGGACGTCGCGGTTTGAAGGAGGACGAGGAGCAGATGGCTAAGTACGAGATTCCAGAGATCGACCTAGTTATTGTTGACCTATACCCATTCGAGCAGACAGTAGCAGAGGGCAAGAGCGAGGCCGAGATTATTGAGAAGATCGATATAGGTGGTATCAGCCTTATCAGAGCTGCAGCAAAGAACCACAAGGATGTTGTCATCGTGGCTTCAAAGGCACAGTACGCTCCACTTCTTGACATCATGAAGAAGAACGGTGCAGAGACATCATTGGAGGAGAGACGTTGGTTTGCTACAGAGGCATTCAAGGTATCTTCTAATTACGACACACATATTCACGCTTATTTCGCAAAATAAATATGGCGTTCTTCTCATTGACACAGTCGTTGGCTATGGACCTCGGTACGGCCAACACTATCATCATCAACAACGATAAGATCGTCGTGGACGAGCCAAGTATCGTTGCTTTGGATCGCAAGACTGAGAAGTTAGTCGCTGTTGGTCATGAGGCAAAGGCGATGCAGGGTCGTAACCCGGAGAACATACGTATCGTGCGTCCGTTGAGAGACGGTGTGATCGCGGACTTCTACGCGGCAGAGCAGATGATGCGCGCCATGATCAAGATGGCAAGTTCAGACCGTTCTTGGTTCACACCATCTTTGCGTATGGTTGTATGTATTCCGTCAGGAAGTACCGAAGTTGAAATCCGTGCCGTACGTGACTCTTCTGAGCACGCGGGAGGACGTGAGGTTTATATGATTTACGAGCCAATGGCCGCCGCTATCGGTATTGGTATCGACGTTGAGGCTCCAGAGGGAAACATGATTGTAGATATCGGTGGTGGTACTACTGAGATCGCTGTCATCTCTTTGGGAGGTATCGTTTCTAACAAGTCTATTCGTATCGCCGGCGACGATTTGACAGCCGACGTTCAGGAATATATGAGCAGCCAGCACAACATTAAGGTTGGAGAGCGTACAGCAGAGGAAATCAAGGTAAAGGTAGGTTCAGCGCTTACTAACTTGGAGGATGCTCCTGCTGATTATATTGTAAACGGACCAAACCGTTTGTCGGCGCTTCCGTTGGCTGTACCTGTATCTTACCAGGAGATCGCTCACTGTATAGAGAAATCAATCTCAAAGATTGAGGCTGCTGTGCTTAACGCATTGGAGCAGACTCCGCCAGAGCTTTATGCTGATATTGTGCAGAGAGGTATCTGGTTGGCAGGTGGTGGAGCATTGCTTCGTGGATTGGACAAGCGTCTTACAAATAAGATCGGCATTCCTTTCCATATCGCAGATGATCCATTGCACGCTGTGGCTCGCGGTACAGGTATCGCACTTAAGAATTGTGACAAATTCTCTTTCTTGATGCGATAATTTACGTAAGTTGTGAATACACTTTTACAATTCATACGAAAGTTTAGTAATCTAATATTGTTCTTGCTACTGGAATTAGTTTGTCTAATTTTAGTGGCAAGATGCAATGTTTATCAGGGGTTCCAGGTGAACGCGTCTTGTAGCGGTCTCGTGGGATACCTTAATTCAGTTTGTACCGACGTGAGCAATTATTTCTCTTTGTCGGAACAGAATGAGAGTTTGGCTGTGCACAACAGCCAGTTGCAGGGCGAGATTCGCAGACTTGAATCACGTCTGGCACAGATTGAAAACGACACTACTTATTTGAAGCGCAAGGCAGTTGCCGACGACAAAAAGTTCACGTTCCACACAGCCCGTGTTGTGAGTGTGATGCGCGACAATTTCAAAAATATACTTACTATCGACAAAGGTTCAGCTGACGGTGTCCGTCCGGATATGGGTGTGATCAGTAATGATAACGTTGTCGGAATCGTGAGCGGCGTCTCTGACCATTTCAGCCTTGTCCTTCCTATCATCAACGTGAATACTGAGATTTCAGCGCTTGTCAAAGGAAAAAACGGTACTGGTATCATTTCGTGGAACGGTGGCGACACTCGTAAGGCGGAGATGAATCAGGTTGCCCACTACATCAAAGTGGCTGAAGGCGACACAATCGTGACAAGTGGCTATTCAACGATTTTCCCTGCTGGATTGAATATCGGAATCGTAGAGTCGTTCGAGAAAGGTAATGACGATTTCTATGAGATAAGCGTTGAGCTTAGTCAGGATTATTCGTCACTGATGTTTGTAGACGTAATTGAGTTTGCTCACTCTGAGGAGCTTCAGAGTTTGCAAAACAAATTAAAGGAGGAGAGTAAATAATGAGTATAGGCATACTTTCATACATATTCAGTTTTGTGGCGTATGTGTTGCTCCAGGGTCTGATTTTGAACCACGTCAACTTGTTAGGTTACGTCAATCCTTACCTATACGTCCTTTTTATTCTTCATCTCCCAACAGGATGTAACCGAACTCTCACACAAGTGCTTGGTTTCTTGCTTGGATTCTCAATCGATATTTTTTGCGGTACAATGGGTGTGAATGCGGGAGCCACACTTCTTCTCGGATTCCTTAAGCCTCACATGGACAAGATCTACTCTCCTCGCGAGGACAACAAGATGATTGTGCCTGGATTTAGATCATACGGAACTAACACTTTCATACAGTATGCATCCATACTGGTGTTGGTCCACCACATAGCACTTTTTGCGTTGAGCGCGTTCACGTTTGATAAGTTGCATTTAGTGCTCCTCAAGAGTCTGTTCTCAGCACTCTTCACATTGGTTCTTATTTTTATTATTGAATACTACCGAAGCAATAAAAAGATAGATGATTAATGACAGCAATGATAATAGAAGATATACCATTATTCTGATAATGGTGACAGTCTGTTTGATTTATATCATCAGACTTTTTTCTATTCAGATTGTAGACAAAAGTTATCTGGAACAATCCCAAAATAATGCCTACCTTAGAAAGGTGATTTATCCGTCGCGTGGACTTATCACCGACCGAAACGGACGACTTATTGTTTTTAATAAACCAGCCTACGATATCATGATTGTCCCTCGTGAAGCAAGAGGGTTCGATACGCTAAGTTTTGCCAATACTCTTGGTATTACTAAAGACGATTTTATTAAGCGAATGACTTTTTTGAGGAACAGAAGTGGCTATTCGCAGTACGTTCCGCAGGTGTTTATGTCGCAGTTGTCTGACGAGGAATACGGCCCGATCTGTGAGAAACTTTACAAGTTCAATGGTATATATGTGCAGAAGCGTACGTTGCGTGACTACAACTATCACAATGCGGCGTTGGCTTTGGGATCCATCGGCGAGGTGTCAAAAAAACAGATTGAGGCAGATGATTTCTATACTCAAGGTGACTTTGCCGGACAGAATGGAATAGAGCAGACATACGAGAAGGAACTTCGTGGTGAGAAGGGAGAGGAGATCCTTCTTCGCGATTCCCGAGGACGTATCAAAGGTAAGTTTGAAGACGGTACATACGATAAGCAACCTGTGCCCGGACACGATATTGAGTTGTCTCTCGACATTGAGTTGCAGAAGTATGGCGAGGAGTTGATGAACGGAAAGATCGGTTCGATAGCCGCTATCGAGCCGGCAACAGGTGAAATCCTTGCTTTGGTGTCGAGCCCGACTTATGATCCATCAATGCTTGTCGGGCGAAAGAGAAGCGCAAACTTTGCCGCGCTTTCCAAGGATCCGCTCAAACCGTTGTTCGACCGTCCTATGATGGCTCAGTATCCTCCGGGTTCAACATTCAAGACAGCGCAGGCTCTTGTGCTTCAGCAGGAAGGCATCATCACGCCAAATTCGGCTTTCGGCTGTCAGCATGGTTTTCATGCCGGTGCTTTGTCGGTGGGCTGCCACGGACATGAGTCTCCTTTAAATTTGAAACATAGTATTCAGCACTCTTGTAACGCTTACTATTGTTGCGGATTCCGAAATATGATTGATCACAGAAAGTATAAGACGGTGTCGGAGGCCATCGATATATGGAAGAACCACATTGTCTCGTTGGGATTCGGTTACAAACTAGGCGCTGATGTGCCAAACGAGAAGCGCGGATATATTCCAAACTCCGGTGTGTACAACAAGGTGTATGGAGAGAACCGTTGGAAGGGTTTGACTATCATTTCTCTTTCAATCGGTCAGGGAGAGGTGTTGGCCACTCCATTGCAGATTGCTAACCTTGGCGCCACAATAGCCAACCGCGGATATTTTTACACTCCTCATCTTGTGAAGAAGATCAAGGGAGGTGAGATCGACTCGTCGTTCATCCAGCGTCACAACAGTACAATCGACAGAAAGTATTACGACGTTGTTGTGGACGGTATGGAACTCGTTATGATTTCCGGTACAGGTTTCTATTCGCGTATCGACAGTATAGACGTGTGTGGAAAGACAGGTACGGCGGAGAACCCTCATGGAAAAGACCACTCAATCTTTATGGCGTTCGCTCCAAAAGACGATCCGAAGATTGCGATCAGTGTTGTGGTGGAGAATAGTGGTTTTGGAGCAACTTGGGCTGCGCCTATCGCTACTCTGATGATTGAGAAATATTTGAAGGGATATATTCCAAAGCGACGCAAGCCTATTGAGCAACGTCTGCTTGAAGCCAACCTAATTAAAGAGTAGGACGATGGACAGAAGAAACGAGAATATAATCGACAATATAGATCTATGGACGCTGGGGCTTTATTTTGCTCTTGTCGTGTTTGGATGGATAAGCATATATGGAGCGTCGTACAATTTTGACGACAGTGATTTTTGGGATTTTTCACAGAGATTCGGAAAACAGCTGGTATGGATCGGATGTGCTTTGGTGATCGGTGCTGTGCTTCTGATGCTGGATATGAAAACCTATGCCACCTTATCCTACGTCATATATGGATTTTTTATTTTATTGCTGATAATCACCCTTTTAGTGGCCCCGGATACGCGTGGATCGCATTCGTGGCTCGTGCTGGGTCCGATAAGTCTGCAACCTGCGGAGTTTGCAAAGACCGCCACGTGTCTTTGTTTGGCGAGGTATATGGGCAGTTTTGGATTCTCAATGAAGGATCTCCAACAGTCTATAATCATGAATCTGATTATCTTGTTGCCGATGGGAATTATCATTTTGCAGAATGAGACGGGATCGGCGCTTGCATATCTGGCTCTTTATCTGACGTTGTATCGTCAGGGAATGACAGGAATAGTGCTGGTGTTGGGATTGTGCGCGGCTGTTTATTTTGTGGTCGGCATCAAGTTTGGCGCGACTCCTGTGTTGGATTTTGTGCCGGGCGACAGTCTTGGAATGTTTGTGATCATGATCATAGCGGTGATTATTGCCTTGGCGATGGTCTATTTCTATCACCGTGACTCGTCGCTTATAAAGACGGTCTCTATTTCTGGCGTCTCTGTTTTCGCAGTTGGCATATTGCTCATAAGCCTGCTTGACGTTAAGATCAAGTTTACGTATTTGGCTTTGGCTATTGTGGTTTTCTTGTTTGCGTTTTTGATTGTCAGGGCTATTGTTTATCGAAAGATAGGATATTTTGCGATATCATTGTTTTTGGTGGGATCGATAGGTTTCGGACATATTTCGGACTACGCTTTCAATAAGATTCTTCAGCCTCACCAGCAGACACGTATCAAGGTGACGTTGGGTATGGAGAACGACCTTAAGAAGTCGGGTTACAATGTCAACCAGTCTATGATTGCCATCGGTAGTGGCCGCTGGACGGGAAAAGGATTCCTTCAGGGAACACAGACAAAGCTTAAGTATGTGCCGGAGCAGGACACCGACTTTATCTTCTGTACGGTAGGAGAGGAGCATGGATTTATAGGTACGACAGCCGTTGTTGTCGGTTTTCTCGTACTGATGTTGCGACTCATATCGTTGGCCGAACGGCAGAGGTCCACGTTCAGTAGGATATATGGATATTGTGTGGCGTCTATTATCTTTTTCCATGTGGCCATCAATATCGGTATGGTTATCGGATTGACGCCGGTGATTGGTATACCGTTGCCATTCTTCAGTTATGGAGGATCTTCTTTGTGGAGTTTCACTATATTGCTGTTTATTTTTCTCCGTCTTGACGCTAGTCGCAAGGAATATGTGATGTGATAATGGGCAAGATCACGTCAGACGCGTTGGGTATGCTTACTTATCTCTCGTCGAAAGGTAAGGGAAGGGCTTGGGTTTCGTCTAATTGGAAGAAAGGCGACGTCTTGCCAAGTGAGCTTATTGACAGAAGCGAAGAGATACGTCAGATTCTCGAATGTAATGAGTCGGGGTTCGACGGCATAATCACCATATTTGATTCATCATTCCCTAAAATACGGTCACAGGTCGCTGCTGCGGATAATCCTTTGTATTTTTTCTATCGTGGTGACGTTTCGATTCTCAACACCAGGAAGATTGCGGTGATTGGCACACGTGATGTTGACACTGATATTCAGACGCGTGAGGAGGCTGTGGTGGATGCCCTTGTTGGCAGGCAGATCACTATTGTGTCGGGTTTGGCAAACGGTTGCGACTCTGTGGCCCACAGCAGGTGTCTGGCGAGGGGAGGAAAGACGATAGCCTTACTGCCGTCTCCAGTGTGGAAGGTCATACCTGAATCCAAGGCTGCTTTGGCTGATGAGATTGTGGAGAACGGAGGCTTGCTGTTGAGCGAATATTATACTGTGGTGGGAAAGACGGAGTTGACGCCACGCTATGTAAGACGAGACCATTTGCAGGCAATGTTGTCTGATGGGGTGGTGTTGGTGGCAAGTAAGGAAGACGGTGGCTCGAGATTTGCAGTCAATTATGCGATGGAAAACAATATCGGGTGTGCTGCCATGTATGATGCGGCAACTGATGTGAAAAATCCATTGTTCGCGCTCAACAGGGCGGTGTTGAAGAGCAAGGGAGACGCTGCTGTGATTGATGCCAGGAATGCCGTCAGCACCGTCAACAAATTCATAGAGAGATGCTATATGCCGAGGAATTTGTTTGAATGACCGTTATAACAAAATCATCTTAATATTTTTATTTATGTCGTGTAAATACAACCTGTCCGTTATTTTGGTGATGATAATGTGGCTCTGTCCGCTTTTTGCAAAGGCGGAGATGGAAAAAGAGAAAAAGGTGAGTGGATCGTTGTCGGCAGGAGGATCTTTGAGTTCTGGAAATATCAACAAGGCAGATGTCAAGGCGACGGGAGGATTGGCCGTCAAAGACACCACGTTCGAATTTGTGATGGGTGGGAGATACAACTTCTCTAAAACAGACGATAAGATAAAGAACAATGGCATTGAATTAAACTCCAAGGTCGACTTCATGCCATACAGGAAATGGTCGCCGCTAATAGCCTTCGAGTATATACACAACACCTACAAAGGCTACAACTACAGATTAGACGTAGTGGCAGGAGCGAAATACAACATTTATCTAAAGCCAAAAGTGTCTGACTACTCCATCAGTTTGGCTGGGCTATATGATGTCGTCGACTATACTGACGACAAAAAGACATTGGATGACAACGCTTTCCGTCTTTCACTACGACCAAAGATTAAGCAGCAGATCGGTCCCTCAGTCTACTTGGTGGAGAAATTCTTCTATCAGCCCCAAATCGACGATTTCAGCGACTTTCTGTTTAAGAATGAGACAGAGATTGAATGCAAGGTAACCAAGATTTTCTACCTAAGTGTCATATATGAGTATGACTATCGAAGCGTCTTGCCTCCAATAAAAGAAAACACAACATATATGCATAACGACCATTCTTTGGAAGTGGCATTGAAAATAAAGTTATAGACCATATAAAAACGGCTGGATTGAATTCACCAATCCAGCCGTTTAATTTTGACTTTCTAAATAGAGTTATATCTCAAACTTTATTTCATCTTAACCTCAACACCAGTACCAGTTAGGTTGATGTTCTTATCAGTCTTAGCCTGAACAGTATTTGACTTCATGATGTCGCTCATGTCAACACCAGTAACATCCTTCATCACGTCAAAAGTCTGTTTCATTACAGTAGGCACGTTGTTTGACATACCAGAAACCTCAGAACCTGTAGTGCCATAGATAGTAACATCCTTGATGTTGCCCATAGGTTTAGCGATATTCTCTGCGATCTGAGGAAGAACTTTCTCGTTCATCTTAGTTAGCATATCAATAACGGCTACCTGACCATAACGCTCGTATGCCTCTGCTTTCTTCTGCATTGCCTCTGCCTCTGCCTGACCCTTTGCTAGGATACCGGCAGCCTCTGCCTCAAGGTTTGCCTGTGTTGCGGCAGCCTCTGCTCTACCCTTTGCCTCAATACCGGCAGCTTCCTGAAGAGCCGCATACTTAGCAGCGTCTGCCTTAGCCTTGATAGCCTTAGCCTCCTGCTCTGCCACATAAGCTGCAGCCTCAGCTTCCTGCTGCTGCTTGTACTTAGTAGCTTCTGCGTCATATTTCTGCTTCTCAAAAGCAGCCTTTGCATCAGTCTCAGTCTTATACTTAGCAGCGTCGGCCTGAACAGACATATTATACTTCTGAGCATCAGCCTGTGCGTTGACCTGTGCCTTCAACTCATTCTCAGTGATCTTAATCTTCTCCTGCGACCACTCCTGCTCACGCTTAGTCTTTTCGATTTCAGCGTCGACTGTCTTGATATTGATCTCCTTCAACTGCTCCTGACGCTGGATTTCGTATGCGGCATCCGCAGCGGCACGTTTAGTATCAGCAGTTACTCTAAGGTCAGCCTGACGGATAGCCAACTCATTGTTTCTTTCGGCGATCTCAGTCTCAGTCTTTACACGAACATCATTAGCGACCTTCTTAGCCTCCTGCTCTGCTACCTGAATGTCTCTTTCAGCGTTTGCCTTTGTGATGGCTGCGTTCTTACGGATTGCGTAAGTGTTGTCGGCTCCTAGATTCTCGATCAAGCGGTTGCTATCTGTAATATTCTGGATATTACATGAGATAACCTCAAGACCAAGTTTCTCCATATCTTTAGCGGCCTTCTTCTGAATCTCATCTGAGAACTTGTCTCGGTCTGTGATTAGATTTTGAAGTGTGATGGCACCAACTACCTCACGCATATTACCTTCAAGAGAATCCTTGATTGAACCAGCAATGGCTGAATCATTAAAGTTCAAGAAGTTTTTTGCGGCTATTCTGGTACCCTCTTCACTAGGAGATACTCTGACCTTACATACAGCATCCACCATTACGTCGATGAAGTCGTGAGTAGGAACTGGAATAGAAGTCTTAACGTCTACAGTCACCTGTCCCAAGAATACTTTATCAAGACGCTCTAGGAAAGGAACTCTAAAACCTCCGGTTCCGATTAGAACTCTTGGCTCCTTTTTGAAACCTGACAAAATGAAGGCGAAACTTGGTGGAGCCTGGACGTAGAGCATATTAAGCAATACCACAAGCAAAATAATACCTGCAACGGCAATTCCTGCATAAATTAAAAGTTCTTCCATAAAAACATTATTAAAATTTCAAAATTGTTCAATTGTAAATATGTAGTTTACTAATATTAGCTATTGTATGGTTAGAAAATCAATTCTCCCCAACAAATCTACAATTCAAAAATATAAAAAAGATTTATATAAATTTTGATTTTAATTCATTGTGAGATCCCTTTTAACTATAATTAACTATAAAATCCCTAACCTCTCTTTTAAGTTCTATGGCTATTTGTTGAAGGCGTTGAAGATAAAACTATAGAATTGCATAGTCTATCGTGCAATTTTCCACAAATATTGCATAGTCTATCGTGCAATTATATATTTTTGTAGAAAATTATACGTTATGAATAATCTGTTTGAGACATATAAATTACTGATTGATAGAGTAAACGTTGATTTTGTACGTTATCTACACGACAAAATCAACTGGAATAACAGATTGATAGCCATACTAGGAGCACGTGGAGTGGGAAAAACCACATTAGTCCTACAGCATATCAAAATAACCAATGACGTAGAACACTCACTTTACGTTACAGCAGATGATTTTTACTTCACAACACATAGATTGTTTGATTTAGCTAAAGAGTTTTATCAAAATGGAGGAAAAAAGCTATATATAGACGAAATCCATAAATATAGTGGCTGGTCAGTTGAGATAAAGAATATATACGATCTTTTGCCTGACCTACAAATCATTTACATCGGATCCTCAATTCTTGATTTGGAACAAGGAGGAGCTGATTTAAGCAGAAGAAAGGTGGAATATCATCTAAAAGGACTCTCATTCCGAGAATACCTTAATCTTACTTTGCATTTAGATCTTCCCACTTATACATTGGAAGGGATACTTAAAGGGAACGTAAAATTTCCTTATACGGAGTACAGACCATTGGTATATTTCAAGGAATATTTGAAAACTGGATTCTATCCATTCTTTTTGGAGTCGGATGATTACACCATCCGACTCGGAAGTGTATTAAAGCAGGTTGTGGAGTTTGATGTACCGACATTCGCAAAGATGAATGTCAGTTCAAGCGCCAAATTGAAAAAACTGCTTTATGTAATAGCACAAAGTGTTCCATTCAAACCAAATTTCTCTGTATTGGAAAGAGAGTTGGGAATATCGAGAAACGCGTTGCCAGACTATTTCATGTATTTGGAAAAAGCGCAGTTGATTACCATGGTGAGAGAGAAAGCCACTGGCATTAAGATATTAGAGAAAATAGATAAAATCTATTTAAATAATCCCAACCTATCTTATGCACTTACTGATGGCGAACCAAATATCGGAACAATTAGAGAAAATATATTCATCCAATTTCTACAGAATTTATATCCAATTGTGTCGTCACCATCCCAAGCAGATTTTGAAGTGAACGGATATACGTTTGAAGTAGGAGGAAAAAACAAGACTTCACATCAGATCAAAGATATTGAGAATGCTTATCTTGCCAAAGATGACATCGAGTACGCCAGCATGAAAAAGATCCCCCTTTGGATGTTCGGATTCCTTTATTGACCTATGTTAAACCAGACTTTTCATTGGGAATTAAGGTTAATTGGTAAATGTGAAATTTCCACCAAAAGATATTAAATAAGAGGTCGTTAAGTGCTTTAAGACTTAGCGACCTCTTATATTCTTCATCACCATTCTCCTACAACTTCATCATTTGATGAGAAAAACATGATGTAATATATTGGCATATAAGTGATTCCTGATTCACTAAAGACCAATCTTTCATTACTTAACACATACGCTTCTCGTATGTTGTAGTTTTTTATCTTAAGGAAATGGTCAAGGGCACTATGGATCTTGTAGTCTTTGCCAGATTTAATCTCAAGCGGCATAGTAGTAAGATTTGTAGAGTCATCCACAAGAAAATCCACTTCCCCATTTTTTTTGTTATCATAGTAGAAACATCCGTTACCATGAGCTGTTAGTTCTCCCGCGACAAATGTTTCGTACACTGCACCAAGATTCACACTACACTCATCATCCATCACAGCCTTTATATTATTGCGAAAAAGTTTGGCTGTTAACATACCAACGTCATTCATATAGAGTTTTAGAAGATTCTTTCCTTCGTTTTGATTTAATGGATATGATGGTTGACTTATAGCTTTACACTCTACTGTTATGCCTGAAGCCACAAGATATTCGAATTCATCTTCATAATCGGACATTCGTTTGGCAACTTTGTCTTCTATATCCTTCACCACAACCCTTTTCTTTTTGTTCTCCATAAGTGAGGGAACCATATTGAATATACGCTGAATCTTTAATTTTCGTCCTGACTCAATTTCATATTTTGCGGCATCATTCAAGTAAAGGTCGTGTATATCGTTATGTATCTGACGTATTTTATTATATTCTTGTCTGCCACAAAACTATTTACAGCATCCGGTAAACCTCCAACAAGAAGATATTTCCTAAGTAGATCCATAATTCTTTTGTGCATTCCTTCATTCAAACACTCCCTTTTGCTGAATGAATCACGCATACTATCTATCGCAAGTTCTCCTACTCCATTAGCCCACAAAAATTCTTCAAAATCTAATGGAAACATCCTTATACGTTCGTAACTTCCTCCAGGAATTGACTGCGTCTTTTTTAACGTAATTCCTAATTGGGAACCACTAGCGATATACGTGAATTTATTTTCTTGCATTAAAAATTTCACAAGTGTAAGAAGATGGTCATACGCCTGTATCTCATCTATAAATACAAGAGTAGACTCTTTATCCCCCATTTTATCTCCTGCAAAAGAACTTAAAGCAAGATAGAAATCATTTGTCGTTTTTACTTCCGCAAACAACCTATTGCCTTGTTTATCCTCTTCCATATTTATTTCTATGTAATTAGGATATAAAGATTGCCCGACAGATCTTATGATATACGACTTTCCAATCTGTTTTGCTCCATCTATCAATAGCATTTTATTAGATGGTGCTTTAAGATATTCCTCTATCTTATTGTAAATCTTTCTTTTAAGCATATAAAATACACTTTTCCTTGTTTTTTAATACTCCAAAATACACTTTTCCTTGTTTTTTGGCACTCCAAAAATACACTTTTCCGAAAAATCACCAGTTTTTTCTCCTTGTTTCAGTGTCTTTGTGGTTGTCATAAACGATGAATTTGCGACCAAAAGTAGGGTGAAATATATAGATTTGGTTGCAAAATCCTTGTTTTCCCATTTCCAACGAATGCCCCAAAATGTAATTTCAACTTAGAAGTGCAACACTAAAGTCAGAGGAAGGATGTTCGGGGC
>JAKSKU010000032.1 GCA_024401565.1 Paludibacteraceae bacterium
ACCCGTGTACCCGGCGTGAGAGGCCGGTATCCTAACCGCTAGATGAAAGCGCCATATGGAAGCGGAAGCTGGGGGATTACGACTATGGCTTATTATCAGCAGGTTAGGATAAAAATTTTCTATTCTTTTCTATTTTGGCCCAGGTGCAACAAAATTCAAATTCCTAATTGCTCTCTCAATTTGTTATTTTCATATTCCAATCTGGCACACTTGACCAAAATTTCAGAATATTTATGAAATAAATCATTATATATAGGTAAAGGACACTCATTTTTAGAGTAAATTATAGACGAATCATTAGAATCCTTAGACTCAAACTGATCTAAAAACATTGTGCCTTTACCCGTGATAAACCACTCTAAATTTAGATTTGGCAGCGATTCTTTCAATGATCGCATCGTTCCAGAATCTATCTCACCTGTCACCGACGTAACATAATTCGGTGTTCTTTTGCAAAGTCTTGCAAATTCAGCACCACTCAAATTTAGAATTTGCATAATTCTTACAATTTGAGCCCGCATAAATGGCATAACTTGCAATTCTTCTTCTGTACATTTACTCCAATCCTTTTTCATTTGGTTATAATTACAATAATTCACAAAATAGTTCTAATAAAATTTGGCTATCCACAAAATAGTGTGTATATTTGCACCAATAACAAATAAATATGTTTGTAAATATAAACAAAATATATTATATGGCAATAGAAAAAATTGATTATTCATGCAAGGATGCTTTCACACTTCTTACCATCAAAGATGCCAAAGAAGCACGTAAAAAACTCATGGTAATCTATGGATGCACAACCTTGCAACAATTCTACCAGCGAAGAAAAAAATACACTAACATCCCTGCTCATATCAAGGATAAAGTGGAAGAAATGTTCAATAGTTACGGAGTACCAAAAAATCTAGTATGGAAAATAACGAGAAAATAATACACTTCTCAGATGAAGTGACAATAAAAATCGCAGTGAAGAATGCTCTGCCTTCAATGCTCCGGAGCATGATACCTTCATCTGCTTGTATAATAAGATATGTAACATTCAAGAATTACTCACTAGTTACATGGAGTGAAGAAGCAAAAAAAGTTGGTTATCCTGATGCCACAGGCATGACACCAACAAGAATAGGAGAGCAGCACGAAATCAATGTTTACTGGAATGGTGAGAATGTGAACATAGTCACAAACTTCCCTCCATTCAAAAAAAAAAATTTCGTTGCTGCAATAGAAAAATGCCCTAATCTCATCGTAGACGAGATTAGTACATTTGGAGGACTAATTGGCTTCTTTAAATGCACGATGGAGAAAAATACTAAAACAGAGGTAATCGTGCAATACCTTAATACCATAGCTCAATGCTATGATGAAAATGGCAATTTAAAAGATATTCAATGATTTTCAACTTTCATAACTTTAATTTTGGATAGGCAAGCTTCGCTGTGAAGTGCGGCTTGTCTTTTTCTCTAAAAACAATAAAATTACTATGACAAAAAGAACCTGGAATGAAAAAGACAATGATATTCTATTAAAGAATATCGGGAAAAAAACAATACCAGAGATAGCTGACATGCTCGGACGAACGGAAAAAGCCATCTATCTGTATTGTTACAGAAAAAAAAATACCTCTTAGGCCAACAGTAGAGAAAAACATAATTAAAAAAATGTTCCAGCTTCATTTCGGATCTGAGACATACTTCTCACCGAATAGAGATTTCTATGAACGGACCGGTATATCTCAGAAAGAGTTTCAAAAACTCTATATGGGCTACAAGCGCCCATCTTCCGAAATCCTGGGTAAGATAGCTAAAGCTATCAATTTCTCACAACAAGAGACATTCAAACTCGTTGACTACATGCAACTCGAACTCTTCCAATGATACAACAAGAAATTATCGACAAACTTCTCGATGCAGCTGACATCGTAGAAGTTATTGGAGAAACCGTTAAGCTGGAGAAGAAAGGTATCAACTACATGGGATGCTGCCCATTCCATAATGACAAATCTCCATCTTTCTCCGTTTCTCCTTCAAGAAGAATATATAAGTGTTTCTCGTGCGGTGAAGCCGGCAATGTCATATCGTACCTGACAAAGAATGAAGGCTTGACTTTCATAGAGGCATGCAAATATCTGGGGCAGAAATATAATATCGCCATACCTGAGGAGAAGGTATCAGATGAGGATGCTGAAAAAGCCAAGCACAAGGAATCCGTACGCATAGTCCTGCAAGCTGCCATGGAATGGTTCCAGAGCAGACTCCGTTCTTCTGTGGAAGCAACAAAGTTTCTTGCAAAAAGAAAAGTCAAGGACGAAGTCTGCTCTGACTACATTGCCGGATATGCTCCTAAGGGATGGTCTGAACTGTATGACTACCTCAGGGATAGAGGCTTCGATACGCAGTATATGCTTGATGCTGATCTCATTCGTAAAAACTCCAGGGGTGGGTATATAGATACTTTCCGAGATAGAATCATGTTCCCCTTCCTGGACAGCCACAAACGAGTAGTCGGCTTTACTGGAAGAACAATCTCTGGTGATGACGTAAAGTATCTCAATACCGGTGAAACACTCCTTTTTAACAAAGGCTCACAAATATTCGGTCTGCAGCAAGCACGTAACGAAATAGTACGCCAAGACCAGATTATCATGTGCGAAGGACAATTCGACGTTCTATCAATGCACCAAGCAGGTATCACAAATGTCGTTTGTGGATCTTCCACAGCACTCAGCGAAGCGCAGAGAAAAATACTGATGCGCTTCTCTCATAACATACTGCTGCTCTATGATGGTGATAAAGCTGGAAGAAATGGCGCTGTAAAACATATTCCTGAGCTTCTGGCTGACGGATTCAATGTTACAGTCGCCATTCTTCCCGACAATCAGGACCCAGACGAATTCTGCCATTCACACAATGACGTACCGGTATGGATATCCAACAACAAAAAGACTTTCGTCAATTTCCTGCTAGCTGAACTATATGACTGCAAGACTGACCTTGCAGAACGCTCCAAGGCTCTGGAATATATCTACCGGTGTATCTCTCTATGCACAGACAAACTTATCCGGCATGAAGCCGTTAAGATAGTTAACCAGCATACGGATACACCTCAGGAGGAGGTTGTCGCAGAGATTAAGGCACGCAGAAAGGATATCGCAAAACCAGGTGATAACATCGACGGATTCATCGGTATCGATGAAGCCATGGCCGTAGAGATAGCAGAAGAGGATGAAAACATCATCACTCTTACTGACAACTGGGAAGTTTTCTCAGAAAACCTTTCCATTAACCGCTATGTCTACTACCATGGAGAAATTACTGAAAGCGATTGCCAAAGGCTGCGTACATTATCCAACACAATACTTGTAGAGGGAGCTGCGTTCAAAATTAACCTGAACACAGAGAATTACGTAGTGTCCATGCTAGGAATGCTGTTCAAGATGGGATTCACCATTCAGATTGCCGACGATGAAACATATGTTTCCTTCATTGACTGGTATGTCGGCAATTACGGAAATGTCATCACAAATGAAGGGCCATCATCCGATGTCATCGACATCTACGTTGAGAGGTGTGCTGACATGATATCCTTTGCCGGTGAAGCCACACGAACACGTTCCATGGACAACTGGGCGAAAGCTCTTAAGATGAAAGGCGCACAACTCAAGACTATTGTCAAGCCTTTCGTAGCCAAGAGAAAAGACAAAAAGAAAGCCGAAAGGGATAAACTTGAGGTGGACGCAGAGATTCTAGAGATTGAAACCGAAACAATCCCAGCCTATGTCGAGGATTCTGAGGAATTCTCTCGCATGTACAAGCGATTCGGTTTCTATCCTCTGCTAAACAAGAAAGGTACACCTGTATCTTACATGTTCAAGACAGACAACGGATCACACACGCGAGTATCAGACTTCTATATGGAACCTCTGCTCCACATCAAAAGCAAGGACAAGGAAGAAAACAAAAGAGTACTGAAGCTGAACCATCTATACTTTAACCGCTCAGTGTATGTGGAATGGAAATCTTCAATATTCTCTTCCATGGCCACATTCAAGGACATGCTGGTCAATGAAGGATGTTTCAACTTCGAAGGAGGCGACATCAAAAAATATGAACGCATATGGCAGTACATGTCATATACGTTCCAGCAATGCACAGAACTGAAAGTGTTCGGACAACAGCAAGAGGATTTCTTTGCCTTTTCCAATGCAATCATCCATCAGACTGATGGAGAATGGAAGGTTGAAAAGACAAATAACCTGGGAATAGTCGAACACAATGGAGAAAATTACTATTCTCCTGCGTTCTCCGAGATATATGCCGGTGAACGCAGAGACAATGACAAGTATGCACAAGACAGGTGGCTCGTCTATACGGACACGCCAAAAGCCAAGCAAGTAACGTTTGAAAAATGGGCATCACTCATGGATAGAGTCTATAAGATAAATGACAATGGGAAATGGGCCATCATATACGCCATCCTCTGTGCGTTCCGTTCAGACATCTGGCCAATAAACCGCCTATTCACTTCCGTGTTCCTCATTGGCTCCACTCAGTCAGGAAAGACGCAGATTGCCATTTCTATCAGAAGCCTTTTCATCAAGCCAGAGGCTCCATCGTTCAACCTGAACTCCGGTACCGATGCCGCATTTTTCTCCGTACTTGAGAGATTCAGGGATGTGCCACAAGTGATGGAAGAATACAATGATGAAATGATTTCTGATGCGAAGTTCCAGGGACTGAAGAGCGTTACCTATGATGGTGAAGGCAAGCAGAAACGAAAGTCTGCTACATCCAATGACATCGATACATCACAGGTAAATGCGCCTGTCATCCTTCTTGGACAAGAAGCACCACAGAAAGATGACAACGCTCTTACTAACCGCGTGGTCATACTAGAGGTGCCAAAGCATGACTATATCAATGACATTGAGGCGCAGACTATTTTCAATGAACTGAAAAACATTGAAAAAGACGGACTATCATATCTACTCTTCGAGGTGCTAAAGATGAGAAGCACTGTAAGGGAGAACTTCCCATTAATCCAGAAATCATGCGCTAGAGAACTGATGGACAGGGTAAGAGGCTCATTAAAGAGTGGTGAGCAGACACGTATAATCAACACCGTATCACTCTTCCTGGCCATGGTTAAGCTGATGGAACAGTACGCGCCACATCTGAAACTGCCATTCACATATGGCGAGTTTGTCCGTCTTGCTGAAGAGAAAGTGAATACACAGGTGGACATGATCGCAAGAACGGACAAACTCGCACAGTTCTTTGACACCATAGATGGTCTCATCGATACGGGCAGTATCAAGATTGGACGCGACTACAAGATTGACACTCCACGCAAGATAACACTAAAGGGTGGTGCAGAATATACGGTTCCTGCAGACACCAAGATTCTCTTCATGAACATAAGGAATATCCATTCGATGTATGCCAGGGCAAAAGTTGGCGATAAGGCGCTCACCCTGACTACACTAGAAGTAAACCTCAAATCGCACCCAGCATACATCGGAATGGTTTCAAACACACGTTTCAAATGGTGGGAGGAAAAAGTGGTGCCTAGAGGCGGCTTTGAAACGTCTGATGACAGAACATATGTGAGCAACGAAGTCAAGCGAGTAGTCGAACCTTTCGAGAAGCAGACCTCTGCTGCAGTGTTCGACTATGGCGTACTCAAGAAATACCTGGAGCTGGATTTCGAGAGAGAGAAGCCCAGCGTACCCGTGAGGACAATCGGCAGCACTGAGGAGGACATGCCGTTCAAGCCTTTGCCTGAGCAAAAGGACATGTTTGAAAGCAAATTACGCTAATAGAGGAATAGATATGATTACATACGACTACACAAATAGAAAGATTACTCGTGATTTCCATTTACGCATGGAACATTCTATTTGCACAGATTTTGTAAAGATAGACAAATGGGTTGGTGGTGTTGCTTGCCAGAGATGCCCAAAGAACAAAGGTTCATTGTACACAAATAGAGGTGTTGTTATAATGTGCAGTTCGGAAGAGTGTAAATCGGATGATAAAGATGAATCAGTAGAACTCGCCCAAATCATTCTATACGAAAGATTTGAGGATGAAGCACTACGACATTATTACGATTAAGGAGGAATATATATGAAAACATATTGGGTTGAATATAACTTTGATTATAATGGAGAAAAGCTGCATTATCGTCTGTCATGCGATAGTCCATTATGGCTTGCAATCGGTTCTGCTTTAAAGGATATGAAGACAGAACTTCAACAACAGTTTGATAATTTAGATTGTAATTCTAAAGAAAAGCCTGTTGAACCAATGACTAAAACTAAAGCATGGTGGAAAATTTGGGGTAAATAGACAAAGGAGGAAAGGATATGCAAAAGATAATGTTCAATAACAATTATGGGCTGACTCGCGATGTCCTTGACGAGATCAAGACACAGACGCGAAGGATTGCAAATGTCGAAAACGTCGATTATGATAGTATAATAGGCTCGACGGACAGCAATGGAAAACTGTATTTTACTTTCATATATGATGGGTGGCATATCGATGCATACCCGACTTATCAGATTGGTGAAGAGGTAGCCGTGGCGCAATGCTACTTTGATTGCGGTACAAAATGGGCAAGAGAACATATTGACATTGCAAGTGATTTGATAAAATCCAAAGGCTACAATAACAAGTTGTTCGTTCGTGCCGACCTCATGCCACACCGAATTAGGATAACCAACATAAGAGTTGAACGTCTGCAAGACATATCCTATGAGGATTGCTTGAAGGAAGGTATTAAACGTAAAAATGAAAGATATGTTGTAGAAAACGAAAAGGGAGTATGCTTCTATACGAATGATGTAATACTTGCTTTCAGATATCTTATCGACAATACCTGCGGCAAAGGCACATGGAAAAGCAATCCTTGGGTTTTCGTTTATGATTTTGAACTGGTAAAGTAGGAGGAATAGATATGAAAATTATATTAGATGCTGGAGTATTTTTTTTATTGATAGCATGCTCATTCGTAGTAGGTTCAATGTATGCATCAAAATACATATTACATCTATTAGAAAAAGAAGGCTATCGAAAGGTGTCAAAAAGAAGAAATGCAAAGGATAGAGCAATGTTGGAGGAACAGATATGATTAACAAGAAATGCCCAAAATGCGGAAGCCGATACTTCCAGATAGTCGATTACTATGTAGTAGGCTATATCTACGAAGTTGAAGAGGGCAAAGTTATTGCTGAGGGACAGGATGATGGAGGTGAGCATGTAAGAATAAATTGCTACTGCAGAGAATGTCATCATGAGTGGCATCCGAGGAAATGTGATTATGTGATTGATGAATAATTAACAACTATATACAAAGCAATGGAGGAATAGATATGGACAAAATATATTTCAAACAACATTTGGAAAGCTGTGACATGGAATGGACTATTTACGGTTGTTACAGTGAAACTGATATACAAAGAGAAGGAGACGTTCTTTGCACGGTGCATAGTATTGTACGAGATAATAATAGAAAGGACCTAGGACACATTGAATATGATGTACATAAAGATTACATTGAAACTGATGAAATCATTAATATAAGTAAGGAAGAATATCTTGCAGTTATAAGTAAACTTAAAGATGCTGAAAATTATCTCAGCAAGGCTGAGGACATACTGGAAACAGTAATAGAAATATCCTAATTGGACTTTTGTCAAAATCCCCGAAAACCCCTATTTAAGAAGGAAAGAAATGGAAGAAAACCTGAAAAAATCCTACGGGCAAAATGCGACCAACAAACCAACAAACCAACAAAATGATAGATTTTTCAATACATAAAAATAGATATAAGGTTAATAATAAGTATATTATAAGTGTTGTATTTTGTTGGTCGCTGTTGGTTTTAGCCTTTGGAAAGTGTTGGTTTTTGTTGGTTCTTGTTGGTCGATGTTGGAATGAATCTATTTGCAAGTTAAAACTGTTGGACATGCAAAACCAACAAAACAGGTCATTGTTGGTCATTGGTAAATGACATTTGAGCATATTTTTGAAGTTTGTATTTTTGTTATAAAATTGATAATTTGGCAATTACGTAATTTAATAAAGTTTTGTTGGTCTGTTGGTCAGTTGGTCACAAAAATACAGGCACCCAAAATAAAAATTAAAAAAAACGCATATGAAGAAGGAACGATTTTTTGTTTGGCTACCTTGCAAACTGTACACAAAAATATGGTTTGTAAATAATTTTCCAGCTCCTGATGGTCGCTGGCCTGAAGCTGTGAACATATCATCTGACAAGGTTCTCTACGGTTTGCTGAAAGACAAGCTCTGCAAACCTTGCAAACGATATGAGAAACGAATGGCAGAAAACTCAAAGTACACGGAACGCATACCTATTGAGATTTCTGCTGACACATTCTATCGTCATGGATGGGAATTGACTGCCACCGATATCAATGACTTCAACCAGGCCGTGGAGCAGCTGATCAAGAAGTCCATGATGCAGTACCTGGAACTTTCTGTCAGCTTCGGACTAACTATTGCAGATGCTATCAAAGGATACTACCGTCAAAGTGGATTCAATGAGATTTCATTCCCTACTGATAGCATCCGTAAATACTATTTTAGGCATAGGAAAAAGGATATCACCAAAAATAACGTGATAACGCAACAAATCAATAGAATTTTTATGGAGAATATGGCACATAAATAGGACATAATCAATAAATTACATTTATATGTTGGAATTTAACTTTAATTTAGGGAACCGTGGTGGACTGGCACATATATTTGCCATTTCACCACAAGCAGTAAGAGACGTGAGAAAAAACTACCGGACAGGTATGTGGCAGTTGGTAACATGGAACAATCCAGAAGAACATGGTGGATATATAGTCCACATACCAATCCGTTCAGAGCAGAAAATTTTCGAGGAAGAGTCTATTCGTAACCAATATGGATGCTATTACTCTATTTCTATAGGTGGGAAAATCCCATCATGCAGACATCAGGATGCTGACATCATCAAGCTCCTGGAGAATAACAGATGGCTTGTAGCCTCAAAAGACAACAACGGAGAATGGAGATTATCCGGCAGCATTGAGAGGCCACTCGTTTTCAGAACTGAGAAAACTACCGCTAATGCTGTGGCAGGACTCAATGCTGTCACATTCAATTTCACAGGACAAAGTCATGATTCCAGCATATATCTTGAGATATCTAACCTCGATTCTATGTGATTTTGTCCACCTTTTTAAAGAAATTATATATTTTCTTTGCAATACAAACTTAATTTTTAGAGACTTATGAACATTATATCTATTAACGGAAGTATTGATTCCTACAGCAGATACCTACTGCAATGTGACCTTGCGGATGCATCCGGTCAGCCTTGTACGGTAGTAATCAATTCTCTGGGTGGCTATGTACATGAAGGTGTCGCCATGGCTCACCTCATCCAGGCGCATGGCAATGTAACCGTAGAAATCCGTGGTTTCATCGCTTCAGCTGCAACAATCGTAGCACTGGGTGCCAAGAGCGTGAAGATGCACACATCTTCCATGTGGCTTGCTCACAAGTGTATGCAATGGGTTGATGCATGGGGTAACTACAATGCAGATGAGATTGCTCAGATGATCAAGCAACTTGAGGCAGCAAAGAAGAACAATGAAGCCATCGACCTGAACATTGCGTCTATTTACCTCAATAAATGCGGTAAGAAAGGCAAAAACATGGCTGATGTCAAGCAGATGATGACTGATGCCACCTGGATGACAGCACAGGAATGCCTGGATTGGGGATTCGTAAATGAGCTTATTCAAGATGGTGAAGTGAATGTCAATGATGACATCAAGATGGTGATGAACTCTTTCAAGTTGCCAATCCCCGGTGCACAAAGAACTTCAGCTACCAACGTGGAACCTGAAGACAAAGAACCTTCATGGCTTGGCAAGATTCTGGCTGCAATCACTCACAAACCTGCTGACAACAAGGATGAAGAAATCAAGCAACTCAAGGATAATATAGCAAACCTTGAGGACAAGATCTCTCAGCTCAACCTTGTTTCTGACGAATACAAGGAAGTCATCGCATTGCTTGATTCTGTAAGTGACGAAGTGAAAGGTGAGACAGACAACAGGAAGAAGATGCAGATGGTCATCAGCATCATCAATGATATTCCGGCCAATATCCCTATGCAGCAAAAGGATAAAAAGGATATCAATAAATTCGCTGGTGTTGCTACTGATCCTGTTAATTTCTATGTAGAAGAATAATTTTAACTTAAAATAAGTAATTATTATGGCAATTGATTTTAAAAAACCTATTGACATTGAGAAAGTCAAGGAAATGAAGATTAAGTACCACAACATGCTGGTATCTTTGCTCATGAATTCTGCCAATGAAACTCTCCAGCATTGTACACCAATGCCAGGTGTTACTTCTGCAGAGAAACTCGGACGTATTCGACCTGGTTCTATCTTGGCTAAATACACCGGTAAATTTAAAGGTGACAAGAAACTTGGCGAAATCACTCCACGTTTGCTCGAGGTTTGGCCAATGGTAGCCGAAATGATGGATGAGCCTGAGCGATATCGTAAGACTTATATTGCGGAAGTTCCTGGTGGAATGAGAGAAGAACACCCATTTGAACTATGGCTACTGCAGTATGGAATCCAACTTGCGTCTAAAGATCTTTATAACGTATTGTACACTGCAATCCGAAGCGAGAACGAGGATGAAACTGACCCTGCAAAATGTTTCAATGGCTGGGGTACTATTCTAGATGCAGAGAAAAAGGCAACTTCAATTTCAAAAGAAATTGGAAACCTTTACGTCACCGGTAAGTTTACTGCTGAAAATATCGGCGATAAACTGCTTGAAATGTGGAGACACATGCCTAATACCTTCCGTGAGAAGAAGAAGAATATCAAAATGCATATCTCTGCTGAATTGGCTGATATGTACGATGACTGGCGTAAAAAACAGGGCGTTATCGTAATTGGCAATACAGAAGAAGTACACACTGAGTACCTTCTTGGCTCAAACAAGAAATGTGAAATTGTACGTGAGAGTAACTTCCCTGAAGGCTCACAGTTCGTAATCCTTACTACTAAGGAAAATATGATCTATGGCTACGACAAAGAAAGTGACATGACCAACATGATGCCTTTCTTCAATGATCCATACCACTTCACTGCAACTATGAAGTTCGTATTCGGTTGTGAATTTATCTCTATTGACAAGAGCGAGCTTTGTATCAACGACCAGCCTTTTGATCCCTCTGAGGTAACTGAACCTGATGGAGACGAAAATGAAGGAGCATAATGTTAAACCATAAAACCCTACGATTATGGAGACTGCAAAATGTGTAACCCTGGAGGACGTGCAGCAAGCTGCATGCCCTCTGATGAGAGCTAACCGTGGTGGCGTACAGCCATTCTTGATTTACGGTTACTATGAAGATGTCGATGTTTGGCCTACCTATCCGGCTGCTTCTTCTGCTAGCGCAATCACTATGACTGACGCAGGAAAACTGACTGGTGACCTTACCCTCAAGACTGGATGCCGTGCCTACAAGCTGGAATTCACTGAGTATTCTGGTACATTCACCTTGCAAGATCAAGGTGAAAGAGGTGGTGAAAACGTATTGATGCAGCTGACCATCAACCCTGGTAAAATCCGCAAGGAAATTCTTGGATTTATGAACGCTACACGAGGCAGACGTATGTTCTTCATCACTACTGACAATCATGGCAATCACTATCTGATGGGTGATGATACAGTGGCCGCTTACCGTACAGCTGGGGATGCTGCTACTACAGGTGCTGCTGCTACTGACCTCAATACTGCTCCATTAACATTCCAATTCGAGGCGTTGATGGGATGCGTGTATGAAGGTGATACTGAATCCTTGCTTACCGCAAAATAATGTTATACATATATTTTTCATCTCGTTTTAAGAATTTCTAAAGAAAAGGTGTTCCATGTGAATGGCGCACCTTTTTCTTTTCTGCAGAGAGGAAAGAGAGATCCGTCGCCCCCACTTTAGCTTGCGCACCTTGTCCCTAAATAGAGGATAAACCTCTTTAACCCACCCACCCAAAGTGCGCAAGCTAAAGTGAGGGCTCTCTTTTTTTTCTTCTGCCCCCGTAGCCGGCCCAAGCCACAGAAGAAGCAGGTCCTCTGCGTACAACGGAAACCTAAACACGGTTTCCTCTAAAGCAAAGCCTATATTGTAATCCCTCTTTGCGTTCGCGCAATTTTTGCCCTGCATCGGTTTGATGCTTTTTAACCCGCCCACCCAAAATGCGCTCACGCAGAGGGATTCTTTTTATGGAGACACGAAGTAGCGTTTCCCCAAACTCCTTTCACTAAACTTGTCCTATCATCGCCTTTTTTTTCGCCGTATCTTCGTTGTGTAGAAATTAATGATATGGCACTGAATGTAAATTACGAGGCTGCAAGAACTAAAGCCATTGCGTTCCTGAAATCCAAAAACCAGAACTTCAACGAGGCTATCGGAATTCTGGAAATGGCTGAGTTTAAGCCAATCTACGTTGCTAAAATTAAAAAGGCAGGTGAAAACCCCGACACGCACAAAGGACTGATGACTACACTCTGTCAAATGATCAGAGCATGGGCAGCACCTACAAGCGTGGAAATGATGGATGAAATGACTCCTGCAGCAAATGTTGCAAGCAACATATCAGAGGAACAGATAAAAAAAATGGATGTCATCTTCTCGGACAGCGAGACACCTGCCGGCATGCTCATCAGACATTTCTCCACTCTCTACAAAACGAGGGCAAAGCTCCATAGAGAAATGGCTGACGTGGGAGAGAAGAATGACGATGAGTCTATATCCAAAAGAAAGACACTCGTCGTATCCATCTCTGCTATCTCAGAGAAAATGGATGCCATATGGCCCTACATCGATGCATACGAGACCAGGCATGAGCAGCCTTCTCTGGAACTCGTGGAAGATATCATTAATGGTGTGACTAAAAACTCCGATTTTTCTTCATATGGTATGCCCCGTGAGGGGGAACTTAAAGCGCTCGAGCAACCGGTTGATAATTTTGACACTTGGACTAGGGAAGAGCTGGTTGCCGAGCGCAAAAACATTACCGCTAGAATTCGGAGAACAAAAAATAAGATAGAGTACCAGGCAGAAGCTGTGGCCGGGAGGAAACCAAACCCACTGCCTCAAGGTTCACCTAAACGTGCCAAGCTGGAGAATCGCATCAAGAACCTTGAAAAGATACTCTATCGACTGGATATGAAAATTGCTGAATTCGGATGATAAAATTTGGTAGCTGCGAACCGGAAAAACAGGAGGATAACACCCTGGTAAAAGGTAAACCCATTATTAGCAAGGTGACTACGGGTGGCGGTAGGGATGAGGTGACAGCCATCTGGCTCGCCACCCCGTCATCCCTTGGCTCCTTGTCACTGGAGCATGATACCCACTACTGGTCGAACGGTGCGTTCAACCTCGTACAGCTGCTTCTATATGTGCTGGGACAAATTGGTCCTGCGCATCTCATCATGAGCAGCTACTCGTTCGCTACCGATGCCGTGACTGCGCTGAAAAGGCACATGGACAAAGGAGAGCTGCTCTCTGTTAGGTTCCTAATAGACAACCGTGTAAGGTCGCTGTCACCTAAACCATTCGAGCAGCTCACCACGTCATTCCCAGGAGCCGTACGCTGCACTTCCGTGCATGCCAAAGTTGTTTGCCTTTGGAATGACGATATTGAAGTTTCAATCGTTGGATCGCAAAACGCTACCAACAATCCGAAACTGGAGAGAGGAATAATCTTCGTGAACAGCGAAGTATTTGAATTTGACAAGAAGAACCTGGAAATTGCATGGGAAAATGGTTTTGAATGACGATGAGCTTGCTGCCGTTTACGAATTTGCATACCGCCTCTTCGAACCTAAGGAAATCGCACTGGCTATGGGCTTCGAGGTGGAGGATTTCTGCCTTGAATGCCAGATTCAAAGCTCGCCGATTTCAAAGAAATTCTACGAGGGAAGGATGCAGCAAGTGGCAGAAATCAGGGAACAGATGATCAAGGCTGCCAAGAACGGATCAAATCCGGCACAAGAAATGCTACTTGACATGCTCAACCATGCTTGCGACGATATCGTGATATGATGAAAGAGAAACGTGATTTTAAATCTTTGCAAGACCTTGCCGCAGAACAAATAATGGCATATGCTCTCGACCCCGTGGAAAATCCACTCCCTGACAAGTACCGTGAGCAATATGACCGAGTGGTGTCTGCAGCCAGGCTCCTGGACTCATATCCTAATGTCGGGCATGTCATCTCACTGCTGAAATCCAAGTATCGTGTGACGACCAATCAACTGCGGGAGGATGTGAAGCTTGCACAGCAGCTATTCAAAACCAAGCACACATTTGATTGGGATTTTTGGTTTGCGTGGATGATAAAAGACCAGGTTGAGCTGATACAGAGATGCAAGGCCAGGGGAGACCTAAAAGCATGGAACGCTGCAAAAAAAACGCTCCATGAGCTGATTGGTGAAAAGCCGGAAGCTATCAGTGACCCTGAGCGCATGATGAAGAACCTCTTCGTCGTTCAGATCAACAATATAGGTGGTGCCAGGGAAATGCCACTCGAAGAGGTCAAGAACCTTTCTGATGATGACAAGAGAGACATCATCGATGCGCTATATGAACCTGTGGAAGAAACGAAGATGGAAGAAATCTTCAACTCATAATGGACGATTCATTTGTTTGTCATAGTTTTTTATTGGTTTAGATGAAGTTTGATGACAAGGCTTTGTTAAGGCGAGAGGTAGGAGTGAACCCTGCACAGCTCGCGCTGATGGTACTAATGGCTAAGAATACTTATGCCATCTTCAGCCGTGCTACGGGTAAATCCTACATCATGGGAGCGCAGATTGACGAAAACGTGAGGAAGATGCCAAGAGGCATTACATCCGTCACACAGTCAACTATGCTCCAAGCCTTGACAAAGACCTTGCCTTCAGCTTTCAAAATGCTTGAGACACTTGGCTACAAACGCTGGGATGCCAAGACTAAAACAGGCGATTATGTGGTCAGGAGAACACCACCGGAAGGATGGTACCGACCATACGAGCAGATTCTGTCGTACGAATACTCCATCACATTCTCTAATGGCCATATGATTTACATCTTCTCACAAGATGGTAACTCACGTGGACCTTCCGTTGATTACAACATCTGTGACGAGGCACTGACACTGGATAAAGGCAAGTTTGACAAAGAGTCTGCGCCTACAAACCGAGGAAATGAGCATGTGTGGGGATTCCTTTCTGATAAACCTCTCATGAAACACCACGGGAACCTTTTCCTTTCTTCTATGCCTTGGGAAGCCGATGCCAAATGGCTTCTTGAGCCAGCCAAGTACTATGAAGAGGAAAAGGGTATAGACCTATGGAATATATGGAATAGGATAGTGTCGCTGCAGATGCAGCTCATAGAGGCAAAGAAAGAGGGTGACGTTGCGAAATTCACTGACACTTGGAATGAATCATTACGCCTACGCCGTACAATCACGCCATTCGTGTCTAAGGATGGCACACTCTTCATGCTCGCTAACATCTTCGACAACCTCAGCAACATAGGACTTAGCTACGTCATGAACGAGTATGCCACGATGGACAGGCTGTCCTTCATGGTAGAGGTACTAAACTACCACATCGATGTGGTTGATGACTGCTACTACCGTCTTGACAACAGGCATTCGTATAAAAATGCGGTCGACTCTTCCTATGTGAGGGATTTTGCTGAGAATACCGATTTCGACTTCGCTAGGCTCGAAGTATTCAATGACTGCAGGTCTGATGCCGACCTTATGGCTTCGCAGATGATAGACATATGCACCGACTGGGGAGCAACTTACTCATTCATGATTGTGGTGCAACACCGCAATTATGACTTTTCCCTGGGGGAGATCACTAAATACCCCATAGACAATATTATCAATACCATCTTTATCAAGAGGGATGACATTGACAACACACTCGTGGAAGAGATGGCTGCACGATTCTGTAGCTACTATGAGATGCATGCAACTAAAATTGTGAGGTACGCGGTTGACAGACACGGCGATGCCAAATCAGCAGCATCGAAGCTTACCTATAATGAGATGTTCCAACGTGAGCTGGAGAAGCATGGATGGAAAGTGATCCGTAAAGTCCATGGTGGTCAGGAACCGCCACAGCACGACAAGTACCTGCTCACGTCAATCATACTTCAAGAGACACGCCCCGACCTTTTCCCAAAAATCCGTATAAATTCAGATAAATGCAAGCCTCTGCTGGGAAGCATGCGCAACACCCGCGTTGTACAGAAAGATGGAAAGTTCGCTAAGGACAAGTCATCTGAACATAATAAGAATCTTCCCCAAGACCAAGCGACACACTTCGGAGATTGCCTTGACAAATACCTTTGGACAATGTACGGTGACAGGCTGCGCAACAGAGGCACATTCATTGCTGCACGTATTTAGGTTTCTACATCCCTTTGCTGCCCATGGTCCAAGCCAGCAGGACTCCCATATCCTTCATGCCTGGTTCGCACCCGTGGTACGGGCATCTTGAAACCACTCAGCTCTTTTTCATATTTTACATGCCACCTTTGGCTCTTCATCCATGGCACCGAGAGCTTAGCCTTTCCGATGGCTCAATCTTTCATCCATCATTCCTTCGTTGAAACATAGATGGTCAACTCGCTGTTCTTTGCAACACATTATATAATCTTCACAATTAGGATTTCCTGGGTGCTGCTTGTTCTGATGGGAACTCAAATCCTTTTTTTACAGCTTTTATTGCGCGTGAACACTCATTGTAACATTTTGACACCGCAAAGTTAAGTCAGACACACTATCGCTCAAAAACCACTTCTCTATTCTTAAAAAGTTTCTTGACGCTGGCTACAATTTTTTTTCACCATGAAGGCCGGCTGAGAGCCTAAAAATAAATGGCAGTCCATCTAAAATTTTTTATAGAATTTTTTGCTCTTTCGTTCTGAAGGTCCTCTCTTTCCATAGCAGTGTAAAAATTAATAAGTATTCACTAATAAAAACAGTAAAAAAATGAAAGATTTAAATTCTACCATCGAACAAGCTGCAAAGCACCTGGAAATCGCAATCGAGAAGATCAACTCTTTGAATGTTACAAAGAACAACAAGATGATCAAGGAACTGGTCCTCACTCACCTTGGAATGCTGGCTGAAGATTTCGCTACCATCTCTGAAAAGGCTGCTACCCGTGTGAACACCAAGGCTGAAGAGCGAAAGGGCTTGATTGAGTTGTCAAAAACTCTAAAGGAGAGAGCTGAGAACGCTGGTTTCAAGATGTCTGTAAACCAGATGCTGCAGAGCTTCTACTTGGATATGGGAGCAACCCGCATGGCCACTCAGGACTCATGGGAAGCTAAGGGAGGCGTAGTTGTGGATGGCGCAAAGAAGTACCTCTTCTGGGCTGCTCCTAAGACACTCTACAAGCGCGATGGTAGCAAGTACCAATTCTCCGAAGTGCAGTATCGCTACGATATCAAGGATGTCAACTTTGTGGAAGATGACTTGACCGAAAGCGAACGCCTTGACATGGTTCAGTAATACAACACGGGGGAGCGATGCTCCCCCATTATTAGAAACTTGCATTTATAACTCTAAAATTTTACGGATATGAACGATTTTGAATTTGACGCTGAAACTCTTGAGATGCTCTACGCTGCCGAGCCTGAGGTCGATTACGATGACTACAACATGGAGGATATGGAACAAGCTTCCGATTACATGATCGAGTTGGACAAATAAAGGTATAAAAAAGGGGCGCTTGCCCCTTTTCCTTTTTTTAAAAGCCGTCTCTGAAACCCTTGCTCGTTGTGAGGGCTTCGGCTATCATGTGCAGCTCTTCTATGTAGAACTGGCTTAGATTGTCTTTCTTTAGCTCTATGTCGTAATAGTCCTGGTCGGTCTGTATTCTTAATTTGGATATTCCCTCGTTTTCTATCTGATCTATCATTGATGGGGTGAGGATGATGTGACAGTACATCTTGTATCTTGGTTCCGAATAGTTCTTGGTGGTCATGGATATGTTTACTACCGTCTGGTAGGTTTCCTCTGGGTTACTGCCTTCTAGTGTTTTCGTCTCTATGACCGTACCGTTTTGCGTTTTGATCAGGACTGGTGCATCTTGGAGTATGGCTCTTTTCTTCATACGTACCATATTTATTGTGATTCCGTATTGATCGTTTTTATAGAAAGCCTGGGTTGTGATGGCTGTTGGGATTGGTTTGCCCATGATGATTTTTTCTGCGTCCTCGTCTGGGAGATTATTCACCATTTGTGCTTTTCCGTAGATGATTCTCTGGTTCTGCGTATCTGTTTTGTCTGAAAGGATTCCTGGTTTTATCTTTTGGGGATTCATGTTCAGTTTGTTGAGATTATCTACTGGGGGCTGGGCGTTCAGTGTCAATGCTAATGCCGAGAGGATGATGGTTAGGATTCTTCTTTTCATATGCTTTTGGTTTTTGATTGTTGCAAAGGTAATGATTTATTTCTATTCGGTAATGATTTTGTTTTTCTTTTTCCTTTTTATCTGGGCGTTCAGACCAAATGTCTGCGGGCTTTGCATGGGTGCCGTCTCCAAAGAGACCGCTACGCGCCATTACAATCCCTAACGCTTCCGGACTGAAGATCCGGCTTGGCTCACGCCTCAGACATAAAAATGTCTGACCAAATGCCTCTTTGGCAATTGGATTTCCCAGCGACTCCGTCCTATAGTTTTCCAAAGCTCTCACATTTGATACTGCAAAGGTAGTGAGGGCGAGAAATTCTGCTAATGAACAAGCCCTAAAGGGTTTTTAACAAAATGAAAAAATCTCCAGCCTTACAGGTAGTATTTTTGAATTTTCTTCAAAATTCATCTGCATAATTGCTCTGATACCCTCACAAATTTCGCAGTACCAAAAGTTTCCGCTTTAGGGAAACTCTAGGACTGAACATTTTTAATAACTACTAAAATTAAGACATTATGAAGCGAGTTAAAAAAACAAACGCCCCAATTTACTCAAGCTATGAGGAAGCAATGGAAAGAGTTTATTATGGTCATTCCGTAATAGAAAACGATATGACAATGATAGGCGAGGCGCTAATTTATGCCGACAATTACGGCGAAGATGAAGAAGAAGATGATGATGACGAAGAATAAAAAAAGGGCTACAAAGGTAGCCCTTTTTTGTGCCATGTGGGGGGTGTGTTTCATATTTCAACCATTTTAAAGGCGCATTTTGGGGCGTGGCGTGATAGGGCGCGGGCATCCATCCCTAAACGGGAGGTTCTTTCTCAAAGAAAGAACCAAATACACGGCTGATTTTTAATGTTTTACTAAAGTTTTAACATTCCTTGAAAAATCAGCCGCACGAAAATTTGTCGTTTGCTGCCGACAAATTTTCGTGAGAGGTAAAGCCTCTGATTGAGGCTTTGAGTTTTCAAAAAGGATCTCCTTCTTCCACCCACCCACCCGCAGAAGGAGATTTTACCACCCAGAACATTGGTACGAACCTTATCAACCCACCCGACTAGTTGATGCCGGGCATCTATAGGTTTATAATTTGTCCGGCATGTGATTCTGGGAATTCATCCATTATTTTGAGGATGATATGTGAGTGAATTACAAGATGTTATATATGTGTTGCTTATGTGATTAGTAAATAGGAAAAGATTATGAGGAAATAGGATAGGAGTGATGAACACCATAGCAAGCCACATGCCTTATGCCGCCACAAAGGTAATTCGGTCTCCCTCTGCCACCAAATCCCCTTCATGAAAATCTCCACACTATACAGGTAGTATTTTCTCTCGGTTATCCGGTGGCAGAGGGAGCACCTACCTTTTTCGGGTAGCGTCATAAGGCAAGTGACTCACTTGCCAGGTATTCATTTTTTAAAATAAATAAAGTTATGCTGAAAGCAAAAGAAATCGAAATCTCGTACAAACGAGGTAACAGCGTCAAAAGAGACCGCCTCACTACATCTGGCGATATCTTTGATTTCGCACTGAAGTTCTACGATGAGAATATCATCGATTACAGAGAACTGTGCTATGTGATTCTGATGAACAACAATCTCAGACCTAACGGCTGGTATAAGGTTTCCGAAGGAGGTCTCAACGAAACACTGGTTGACCCTCGCATGATACTACAGGCTGCCTTGCTGAGCAATTCATCCGTTATCATTCTCGTACACAACCACCCATCGGGTGCTGTTAGACCATCACGAGATGATGACAGACTTACAGAAAGAGTACGTAAGGTTTGCGACATCATGAAAATAAAACTGCTTGACCACGTTATCGTGTCAACAGATGGGTTCTATTCTTATAATGACGAAGGGAGACTATGAACAACTGGGAAAAAATGAGCCGTTTCATCCTGGAGGAAAACTGCTATATGGAACTATCCATTACTGGTGAATGGTGGTACTGCGAAAGAAAAAATGATGATGGTACATGCTCAATCGTATGGATGGACAGCGCATCCGAGGATGCTTATGACCTCTTTACAGCAATGACTGTGGCATACCACATCCTATATGAAGAAAAATATAAAAAATAATTTTTTTATATGTACGCACAAGAAATTGCCGAGCATCTGCACACAATGGGTACAGATGCTCCTGCCGTTTATGTGGGAACATACGGCAAATATAACAGTGGAAGCCTTGCCGGGGAATGGCTCGACATCTCCACTTTCTATGACTGGGATGAATATAAGCAAATCCTGGCACTGCTGCACGCAGATGAGAATGACCCTGAATACATGGTCCAGGATTTTGAGAACTTCCCAAAGGAATGGTATGCAGAATGGATAAATGAAGATACATTCTGGAAAATCAAAGGCTATGCTGAAATGGATGATGATGACAAAGAGAAGTTTGAAATCTATATGGACGAGATTGACGAGGAAATCACGCCAGATGAATTCAATGACTCTATCGGATGGTTGGAATATGACGACCTCGAAGACTACGGTCGTAAGGCTTTAATGGGACTGCATTCTTTCCCATCCTGGATTGAAAGATATATAGATTTCAAACTTTTTGCAAGAGAGGAGCTTGAATGTCGCGATGCCGAAGAAAATGGCTTCCACTACGTCGAGAATAATCATGGTATTATTGTTTTCTATAATAAATAAAGTTATGATGAAAAAAAATGTTACATGCTCTACGCCAGAGGATAGAGCCTTAGATCTGTTTGCACAGATGATGATTGAGAAGATTGAACTGATTTCCTCAGACTGGAAGAAACCATGGTTCTGCGAAGGAGCTGCCATGCAGTGGCCACGAAACATCTCAGGGAGAGAATATAATGGCATGAATGCATTCATGCTCATGATGCTCTGCGAGAAAAACGGATATAAAAATCCATTCTTCCTTACCTTCGACCGTTGCATGGCACTCAACTATGTTGAGAAAAAAGGCAAGAAGACACGCTTGACAGACGAATCTGGGAAGCAACTCCCCATCGTTCATGTACTGAAAGGCGAAAAGTCATTTCCCGTGTTCATCACCACATTCACATGCGTGAACCCTGATACTCATGAACGTATCAAATATGATGACTATAAGCAAATGAATGATGATGAACGTAAAAAGTGGAACGTCTATCCGAAATTGCAAACCTACCAGGTTTTCAATATAGACCAGACGAATATAAAGGAGGCAAGACCTGAGCTCTATTCTAAACTCTGTGATGAGCATGCTCAGAAACCTTTCGTTAATGAGGATGACTTCCACTTCGATGCCGTGGATGTCATGATAAAGGATAATCTATGGATATGCCCTATAAAGACAATCAAAGGTGATGATTGCTATTACAGCATATCCAAAAATGAAGTCATCACTCCAGTAATGGAACAGTTCAAGAATAATGAATCTTTCTATTCAAACCTGTTCCATGAGATGGCTCACTCTACCGGAGCCATGGAAGTACTCAACAGACTGAAGCCTGCAACATTCGGTTCATCTGAGTATGCACGCGAGGAACTCGTCGCCGAAATGACAGCTGCGCTTACTGCATCAAGGTACGGTATGACTAAATGCATCAAGGAAGATTCAGCTGCATATCTGAAGAGCTGGCTGAAAAGCCTGAAAGAAAGTCCCGATTTCATCAAGACAATTCTTACTGACGTGAAGAAGGCTGCATCCATCCTCACGCAGAAGATTGACCTGATAATCGAGGGCCAGCAATTTGCCGATAGCAAAAAAGAAGATGCTGACCTTTTCGGCGAAAAGAAGGAAAAGGAAGTATCGCCTATGCTCCGTCAATTCATGGAACTGAAGAAGAAACATCCTGATGCTCTCCTTCTGTTCCGATGCGGTGATTTCTACGAAACATATTTGGATGATGCCGTGAAAGCGGCAGATATTCTGGGTATCACACTTACCGTTTCATCAAAGACAAAGGATGCCAATGGCAACCCGCTCAAGATGGCAGGATTCCCTTTCCATGCGCTGGACACATACTTGCCTAAACTCATCCGAAACGGATGCCGTGTGGCTATATGTGACGAGATACAAAAGCCACAGGCGAAAACAAAGAAAAAACAGCTTGCAAAAGCATCTTAGTTAATAATTTAAAATCAGATTCTTATGAAGAAAAAAATTGAAAAAACGCTGACATTTACAATCAGCGAAGAGGAGGCTAAAGCCATCCTGTTCTTCCTGGACTCAAATGCTTTGACCGATTACGGACCTCTTGAGGAAATCAGAGATTTTATCCAGAGGGAATTCCCTGAAAAGGAAGATGATGATGAGTAACTAACCATGAGGCTGTGTCAGTGGACATGACACGGCCTCATTAAAAAAAAAGAATAGATATGGCTGGACACTTATATGGCTACCTCGCAGATGGAACTCCGTTCACCAACTCTAATGACAGTTGGCGAGGTGTTGAAGATACTGTATTCATCTCACATGGTGAATGGGCTGATGCCGAAATATGGTATGAAGGGCATGAATTGAACAGTACAGAGGTTGAAGAATATATCTGGGAAGAATACAAGATTCAATGCTACGAAGAAGATAAGCAACCTTCTTCTGATGAATTCAATTCATTGCCTTCGGAATGGTTCAAGATAATGCTTGATGAATACGTCACAAACTTGTTTTATTAAACTAACTTGTTATGGAACAGAATACACAAACTAAAAGAGAAGCTCTGAAAAGCCTCTGCAACAGACTTTGCGATGCCGCAAAGAAAGCCGGTAACGTTGAGATTAAATGCAACTACCTGCTCAAGGTATACTACCTCAGAAAATATAGCTCATCCATGCTAAAGACCTTTGACCAATGGTCAAAAGATGGATTCACTATCAAGAAAGATGCAACGGGCAAGCCGTTCTGGGGCGCACCGATAGAAAAGGAGAAAGATGGGCAAATCATCAGATTCTGCCCTATAAACTATTGGTTCACCGAGATGGACATCGTTGAACAAGACAAGCTTCCGCTATGCTAAATGACACCTACAGGAAACAACTTGAGAAACCAATCCACTGGTTTCTCAAGTATTTCCCTTCAAAAATCAAGAACATAGGTTTCAAGGAAGATGTAATGAGAAACCTTATCATTGATTTTAAGGAAGGGAAAGATGTAGGCTATACCGTTTCAGATACAGTGTCAAAATACATGAATGAGCATTTTGACTGCAAAAACCTGGTCTTTGCTTGCGTTCCTGCCTCTTCTCCGCAGAGACAGGAACTGAGGTTCAAGGATTTCTCCAGGCGCGTCTGCCAGCAGACACATGCCTTGAACGGATATTGGCACATACAAGTAATGAAAGAACGTGCCATCTCGCACAAGGATAAGGAGAAAGCCGAAGAAATCCTTGACAAAGAATGTATCTGGTACGATACTGCCTATTGGAGAGAAAAGAATGTCATCTGCTTCGATGACATCATTACGCAAGGAACGAACTACGCCCGCTTCGCTACACAGCTTGAGAACATGGGAGCTAACGTACTGGGTGGTCTGTTCCTTGCAAGAACACATTATAAAGTTGATGAGCCTTATGGAATTTACAAAGAATGAAACAGTAGCCTTCACAGGCCACAGGAACACTCGCTTCGTGAGCGAGACTTTTTTGAGAAAGCTGATAGCAGCTGCTATCGAAACCTCATACAATGCCGGAAAAAAATTTTTCCTCACTGGCATGGCTATGGGTTTCGACATGATCGCTGCAGAAGAAGTGCTGAACGCACAGAAAAAACACCCAGACATTCGTCTTATAGGCGCAGTGCCTTTCCCTGGCCAGATGGATAATTTCAACGTAGCATGGAAAAGGAGATATCAAAGGATAAAAGCCAAGCTCAATGAAGAGCATGTCATTTCTCCTGCATATCACAAGCGCTGCTACCAAGAACGAAACGTGTGGATGGTGAGCCACTGCTCACTACTCATCGCACTATACGATGGACGGAATATCTCCGGTACGCAGTACACGGTGAACCGAGCCAAGAAAGTTGGAGTACAGATGGTGAACATCTATGACTACATCAGAAAATGAATACCAAAGGGAGAGCCGGAAATTCCGGCTCTCTTCCTTTCGTGACATCATGCAGTCCACATTTGCTTTAACGCAGCGAATTTATGCACGGAGAGACATATACCAATGGGCAGAACGGAAATCTCCAGACCATACGGCTAGTATTTGCGTTCTGCCCATTGGCTTAATGACTCTTAACCGTGCAGCCAAAATGCTACGTTAAAGGCAAGTGGACGCTTGCCTGAGGTCACTAATTATTAAAAATAAGGATATATGAGATGCATTTACTTTGCAAATAAAAACATTTTAATTACATTTGTCATGAATAAGAAAAATGAATTCTTCTCATCCATTATGAATGAGGAAATTACCAACAAACAGGCAATGATTGCCATCTCTACATATATGTCCATCATCGCCATCTTCGCAACTTGCGAAGAAAATGTAACACTGTTCATTATAGCCATCATCTGGTTCCTGGCATCCATGTGGTGCTGCCACAAGAACAATATGCTGGAATAAAAATATACGCTTCAAAATCGTGAAGACGTAAATTTTAGTAGTTATCGAGGTGTCGTGCCGTGAGGCAAGGCACCTCTTATTTTGTCCTATGATATAGTATAAGCTTTCCATATCTTTGTCATATAAAGACATAAATATGAAAAACTTATTATTTTTTTTACTAGGCGCTCTTTACTGCTTCGCCATTGGTCTCATACGCGACCGGTATTTCCCATCCAATGATGAGAAATACAAAGAGCGCACCATAAAAGTCATACAGAAAGACACCATCGTTCGGTTTGTGTCCATACCGAACGTGATAATCTATAGAGACATACCACTTGACGTGGATACAGCTGAGATAATTCGTGACTATTTTGCTTCCGTTACCTATACCGATACTATCGTATCTGGCGGTAACGCGACCGTTTCCATATCGGAAACCATCGAGCAAAACAGAATTAAAGAGCGCGAGGTCCATCTGCTCACAACGACAAGCATCGTGAGCAGACCAACCTCTGATGCGCTGATAATAGGAGCAACGGCATCCGCTGACCCATCACTCTTCTGCCTATGGCAGCACAAGAAATGGGGATTTGGCGGCGGCTTCGCCTTCGCTTCACGGACACCTTACATCTCAATCACACACACCCTTAAAAACTGGTAGTTATGATATTCGATTTGCCCGCAGCTGCTGATAAGACGTTCTTCCTGGGGAACCTGAAGGATATCATCATCTCTGACATTGACGGTGATGATGTCACCATCGAGATGAAATTCATAAAGAATGGAACGGAAGAACTTGCTTTCAGCGAGAAATATGTAAAAGACAGACAGGGGAAGATAGCGCTGCATGATATTCGCTCGCTCTTTGAGCCTATCTTTGATGACTTGCTACATGGTGGGCTTCCTACAGCTGGCACACAGATAGCACCTGTTGCGCTCGTCATCAAGGCTCAAGACGCATCTTCCACCAAAACGGAACAATACATCTGCCACTATTCAAGTGGCAAGATTGACGCGTACCCATCGTTATTTGACCGATTCTATACGCAAATAAGAGACAAGAAAATCTACCACTCTACACGACAGTTCCTGTCAGTTCCAGATGGGTATAAGCTTCGTATAGGACTCGCTTACATCGGTAGTGACCTCATACCTAAATGGAAAACTACGGTACTGAATTCCATAACTGGTATTTCTGACGTAACATGCAAGAACATACTTTCCTTGCTCAACCTCTCATCCATCGATGAAGAGGATTGCCTGTACGCAGAATTTGACCTGCTCGAAGCCAGCACCGAGAAAATGACAGACAAGGTGAGATTCACCTACATTGAGTATGGAAGGGCAGAAGAACATGATACCATGATCTTCACCAACTTCTTCGGGTACCCGGAGACCATGACGCTGAAAGGCTTCTCTGACGAAACCATCGACATGGATGCTCAATTAGGTTGGTTGAATGGTATGTTGTCCAAGTATGACACGAACAACATCATTCACTGCATGGCATACACCGGTGACATGGGAAAAGAGGAATACGCACTCTTCATGGACCTCATCCACTCACGCTCGCTCTTGCTGGCTGCTGAGAATGAAAATTCAGCAGACAAGCGAATAGTCATCGAAAGCCTTGATGCCAAACGTGAGAGACACTCGGAACTCATCCAGAGTGCTGCCATAGGCTATCGCTATGCCGAGCGTTTTGAGAGATCGGTGTATATGGCCTGCAACGTGAACACACGCATCTTCGACAGCTCATTCAACCCTACTTTTGAATAATATGGAAGAGATAAAGAGAAATACAATGCTCGCCGACATGGACGTCAGGCTACGCATGGATGGAACCAAAAGGACATTCTCGATCAAGTTCGTTGGCAAAAACGGTAAGCTTTACTACCTGCCTAACGCCTTCGCCTGTGGCGTTGCCAACACCAACATGAAAGAGGCACGTGTCAGAGGCGTACAGCCTTGCGATTGCAAAGGCAACCCCGAAGGACACGTTTATCCAGTCGGCATTGACAATATCGTCGAGTACAATGGAAAGAAAGTAATATTTTAAGCTATGGAGATACTTTTCAACGAAAAGGGCGTGCCTCTGATGATGTCAACGGCTATGGCCTTCATGGACACAGTCGGCATGCCAAAACTAAAAGAGGAAAGCGATGCTCGTGCGAAGAACATCTTCCCCTTCAACAACAATGAGCATAATCGCTTTCAAGTCGGAGAACACGAATGTGTCTCATGGGGAAGCAACAATGACTGGCCGGATATTGCGATAAAGCAAATCCGTGAGACGACCGTGCTTAACACCGGTCTGAAATTCATCCGTAACTTCACCATGGGGCAAGGCATTTTCCCTTGCCGGATAAAAGGCTATGATGATGACGGAAATGAGCTGCTTGACCCTGTACATGACGTACAGATTGAGAGTTATATCAACTCTCGCAGCACAAGGCGCATGATGGAGAAGCTACTCCGTGACTACCTGAAGGTAGGCTCCGGCCTTGTACACTTCGTCCCAAACAAGGCGGGTAACAAAATCGTAGGACTTGACACCATCAGCGCCCAGAACTTCCGCCATACCGTTCCAGATGAATACGGAAACCACAAGAGCATCGTTTCCGCATATTTCCCACTCAACAGCTCAACTCAACCTTACAGCGTACTACCAGCACTCAACGATTTCTCTGCTGAGCTGCAGGTAGATGCCTTCTGTCGGCAGAAGAAATTCGGCAAGGGATTCGTGATGCCTATCCGTGACACATGGAGCAACGATAGCATCTATTCAGAGCCTATCTGGCTCCCGGCATACATATCGGGCTGGGTTGAGATTGCGCATCTCGTTCCTCGCTTCCTGCGCAAGGCCTATGAAAACCAGATAACCTGGAAATGGCATGTGCAGATCCCTTATTCATACTGGGATAAGAGATACCCAGAGAATGAATTCCGGGATAAAAAAGCTCGTGAAAAAGCCATCCAGAAGGAGATGGATGACATGGAGAAGAACCTGTGTGGCGCCGCAAATGCCGAAAAACCACTCTTTACCCATTACGCCGTTAACGAACTTAACGGCAGAGCTGAAGAAGAATGGAAAATTACGGCTCTGGACAACAAATACCGTGGTGGCGAGAACCTCGTTACGTCAGCTGCTGCCAACTCCGAGATCCTGTTTGCCATCATGGTGAATCCTAACGTACTTGGTGCCGGCATGCCTGGCGGCACATACGCTGGCAACCAGGGTGGCTCAAACATCCGCGAAGCCTTCCTTGTCAACATCGCCAATGCGTGGGTTGACCGTCAGGCGCTTCTTGATCCACTCATGCTCTTCCTCCGCATCAACGGAGTGAAGGACATACAACTCAGATTCCGTAACACCGTGCTTACCACTCTTGACAAAGGGGCTGGTACACAAAAAGTAATAAGCTGATGAATATTATAACCGAGAAAATATGGGAAGAGAACAAGCATGACATCATCAATGTGTCAGCTGCTCTCTCATACAAGAAGATAGGACCACGATTTGAAGATACCTGGAACCTATTCTTCATTCCTCTCTTTGGCCCTGACGTTTGCGGATTGCTAGAACAATCCGATAAACCGGAAATTCTCAATCCGGCACGACGTGCGCTCGCTCACCTCACGTTCTGGAACTTCTTTGACGAGATGAATGTCCGTATCACGGACCAGGGATTCCAACGACAAGAGTCGGATACCTTAAAAGGCGTGTTCAAATACCAATCCGACAACCTTAAGCAAGCTTACAAGAACGCCGGATTCAATGCCCTGGAACTCTTACTCACACGTCTAGATACCCTATGCGCAGACAACGAGATGTGGCAGAAGGCACCTTGCTGCCAATACAGAAAGAAGCATATCGTGCAGTCCATGGCAGAAGTGGATGCCGTATATGATATCCACCGTTCATACATCATCTATCTTGCCCTCAGACAAGACATTGAGATGATGGAACGCATAAAGGCTCCGGCTATCCTCGGCAAGAAGCTCTTCGACCAGCTGATGGAAAACATCGCCAATGGAGAAGAAAATATAGGCGACACCACCACCAAAGAGCTGCGTCTGAGACTCTCAGCAGTGATTGTGCTGATGAGCGTAAAACGCTACATTGAACGCACGGGTACCATCACTGACCGAGGATTCTATTACGTAAACTACAAGCCGGAAACAGGAAATAATGAGCAGATTACTAATGTATCTGCTAACAACAAGGCTATTGCCGTTGCTCAGATTGAGCAAGACATCAATTCACTGACAGCTGCGCTTAACTGGTTCATTGATAACAACCTTAGCGAACTGCGTGAAAGTGACTATTCACATACAGTTCGACGTGATAATAATGGCAAACATACATTCTTCGCATGAGAAAAGTACAGATTGAATATAAAATATGGGGAATCTGGAAGTCCTTATCGTTCGACGTACCTGAACGCATGGACGAAATGAGCCAAGCCCAGATGATATCCATCATACGCTTGTACATGGGAGAACTCAGTGAAGAGGATTTCCTCTCACAGTTTTTCTCCATCAAGAAAAGACTCGTCAGAAAACTTGAGCCTTTTCAAAGATACAAGCTGGCTGAACTTGTCGATTTCACTCGTAAGGAAGATTCAATCTGCACGGATATACTCATAAAGGAACCAGACGGGAAGAAACACCCATCATGCCCACTCAATATGCTGAGAAACACATCTTTCAAACAGTTTATGTTGATAGATACTCTATTCTCATCATACCTTGTCAACCACTCGGATGAAGTACTGCAGCAGATGATGGATGCAATATACTGCTACGACACTTCTGATACCATCGCTTGCGACAAGGCAGTCATGATGGCCGTTCTTTTCAACTGGATGTTCCTGAAGAACATGCTTACCGCCAGGTTCCCGCTGCTCTTCCCTCCTGGAGATGGAGAGCAGCATGGGGAAGTAGTCAAATGGCTTGACATATTCGATAACTTCGTTGGCGATGATGTCGCGCACATGTATGACTACGAGCGTATGCTTGCCATGGACGTGATGCGCATAATGAACAAGCGCATCAACGATTACAACATGAGGAAAATTAGAAATTTTAAATAGGAATTATGATACTTAAAGACTATTTCGCCGAACTAGCCTGGAGACACAAGGATTTAGGGCACACAAAAAGCAACGAGCATTTTTGTGACATTGGCGATGAAAGCCAGGTACACGCCGATGTAATCCTACAATATCCATGTGTCTTGTATGGAGAGGATGATGGCGAGGAATTCATCGGCTACACTGGAAGCCTAAGGCGCCCATACAGCATCGCCATGCTCTTCCTGGATCATGTCATCGACACCTCGAACTTCGATGTGCTGCAAGATGTGTATGACCACATGAATACCATCGCTGAGGATTTCATCCGGAAAATGTGGGAAGATCACTCCAGTATCATAAATGATACGAGCATACGCATCTCTAAAGTTGAAAATAAAGATGCTGCGCTATACGGAGTGATGATGACATTTACAGCTGAAATGCCTTTCTGCATGAAGATTGAGAATTCACCGTTCCTGGATGGAACAGTATGGGATAAAACCTTCGACAA
>JAKSKU010000033.1 GCA_024401565.1 Paludibacteraceae bacterium
CTGTATAGTTCTTAAACCATGTATCATTAGGCATATAAGCACTCTGACCTGTAGCGTTCATGAAGTCAACTCCACCAAGAACAGGATACTTTCCACTTCTTGTGTAAACCTCCTTGTAATCCACATGATTCTTGAACGTTCCGTCTGAAGCATCCATGTCTCCAGCCATAAATCCAGAGATAATGTTCTTTCCGAAATTCTCCTTCAAGAATCCATATAGCTTCTGAGCCGACTCTGTTGCCTTTGAATCCGACATTTCCGATGGCTTAACCTGCTGCACTTCTGCTGGATTGACCTCCATATAGTCTACCACCCACCATGTCCAGCCTGGGACAACCGAGATAGTCTGCTTACCCTTCTTTAGTTTGAATGTACCAACCTCGTGAGCACCGTTGATATTGATAGCAACGTCTACACTTGTACCGTCGGCCAACTTAACTGTACAAACCTTGCCGGCATCGTAAGGGATGGCACCACCAAGTACGATATCATAATTACCGTCGGCAGGGATATCAAACTCAAAATTGATATATCCGTCGGCATCCTGGACAGAAATAGCTTTACCACCTGAGCAAGCCTCTGAACCTACCTCAACTCCTTTATAGACTGCACACTCAGCCTCAATATGAGATGCAGTGTTTAGCGAGCAGGGATCATCGACGATGACTGTTCCTGTGTATGTGCCCCATCCCTCCATATCTTCAAGAGTGATGATGCGCTCATCCTCCATGTTGCTCTTCCATACCGCATCGGAAGTCTGGCTGATAAACTTATCATCGCCCCAACTGTCGTACCAAGGCATCCACCAGCTCCAAACAGCACCATCCTTGTGCATATTCTGTACATCAGGAATTGGTCCGTTCTCCGAAAGTGCGATCATCTTGTCGTCGCCCATCAAAGTCTTGATCTTATTGAAGTAGCCAGACAATGATCCGTTGTCGTTAGCCTTCTTATAAACGTCTACCGAGATAAAGTCGCAATACTCGTCGCCTGGATACCAAGATGGTTCAAGCACGTTTTCATCGTATGGAGCCTTATTAAGACGCTCGATGTTGAATACCCAAAGACAGTTTTTAACACCGTTGTCGTTTACCATACGGTTGTAAACCAACTTGTAAAGAGCCTTATACTGCTCAGCAGTACCGATACCCCACCAGAACCAAGCACCAGATGCCTCGTGAAGCGGACGCCAGATACAAGCCACACCGTCTTTCTGAAGCTGTAGGAACACATTAGATACAGCGTCGATATCCTTGATCATTGTCTTGTACTCTTCGCTCTCTGTATCCCATTCAGTTGAGCCAGACTTAAAAGCCTTGCGGAAATCAAACTTAGCGTCTGTTCCATGAGACTCTGTCACACGACTTGGATCCTTCCAGTGCCAAGTGAATGCTGGAATACCACCCTTCTGGTAAAGCTCCTTTGCAAGAGCGACACAAGTTTCAGTATAGCTCTTATACCAAGCGTCGTCCTCATTAGCACCTGTAAGCATTAGAAGATCGAGGCCTAGAAGAGCAGGCTGCTTACCCGACTTGCTGACTACCGCTGCAAAATCTTTCTGATTCTTAAGTGCAGACGCACCATCCATATCTCCAGTCTGAACTCCAGAGATAGTGTTCTTACCATAATTGTCGTACATGAATTTGTACAACTTCTGGGCAGCATCCGTGCTACCCGTAACAGGAGTCTGGCTGATTGCTGCCGAGGCTGTACTACTCAAACCAAACAATGCCAATCCTGAAAATAGACTGAGTAATGTGTTATTCATAATCCCTTTGTATTAATTCTTTGTTTCTATCAACACCGCAAATATATAAAGTTAAATTCTGACTTGCCTACCTATTTACAATAAAAAAAATCCTCTTTGATGATTTTGGTACGTTAGTCCACCATCCAACATTTGACGCGCGGTAAATTTCCATATTTTTGACGCACTTAAGACTCATTTCCCAAAGTTTTCACAAATTTCAGGCTAAAATCACATAGTTATTGTCTCTCTTTTACTCCAAAAAAGATGCAAAATTTATCATGCTGATTTTTAATATTTTATAAAACTTTTTGCATAAAACCATAAATTAATGGGGCTAAAAATTTGTTGTAAAGCAGAAAAACGCTACCTTTGCATCGCAATTCAGAAATGAGTTGAATGGATCGCGGAGTGGAGCAGTCGGTAGCTCGTTGGGCTCATAACCCAAAGGTCGTTCGTTCGAGTCGGGCCTCCGCAACTAATAGAGACGGTTAAAATGCCGTCTCTTTTTGTTTTATAAATATCATAGTCCTTATTCCACTCCAAACACAAGAAAGGGCATATCAAGATTTGATACACCCCTTCATTTTATATACAAGAACTTTATTTATCACTCACCACGCTCCCAATTGATCTTTTGAGAGAAATACATCAGCACTGCAAGTATAGCGAACAATCCCAGACTTCCGGCAAGCAACGCGTATGTCTCCATCTGTATCAGCACGAAGATGTAGGCATACAATCCCGTCAACGCTCCTCCGATATACAATGCCGTCTTTCTTATCTTCAACATTCCCGCCGTATACAGCGTCATCATCACAATCATCATAAGAGAAGAGACCACGTAGGCAGGAGAGAAACCGATATGTTCGGAGAACGATAGCAGCAAAGCGTAGAACAACACAAGACCCAAACCAACCAATGTATACTGTATCGGATGCAAATATTTTTTCTGTATCATCTCTATGAAGAAGAACAACGCAAACGTCAGAATAATGAACAACGCCGCATATTTAATACATCTTGTGGTCTTCTGATAATGCTGGACTGGCACCAACAGACTGACACCAAACGAAGATTCCCTTACCTGGTAGTCATAACCTTCGTCTCCCCTGAACAGCTGCGGATAACTGCGGTTTAGATACGACACCGACCAATCACTCTGAAACCCTTTGTCGCTCACATCTCTGTGGTCGGGCAGGAACGATCCGCAAAAACTTGGAGTCAGACAGTTGGATGTCAGCTTCACATACGTCATCTTTCCCAACGGCAAGAACTTAAGAGCCTCTGATCCTTTCAACACCAAATTCAATTCAAATGGGACCTTTTTACCCGGTGTCCAATCATCTATGTCAATCTTCGCCGACAGACGTGTGTTGCCAAACAACCCGTTTCCATTAGGCACCAACGAGTATGTCTTATCCCCAATCTTCAGAACCACATCATTAGATATACCTTTAAGATCAGATATTCCCAGCGACACATTACATTTTTTGAATGGCCATATCTTATACGCGTCTTCCTCCGGTATCATGAAATCTCCCTTAATGGAGATCGGCGCCGTCATCGTGACTATCTCATAGATACCTCTCTTCAAGTCTTTGGTCTCTACATTTCCCTCTATAGACACCTCATTAGGCAGCAGCATTAAAGTTTCGGAACGAGGTGTTGGGTTTTTGTCAGTTTTTACCACACGTTCCATTTCCAGAATAGGAGGCATTACCGTCTGACTTCCTCCCCACTGCATAAACACATCCGACATTGCGTTTGAAGCAGTAGACTCTCGCTCATCAATCAGATTGCCTATCATTAACGTCGGTATGAACAGCAACAATACAACAAGTATGATGTAACCGATTTTAGCGCCCAACTTTCTATTGGGTTTGTTTGCAACATTTGTGTCGCTCTGCACATTTGGATTTACATTTTCCATATCCTTCAATTTTAAATTTATACTCTGTTTTATCGCTCGAAAAGGTTGTTTTGACCTTTCGTCGATACAAAGTAACGAAGGATTTTACGGGCAGAAAAACTTTTCAGACGGCCGTGGATGAAGTGCGCCGTGGGGTTGACGAAATGGCCTATCAGCGAGATGAAATCATTTTGAACACAACGTACTGACGCTTGCTCTTTTTTTCAGCAGACGCAGTCGTGTCGCGCGCCGCACCTGTCTCGTCTCTATAAAAACGATGCTCCCAAACACCGTCAGTTATATATATGGCATCCGTAAACCCATAATCCACTATGGCTTCCGAAAAATCATATAGGGTCTCTTTAGTAAGCGTCTCCATAAAATAAACGACGGCTGGACTATCCTCTTTCCACATGTACGCAGCACGCGTCACCTTGCCCTTCAGTTCAAACTGGTCGGTGCATATCTGACCGGCGGAGACGAGGGCAAACTGGCGTATCATGCTACCGTCGCGCCCACTCACAAAATCGGGGACAACATCATCACAGCCAATTCCAATCTGCGGCAATCCTCCTGGAAGAGAAGCCATATAGGCAAGACGGTTGCGGCCCTCACCCATACGTTTGCCATCAACTATAAACTCGCCTATCATCTCTTTGCTGTCCTTACGGTAGTCCATCGCACGACTGATAAAATAGATGGCAGAATCAGACTCATCAGGATAGGTCTCTGTTTCGAGAGTCATCGTCAGGTTTTTGATTGTATAGAGTTTGAACACCACTCCATTGACACTATCCTTAACCAGCGAGACAGACGGCACGCCCTCAGGCTTATACTGGCCCAAATCATTAACGACCGCTTCAGACGTTCTGGAGACATCGTATTTCAAATTGTGTCTGTTCGCGTTCCAGAGAAAGTAAGCCAACGCGCACACAACACAACACAACAAAAGGAGAAGCAGAACCAGCACTTTACCCTTTGATTTTGGAGTTTCATCGTTTAGACGGCTCTGCCTTTTACGCATCATCTCATCATAAGTGAGATTGCCTCCACCGATGATTTTCACCTCGTCGTCTTCATTTATATTGTTAATCATAATTCACAACCTCCTTCAAAAAACAGTTTCAATGTGGTCAGCGCCTTCTCAGAAGCATGGATAACCAAATGTTTGTCCATCTCACCGCCAGCCAGTTCAAGCTCACCCTTTTTAGGTGTAATCCTATAGATATATGTCCTGTTGACGATGGTGCCCTTCCCCACTCTGATCAGCTCAGTGGCACCGTCTACCTGCTCCGAAGCCAACTCCTCGAAGCGTTTCATAGAGATCCACAGATCCTCTGCAGTACCGTCCGCCAAATACATGACGCAATAGTTGCCATCCGCCTCTATATGTATAATCTGAGACGTGTCGACCATCAAAAGGCTAGCATTACCATTGTTTATTCTCAACAAAGCCATATATCAAATTCTTATTTCCACCACAAATTTGGTAATGCAAAGATAGGAATTTGTCATTCATAATAAATATGTATATAGATAAATAACCTTGCTTTCTGCAACTGATGAATTACTGTCATACATAATCTAACGGATTATTCTTACAAAAAGCTCCGTCTGCACGAGAAAACACGACAAAATGGCAGTCAAACACACAAAAATATTACAAGATGAAAGCCTCCACAACCCCTTTTCTGAATACGTATAACAAATTGTAAGGGCCGAAAGTTTTAGTGCTTACAATTTGAAAGAAACAAAAGCTATTTTATGACAATTTGATTTTAGCCTGAAAAAAGTATCGTTTTTAACATTTTTAGCGTTGCACAGAGCAATTTCTTGCTTAACTTTGCATCGTCGGAAGGAAAAAGAGCCATTTCCGCTTCCAATGGAAGTAAAAAATGGTCTTTTCTAAGCAAAAACAAAGAATTTTTCTTCCAAAGGAAATTTTGAAAATAGTAATAACATTATAAAACGAGAATCATTATGTCAAACTTAAGATTCAAAGTTGTTAGCGAGGCTTTCAAGAAGAAAGCGCTTGCAGTAGCATCTCCAGAGGGGATGACATCAGAATACTACGGAAAGTACGTATTCAACCGTGAGAAGATGATCAAGTATCTTTCAAAAGAGACTTACAAGATCCTAACAAAGGCAATTGACAATGGCGAAACTCTAGACCGCACAATCGCAAACGGTGTTGCAGCAGGTATGAAGAGCTGGGCAATGGAGATGGGTGCCACTCACTATACACACTGGTTCCAGCCTCTAACAGAGGGAACAGCAGAGAAGCACGACTCATTCATTGAGTACGCTGGTATGCCTGGTGGTCCAGTTATCGAGGAGTTCTCAGGAAAGCTTCTTGCACAGGCTGAGCCAGACGCATCATCATTCCCATCAGGAGGTATCCGCTCAACATTTGAGGCACGTGGATATACAGCTTGGGATCCATCGTCACCAGCATTCATTGTAGACGACACACTATGTATCCCTACAGTATTTATCTCATACACAGGTGAGCAGCTTGACTACAAGACTCCTCTTTTGAAGGCTCTAGGTGCTGTAGATAAGGCAGCAGTTGATGTTTGCCACTACTTCGACGCTTCAGTTAAGAAGGTATTCTCTTACCTAGGATGGGAGCAGGAGTACTTCTTGGTAGACGAGGGTCTTTACGCAGCACGTCCAGACTTGCTACTTACAGGTCGTACATTGATCGGACACGAGTCTGCAAAGAACCAGCAGCTTGACGACCACTACTTCGGATCAATTCCTTCAAGAGTTCAGGCTTTCATGCGTGACCTTGAGTTCGAGGGTTACAAATACAATATTCCTTTGAAGACACGCCACAACGAGGTTGCTCCTAACCAGTTTGAGTTGGCTCCAATCTTCAATGAGACAAACTTCGCTAACGACCAGAACCTTCTTATCATGACAATCATGGAGAAGATCGCTCGTAAGCACGGTTTCCGCGTACTTCTTCACGAGAAGCCATTCGCTGGAATCAACGGTTCAGGTAAGCACAACAACTGGTCACTAGGTACAAACACAGGTGTAGGTTTGTTCACTCCAGGTAAGACTCCAGAGGAGAACCTACAGTTCGTAACATTTGTAGTGAACGCTTTGATGGCTGTTTACAAGAACAACGCACTACTTAAGGCATCTGTAATGACAGCTCAGAATGCTCACCGTCTAGGAGCAAACGAGGCACCACCAGCAATCATCTCTGTATTCCTTGGAAGCCAGATCTCAGCTGTTCTTGACAAGCTTGAGGCTGCTACATCAGAGGAGGCTATCGTAATGGACTCAAAGAAGAAGATGAAGCTTGCTGTTGCTACAATTCCTGAGTTGCTAATCGATAACACAGACCGTAACCGTACTTCACCATTCGCATTCACAGGAAACCGTTTCGAGTTCCGTGCTGTAGGTTCATCAGCAAACTGTGCATGTGCAATGATCGCATTGAACTCAGCTATGGCTGCTCAGCTTAAGGATTTCAAGGCTGCAGTAGACGCTAAAATCGCTGCAGGTGCAAGCAAGAGCAAGGCATTGTTCGAGGTTATCAAGCAGTATATCAAGGAGAGTAAGGCTATCCGTTTCGACGGTAACGGTTACTCAGATGAGTGGAAGGCTGAGGCAGCTAAGCGTGGTTTGAACTGCGAGACTTCAGTTCCAGTTATCTACGACGCATACACAACTCCAGAGTCTGTTAAGATGTTCGAGAGCCTAGGTGTATTCAGCGAGAGAGAGCTTGAGGCAAGAAACGAGATCAAGTGGGAGACATATACAAAGAAGATCCAGATCGAGGCTCGTGTGCTAGGCGATATGGCAATCAACAACATCATCCCAGTTGCAACTCGCTACCAGTCATTGCTTCTTGACAATGTATACAAGATGACTCAGGTTTACGGTAAGGACGAGGCATTGAAGCTTGCAGGTACAGATTCAGATCTTATCCGTGAGATTTCAGAGCGTATCGCTAAGATCAAGACTTTGACTGCTGAGATGATCGAGGCAAGAAAGGTTGCTAACAAGATTGAGGGTGAGCGTGCTAAGGCTGTAGCATACCACGACACTATCATCCCATTCTTCGACAAGATCCGTTACGAGATCGACAAGCTTGAGATGATCGTTGACGATGAGATGTGGACATTGCCTAAGTATCGTGAGCTATTGTTCATCAGATAATTCATACTGACTGATTCATTATTAATAAAAAATCCGCTGGACGAAAGTTCAGCGGATTTTTTTTGCTATAGGCAAAGAACAAAATAAACTTTATTTTAGTTCTTTTTTGAGCTTAAGTATATGCAAAAGTTTTGTGGATGAATTGATAGATCTCAGAACAAAGTAGCAAAAAACACTTTTGTAGAACATATTTTTAAATACTCACACAACTTATTGATCTACAATAATTTATAGCATACGTCCTTTAAAGATGCTAAAGGGCATATGTTTTTATTAACAATCTTTTAATTTTTGCACTAATTTTGTTAAAAACGATTAAAAACAGTGTTGCAGTTGGCGCAATTCCCACACTGACGTTTTTGCTTAGAGTTCTCTTTAGGGAATTGGAGAGAAGTATAAAAGGAAGAGATATTAGGCACATTATTATTTTACTATCGGATAAAAGGACTTTAGAACATATTAGGGCGAAAAATTTTAATAGGGACTTAAATTTGATAACTGAAAAAATCTTAGACTACTATAATAGAACGCCAGGCATCAGTCTGGCGTTTTTAGTTTAATTTTTCAAAACCTGTGCCGTTATCTTACATACCTTTGTCTTATATTTGCGTCAAATTTTCAAAACAATAGGTTATGGCAGGCAATCAACTAGCAAAACATGTATGGCTCGTAGACCTTCTACGCCAACATAAACATCTCACTTTTAAACAAATAAGTGAAAAATGGGAAAGGTCTGGATTAGGCGATGGAAATCCTCTACCGCTTCGTACATTCCACAACCTAAAGAATGCCATTGCAGACAATTTTGGAATCGACATCGAAATCGACAAAACAAAAACAGGCTACTATTATCATATCGCAGACTCATCGCTGGATGAAAAGAAATCTATCCGCACATGGGTGATGGACTCATACTCTGTGCTCAATCAGGTGATGGCTGATAAAAAGCTGGAAAACCGTGTTCAGTTCGAGCAAATACCGTCAGGCAACACATGGCTTACGGTTTTCATGCAGGCAATGAGAGACAACAAGGTTGTGAGAATCACATATAAAAAATTCAGCGACGACGCAGGTAAGACGTTTGAGGCCGAACCATACTTCATGAAGGTGGCAAACAGGCGTTGGTATGTGATTGTACGCGCTCTGCACTATGTGGAGCAAAACAAAAAGCACAACACAAACTGTGATGAAATCCGCGTCTACGCCCTCGACCGTGTTGTCAACGCTGAAATCACAGACAAAACTTTCAAAATCAACAAGGAATTCGATGCGAAAGAGTTTTACGACGGATGTCTGGGCGTGATCCACAGCAATGAAAAGAAAGAGCGTGTCGTAATCCGCGCCTATGGTGAGGCAAGAAACTATATGCAGACGCTGCCATTCCATGAATCACAGAAAGTCATATCAAACGACGAGGAGTCGACAGTGTTTGAGATGTATGTGAAGACGACATACGACTTCCTACAACTTGTGATGCAACAAGGTGACCAAATAGAGGTGTTAGAGCCGGAATCCGTAAGAGAAAACATGAGAAATTTAGCAGATACACTGTCCCATTATTATAAGAAATGAAAGGTCTAGATTTTATAGCTATTGATTTTGAAACCGCAACAGGCAAAAGGTCTTCCATCTGTGAGGCAGGAATATGTGTGGTGAAAGACGGGAAGGTCGTAGAGACAAAATCCTGGCTTGTACGTCCGGAAGACAACGTCTACTCATATTGGAATATACAGGTCCATGGCATCAGACCCAAACAAACGGAGAATGCTCCTGCTTTTCCCGAAGTGTGGTCGGAAATAATGGAATATGTCAAGGAGACGCCCGTGCTTGTCGCCCACAACGCAGCGTTTGATATGTCATGCATACGCAAATCGCTAGAGTTGTATGATCTGCCCACGCCTGATGTCGACTACTTCTGTACTTTACGAGCAGCTCGACACAACTACGATTTTTACAGCAACACTCTTGATGCTCTCTGCATGGAACTGGATATTCCGGTGGGCCACCACCACCGTGCGGGTGACGACGCAGAGATGTGCGCAAGAATTTTCCTAAAAGAAATCCGCGATGCCCATTGGCCGGATTGGTCTGAGCTGAATTATTGCAGCGGCAAATTGTAAAATAAGGTTCTGCCCCCCTATATCCCTCCAAAATTCAATCTGAAAAAAGCAAAAAACAGATATAGGCAAAGTATTTGCACCGTCAGCAAAAGAAAAATCAGTTTTTCTTTGGTTTAAACATAAAATATTTATACTTTTGCATCGCTTTTGAAAGAAAGCAGTTAAGGTAGGTCGGGTAGCTCAGCTGGATAGAGCAACAGCCTTCTAAGCTGTGGGTCAAGGGTTCGAATCCCTTCCCGATCACCAATATATCTCCTAACTTATTGAATTTCAATATGTTAGGAGATTCCTTTTTAAGTTCCTCCCTTTTTCCAACCCCTTTTAATCCAGATTATAATTTTGTCAAACTTTGACATTTTTAATGGTTTATAGAAGTATTTGATTGTTTGATACTCCTACATGATACCCTATCTTTTTGGGTTTTAAACAAAATGAATGAATTGGCTAAATCTTCTTTATACTCTAAATTTTTCCTACATTTGTGAATGTAATCTAAATAACATGATGAATATGAAAATAAAAAATATCATAATCGCCACATTATTGACTCTATTTGCATTCTCTTGCTCTTCTCCCAAACCAACTCCTGCAGAACGTTTGACTGAAATGAGTGAGTATCTTGATAAGAGCGATACTAAATATTCCGAGGAAGAATGGGAGGTCCTTGGTCTTGAAATCGAGGAGATTGAGGATGAGATACAGAAAAACAAGGATAAGTACTCAGCAGAGGAGCTTGCTGAGATCAACCGTCTTAAAGGCAAATGTCTTGCTAAGATGGCAAAAAAAGCAGTAAATGATTTTGCCGGAGAATTTGGCAATTTCCTTCAGGAGTCGGAAAGCATACTTGGAGGATTCATGGAAGAGATAAACAAAGGCAAAGAGTCTGAGGAATAATGAGTCTTCGACATATAACTATAAAGAAATTTTTAAGTAAAAATAGGCGATCCGTTTTGGATTGCCTATTTATATTTTAGTATTTCTTTATTGTCGACTTTTTCCAACACCTTCATTTGATGGATTGCTATTTTGTTTAATTCAATAAGTCTTTCACTCTGAGTCATGCCTTTTTCGATAAATACCGCATTGAGATTTTCCATGTTAGAAAGACAAATCAATTGGTTGATATTTGCATAATCTCTAATATTACCTTTCAAATCTGGATTCTGATCTCTCCACATTTTTGCTGTCATTCCAAACATTGCAACGTTTAACACATCTGCTTCATCGGCATAAATAACGTTGGCCTGTACAGATGTCACATCTTCAGGAATGAGATTGTTTTTGATTGCATCAGTATGAATCCTATAATTAATCTTAGACAACTCTCTTTTGGCTGTCCATCCCAATTGTTTTTGTTCAGCTTCTTTAAGACGTTGGAATTCTCGTATCAAGTATACTTTAAATTCGGGACTAATCCACATTGCAAATTCCATTGCCAAATCTTTATGTGCATAAGTACCTCCATATCTACCTGCTTTTGCAATTAATCCTATTGCATTTGTGGATTCTATCCACTCTTTTGCACTTATTCTAAAATTGTTTAATCCAGCCATAGATTTAATTCTGTCGAATTCGACAGAATTAAAATCGGGATTATACACTTTTTCCCAAACGCCTAAGAATTCTATGGTATTTCTATTTCTCAACCAATTATGGAAAAAAAAGTCTCCATCATTTGCTTTCATCATGTCCGTTAATGATAAATAATCTTCATCATTAACTTTCACTACTGTTATTTCTGAATTTTCTACTGTTATCTTTGCCATTTTCCTTATCACCATTATAATAGGCAACCCAAAATGGATTGCCTATCTATTTTGCATTTAGCATTTCTAATTCATCATTCTCCAAACTCTCCCTCGTCGAATTTCTGATATAGGAAATCGTTGTAAGGATAACGCTGGATGTGAATCTCCTTCACCTTATCGTAAAGTTGTTTCTTGAAATCCTCAAGATTAGATTTGTCTTTAGCCGAGATGAATATGCAATTACAGTTGTTCATCTTCGCCATCCACATCTTCTTCAAATCCTCAAGAGAGTAGTTCTCTCGTTTGATTGGAGTAAGGTCGTCTTCCGCCTTCTCGACGTAAGTGAACGCGTCGATCTTATTGAAGACAAGCATTGTTGGCTTCTCTTCTTTGTTGATCTCCGACAATGTTTTCTCCACCACTGCGATCTGATCCTCGAATGTTGGGTTGGAAACGTCGACCACATGCACAAGCAAATCTGCCTCTCTCACCTCGTCGAGTGTGCTCTTGAAGCTTTCCACCAAATCATGAGGCAGCTTACGAATGAATCCTACTGTGTCGGAAAGCAAGAATGGAAGATTCTCCACAGTCACTTTTCTCACTGTAGTGTCGAGTGTGGCAAACAGTTTGTTCTCAGCAAACACCTCACTCTTGGCAAGCATATTCATAATTGTCGACTTGCCGACGTTGGTATAGCCCACAAGTGCCACACGCACCATCTTACCACGATTCTTGCGCTGTGTGCTCTTCTGCTTGTCGATCTCCTTCAACTCCTCCTTCAATAGTGAGATTCTATTGAGGATGATACGACGGTCGGCCTCGATCTGAGTCTCACCCGTACCACGCATACCGATACCTCCCTTCTGACGGTCCAAGTGTGTCCACATTCTGGTTAGACGTGGGAGCATGTATCTGCATTGTGCTAGCTCCACCTGTGTCTTGGCATGGGCTGTCTGGGCACGCATGGCAAAGATGTCGAGGATAAGAGTCGTACGGTCGAGAATCTTGACACCAAGCTCCTTCTCGATGTTGCGCAACTGTTTTGGCGACAACTCATCGTCGAAAATCACAAGGTGGATAGAGCTCTCCTCGTCTTCCTCATGATCGATAATGTAGTTTCTGATCTCCTCAATCTTACCCGGACCAACGTAGGTGTTGGAGTTTGGCTGCACGAGTTTCTGCATGAAGATTTTCTGCGGATAAGCACCCGCAGTCTCAGCCAAGAACGCCAACTCGTCGAGATACTCCTTTGCCTTCTGCTCCGACACTTGCTGTGTGGCAACTCCGACAAGGATGGCTCTTTCGTCGTATATTTCGGTTTTTACGTCTTGCATTTGGATTGTTTATATAATATAGAGACGTGGTACACCACGTCTCTACGATTATTCGTTTTCTTTTTCTTTGATAGCGGCACGTACAGCGGCGTCGATCTCCTCCATCAAATCTGGATTTGCCTTAAGGAATTCCTTAGCTGCGTCACGTCCCTGAGCGATCTTCTCATCGTTGTAGCTGTACCATGAACCGCTCTTCTTAATGATTCCGTACTCCACACCGTAGTCGATCAACTCACCTGTGTATGAGATTCCCTCACCGAACATGATGTCGAATGAAGCGCTGCGGAAAGGAGGCGCTACCTTGTTCTTTACGATCTTCACCTTAGTGCTGTTACCGATCACCTGGTCGCCATCCTTGATGGCTGATGTACGACGGATATCGATTCTGACAGAGGCGTAGAACTTAAGCGCGTTACCACCAGTTGTTGTCTCTGGGTTACCGAACATCACACCGATCTTGTCACGAAGCTGGTTGATGAAGATACATGTTGTATTTGTCTTGTCGATAGTGGCTGTAAGCTTTCTCATTGCCTGGCTCATCAAACGAGCCTGCAAGCCCATCTTTGAGTCTCCCATCTCACCCTCGATCTCAGCCTTTGGAGTAAGTGCGGCTACAGAGTCGACTACCACCAAATCCACTGCTGACGAACGGATCAACTGGTCTGCGATCTCAAGAGCCTGCTCACCGTTGTCTGGCTGCGACATAACAAGGTTGTTAGTGTCGACACCAAGTTTCTCAGCGTAGAATCTGTCGAAAGCGTGCTCTGCGTCGATGATGGCAGCAAGACCACCAGCTTTCTGAGCCTGCGCGATAGCGTGGATGGCAAGCGTTGTCTTACCAGACGATTCAGGTCCGAAGATCTCGATTATACGGCCGCGTGGGTAACCGCCTACACCTAGCGCAAGGTCAAGTCCGATTGAACCTGATGGAATCACAGGCACATCTGTCTGCACGTGATCGCCCATGCGCATGATAGAACCCTTGCCGTGGTCCTTCTCTATCTTCTCCATTGCAAGCTGCAATGCCTTTAGCTTCTCTGCCGATGGAGCTATTGCTCCGGTATTTTTTTCGTTTTCTTCCATTTTTTATTCTTTTAAAAAACTAATTCTAAGTATTTGCTTTGTCTGTTCGTCTATTCTGAAACGGTTGTCTGTACGCTGACCTACCACCCACACGATGTCGCCACATTTACCGTCAGTCAAGATCCATGTATTTTCTTTTTCGATTATACTAAGTTTCTGATCCACAAAAAAATCGCTGAGCTTCTTTCTTCCTTTCATTCCGAACGGGCAGAATGTGTCGGCCTGTCTCCACTTCCTCAATGTCAGAGGGAATGTCAATTTTTTATAGTCGACACAACAGACAGACTTATCTTTCACAATTGTGAAACTGTTGCTGTCGAAGATCTCAGCCATGAAATTAATGTTGAGGTTGAAGAAGGCTGCGACGTTGCGTATCTCATACTCCTCTGGCTCATCCTCAAACTCTTCCTCCTTGCGCAGCTGTATGTAGAGCTTTTCTCGGTCTCTCAACGCACGTATTCCTGAATTGGAATAGAACTGCTTGCCCGAAGCGTTCTCCTCAAAAATACATGTGTAAATATTATGCACAGTCGACGAGGAAAAACCATACGGCTTCAATATCTCATATAGCACATATATAGGCTCTGGAGCCATACGTATCTTATCAATGTCTATCACGTCCATGTCTCCACGATGCTCCACTATCTCCTCCTTGAGCTGATTGATGTAGTACATCACGAAATTCTGTGTGCGAGTAAGATTTTCTATACTCTGAATCGTAGAGGTGCGGAAACTTGGATTTACGGTTTCCAATGCAGGGATGATGACGTTGCGCATCTTGTTTCTCACGTAGACGACCTCACTGTTGGTGCTGTCCTCCACATAGTCGAACCCATTGTCGAAGATATAGTCGTTGATATCGTTGCGTGAGACACAAAGGAACGGCCTCACCACGTTGCCGTTCTTTGGCTTTATACCTGTCAGACCCTGCAGACCAGTGCCTCGCGTCATATTGATCAGAAACGTCTCCACCACATCATCGCTATGATGGGCCACCGCTATATACTTGCATCCCGTCAACTTCAGAAGAGAATCGAACCATTCATAACGAAGGTCGCGAGCCGCCATCTCTATCGAGAGCCTGTTCTCCTTCGCGTACTTCTCTGTATCGAAATCAATCGTATAGAAAGGCACATCCATATCCTGGACATGCTTTGTCACAAATTCACTGTCACGGTTCGACTCTGCCCCACGAAGGTGGAAATTGCAGTGTGCCACCACTATATCATAACCCAACCGGTAGAGCACATGAAGCAGAGCAATGGAATCGCGTCCACCACTCACACCAAGAAGGATCTTGTCTTTTCTAGTGAAAAGGTCCTCTTTTTCGATAAATTGCTTTACCTTGGCTTCCATACCGGAAATGTTTTAGAATTAGTCCTTTGTGTCTCTCAAAAGGTTGACGGTGCCCTTAAGCTTATATTCTGTACCGTCTACACCCTCAGCCTCAACCACATAATAGTAGGCTCCGATAGGCGTTTCATTACCTTTGTATGTACCGTCCCAACCGACTGTGATATCTTCCGACTCATACACCCTTTTTCCCATAGTGTTGTAGATCCAGATTTTATACTTTCTGATAGAAGTATAAGTCGGACGGAATTCATCATTGATATTGTCTCCGTTTGGCGTGAACACTGTTGGCATCGTAAGCTCAGATATTCTGACCTTGAAGGCAGCCACAATAGTGTCTGTGCAGACACCATTCGTACTGATAAGAGCTATATAATGTGAGCCGAAATCAGAGATAGGCTCATCATACAATTCCTTGTCATTGTATCTTACTCGATAACTGTTTTTTAGTGTTCCTGTCGAATCGTTGAAGAATTTCCACACATATCTGGATTCAAGCGTGTCAACAAACAGGTTGTCAACTGAATTACGCTCGATGTTGACACTCAACGGAGCAGAGAAAAGATAATTGCTGATATTACTCTTCGCCTCATCCAATTTTATGAATGAAAGACCCTCCTCACCACGCTGCTCTATATTGTGCGGTATCTTCTCCGCTTCTATACTCAACTGCGCCACCGAGAACGGAAGCGGTGTGCGGAAAGTGTCAGACACATACTCATACTGTGTGATCTTGTCCTTCAATTTGAAGACGCCGTTTCTTCTTGGCTTCTTCACAGTCATCGACGTGTCGGACGCAAGATTGCCGACTGTCACCTCCACCTGATCCTCCTTGATATTGATACCGTCCGCCACATAATCAATATATGTGAGCACGAAATTATCCTTGATTTCAGTTTTAACCCCTTTGGAGTTGACATATGTGTTGGCAAACGAGAAGTCTTTAAACTTCACCTCAAGCTCTTCCCCACAAACAGGATTGTACACACTGTCGAACGGCAACACCTCCACTGTCGGAGCCACCGCCGTCATCTTCACATAACACAAATACTTGGTCGCAAGTTTGGGCTCCTTCTTTGCATCCAAACCACTGGCATAAAGGAACGTGTAGCACTTGTCCGGACCGATTTTGAACTTGCTTTCCGATACTGTCAATGTGTCTTCTCCCGAAACCAAACGATGATACTTTGCAAGCTCCTCATCGTCAGTCACCTTGATTTCCACACTGTCAGCAGTACCGACAAAAAGCTGTTCTCCAGCCGACGCCTCCTTATAGAAAGAAGCATTGCCTTCTGGAGTGAAAGAAACTGCCGATGCAGCAAGAGAAGCAACGGCAGCAAAAAATGTTGAGACGTAGCGTCTTTTCATTAGCGTAATCTATTGAGGCTTCTCACCTTTGCCTCATCCACTCCGATTGCCTGTATCGCAAGCAAATTCAAAACAATGGAAACAATAGGCAAAAATGTAGCCCAAGTAATGAAAATTCTGTATCCCTCAAAATTCTCCATCGCCACATGCGCCGCAACAGCAATGATATTCAGAATTATCAGGATAGTATCGAAACCTACCACTCGCATCTGCAAAACTCTGTTCTTATACAAAAAGATAGAACCAAATGTCAGTAGCAGGATAATGATCTCTATAGCCATTGTGATAGGAAAATCCATCACTGAATAACTACATTTATCCACTGTTTCCGCATTAAAAAATTTAATAGTATCATTAAACGACGCCAATGTTAAGAAAATGACGCTGATTAATAGATAAACTGTCTGTATTCTCTGAATCATTCTTAATTAGTTTAAACTCAAAGCAAAAATAAAAAAAATATGAACAAAACCAAAACGATAACAAAAAATACGATTTAAAATCTAAAGGGGTAATAGCTGTTGTCCAAATTGAGGATCGTTAAGGACCCTATCATTTTGCATTCAGCATTTCTAATTCAAGCATTACTCCTCGTACCAGCTTGCGTACAGATGGTAATTATCGGATATTCTCTGGATCATATCCTTCGACTGCTCTGGCGACACCTCCTTGATCTTCTTTGCTGGCACACCTGCCATAAGGCTTCCCGGCTCAACAATTGTACCTGTTGTCACTACAGCTCCAGCGGCGATGATCGAACCTTCTCCCACCACTACGTTATCCAAGATGATTGAGCCCATTCCGACTAATACGTTGTTCTCTATCTTAGCGCCGTGGATAGTGGCGTTGTGGCCTACCGACACGTTGTCGCCAAGTTCGATTGTGGATGGTTTGGGTGATTTGTCGTAAAGTGTGTGAAGCACAGCTCCGTCCTGGATGTTGACGTTCTTGCCAATCTTGATAGAGTTGACGTCGCCACGTAGCACCGCACCAAACCAGATGCTGCTGTTGTCGCCAATCTCCACGTTGCCGATCACTGCAGCGTTGTCTGCCAAGAATACGTTCTCTCCAATCTTTGGAGTATAGCCTCTAACTGATTTTATAATTGCCATAATTGTCTATTTTCTAATTAATCTATCAAAGTGAAATTCCAAAAGCAAGTTTATTTAGGTGGTAAAGACATTATTGGAGTTGCAATTCGTAGTTTATTCTGAGACAATTTCCTATGTTGAGGAGAATTCTTCAAAATAGCTACTTTTCCAGAAGGAATCCAATAAAATGTTCTGTCTCCTATAGCGTTTAGACTAGCGGCTTTTTCTTTCAACCATTTCTTTAACCAGTCTACTTTATTTATCATCTCTTGAATATTGCTTGTGTTGGCAGGATGAACCTCAACAAAATAAGCTTTATCCTCATAGCCTATTGCATAATCCCATCTAGCTCCATGTGGATCTAATTTTGTTAATGCATTATCAATATCCACACTACCTGAAATTTTTTTGGGATCTTTGGGAACTATCAATTTTCTTTCATTTCCTTTTATCGCTTGTAGGCCTGAACAATAATGATTTTTAATTTCTATTGTACTGTCTACTGCTTTTTTGAATGCATTATCTGTCATAATTATTCAGCAATATATTTACTTACAACTTCAGAAGCTCTACCTGCGAAAGAAGATAATCCTCCCCATTCAGAAATATCCGAATTATCATTGCAAGCATCAAGAGATGAAATATCAGTAAACTCAACTCCATCGGCGTTTGACTTTGCTGAAAAGAAAGTTTTTATGGATTTCTTCTTTATATTGTCAAATAAATCTCCTGCAGTATTGGATTCAAATCCAAATAACTCATTCAAAGCCTTTTTGACCGTATTGTCATCATTTTTCTTTATACAGTTGAATGTCCATGCAAAATCCAAGAATGTAGATGAATGAGTAGAAACGACAACCTTGTATCCTTTATTCATCAAATCAAGAATTTCCAACAAAACGGATTCGATAGCTTTAGGATGAAGTCCCATTTCCGGTTCTTCTACAATTGCCCATTTATAATCTGGTCTTTTAATCAAATTAAATGGAACAGTTAAACTGTAGAAGGCAAGAAACAAAGGCATAAACTCTTTCTGACCAGCACTCCACGCCATAAAAGGAATCTGCATATCTCCGACTTTGAGTTTCAGTTCACGTTTTAATTGGCTCATGTCAAGCACAAGATCAGCTTCATGGAAGATTGAATTGTGAACATTGTTTTTCAGACCAAAACTTTTGTATCTGTCAATACCAGAAAAGATTTTAAAATCATCCATACCTTGGATAAACTGACGAAGAGATTCGCTAAAAGAACGAAGCACGTACGGGGTAGATAAATTAAAATCAATGAATCCTTTTGGAGATCCATCATTCAAACTCATAATTCGTTGTGCAGGGATATAGAAGATTTTTTCTTCAGCAGTTCTATTCAAATTAAGTAAAGAATCTATATCAAAATCCTTATTGTTGAATATGGCTTTAGTATTGTTGAACAAAGACGACATTCCCTTTCCAAAATAGCAATCGACCAAATCATTTCTATCCTTGATGACATAATTTTTCTTCAAAGTTGAAACTATGTTGTTTTTGTCGACTATCAATTTGAACAACTCTAAAAACAAACTTTTTCCTGTCGCTTGAGGACCGACAATAAAAGTCAGATCACCGAAAACAACATTAGCTTCTTTTATTGGTCCAAAGTTTGAAATATTAAGTCTGTCCATCTTCAATCATTTAGTTTTTACAAAATTAGCATTTTTTGTGCGTAAAACTAATTATGTCTATCATTATCTTGGTTTTTGTCAGCTGAATAGGGAGCTTCGTATCTACAGATGTAGCATTTCTTGCTCATCTTCTCACACAACTCAATATCATGTTTTATTCCGTGAGACTCACCATCCCAGAAGACAAAACAGATCTACACGTTTCTTATATTCTCTGATTTTATACGTTTAAATTTTGAAAATACAGGATGACGTTTATATGCATAAACAGTACCTATTGGTACAAAAAGTGATATCTTACTTATGTCTTTTTCTTTTAATTGGACGTTAATAGAATATGGATCGTTACTTTGAAAGTGAAGTTCAAAATATGTATTACAATACAAGAAACATTTTTGTCCAATTTTCTTAATGTCTTTATGGATTATTATAGAGTTTAACTTGCAGTATCCCGAAAAACTATTACCACAACCTGCAAAAGCGTAATCACATAATGTTGTAACACTTTGGGGAATTGTATAGGACTCAATTCTTTTTCCGGAAGGAAAAGCAACAAGTTCGTTCATTCCTTTTTTATACAATACTCCATCAATACTCATATATGTGTTGTTTAATGAAGACACATTTATAGATGTTAAATTTTTGCAGCATGAGAATGCTCCATTCCCAATACTATTTACTGATTCAGGAATTTCAATATTTCTAATGAGTGAGCATCCCCAAAATGCATAGTCTTCAATATTAACAACAGAATCAGGAATTTTTATATTTGAAATAGAACTACATCCCGAAAATGCACATATTCCAATATTTTCAACAGAAATAGGTATTTCGATGAAGTTTAGTGATTTACACCCAATAAATGCATAGTCTCCAATATTAGCAACAGAATTAGGAATTTTAATGCTTTTAAGTGAAATACATTCTCCAAAAACGTATTCTCCGAAATATTCAATGGATTCTGGAAGTTCAATTGTAGACAATCGAGTACATCCACGAAATGCCTCATTTCCAATCTTTGTTATAGAATGTGGAATCTCTATGGAGACTAATTCTATACAGTCTCTAAATGCTCCATTGTTTATTTCTGTAACAGATTCACGAATAACATAGTGTTCTTTTGTAGATTTCTCTTTGTCAAGAATATTATATTGATCTTTCATAGGCATCATGTTTTGATGCAAAGCAAATCAATATCTATGCCAAAATAAAGCATAGTTTGGAATAAAGTATAGTTTAGTCGAACTCAAATATCTTTTTCCCTTCTCATTTCATCAATTGGTTTGCCATTATAAGAAAACCATAGTGTTCCTTGAACCGGATGTGAAAATCCTTTAAGTTCTCTTGCCAAAGCGGATAAAGATGTGATTTCCCCATCATATTTAATATGACGATTGTCTTCTATAGTTACTTTGATAGATGGATCTTCCTTAAAGGTCAATTCATCTCCTTTTTTCAATCCTAGTTCATAGAAATCTACTGCCTTTCGTTTCTGAACTTCTTCAGTCATCTCCTTTGCTAAATCCTCATCTGTTTTTTCATGACCTTCTGGTGTTCTCAATTTTAATCGTGTTTTTGTACCGCTGATTTCTGCTATACATTCAAATATACTATATGCTTCTTCTGCAGTCATGGCAAAAAATTCTCTTTCTCTTTTTTTGCCATCAAATTCATCAATAGAACGAAGTTCTGGATTTAGTTGATCAATCAAAGCATGAAGCTTTTTGTCAGTCAATCTATTGGTGACTTCATATGTGGCATATACTCTAAATGCAAAAGGTACAGCTTCACTACTATTTAATTGTTTTAGTCTTTTTTCTAAATCATCTGCATAACCAATCTTAACAAAAGACGGAAAAGACGGATTTGTAAGTATATAAATTACTCCTTTGTTTTCCATATCATATTTTTGTTAGTTTCTAATTTTCTTAAAAATCGTTGTGTTTCTGTGGTTATTTTTATTATATATGCTTAGAAGGAAATTTTTCTATTTGTCCTTATAGTGACCTTCTATTTGAATTACCAAAACAAACACCTCGTCATCATGGATTCGGTATATAATTCGGTCACTTGCAGTTATATGACGCGAATACACAACATCCCCACCTCCAATTAAAGGTTCCGGATGACCGATTCCATTGCGGGGATCTTCCGAAATGGCTTGGAGCACCTTCACCAATTTTTTATAGTTTATGGCATTTGATTTCTTCCATTTTTTGATGGTGTCTTGTACTGTCTCATCAAATTTAATTTCGTATGCCATTATAGTGAATCTAGGAAGGTTTCAATATCTTCTGCAGTTTTACAAGTGACACATCGTCCTTCTCGACAAGCCTTTTCTGCTTCATCGATTCTTTTTTGAAGTTCTGGAGTCACAGATAGATCTTCTTCCCCAATACTGACTAGTGCATATAATTGGTTTTTACGTCTGATTAATACTCTTTCCCCATTGTATGCTCTTGTGAATGAATCCGCAAGATTATTGCGATAATCCCTTACTGATAATATTCTCATAAATTTAAGTTTTTGTTCATTCGCAAAAATAGAAAATGTGTACGCATTTGTGTACACATTTTTCTATTTTTCTTCAAAAGATTCGGGATTTTTACCTGTTGTCTCATTGATCTTTGTTTCCAAATGCTCGCCCTTCGGGCTCGCGATGGGGAGAGGGGTTAGGGCGTTCCGCCCTTAACAATCCTCTTTTTGAGGCTATCGAAATTCTGGTTGATTACATTCGCGACAGCGATATCCGTTAAATCCGTGTGATCCGTGGTCGAAATTTCACATCTGCACAAGGGACTTAGGGGCTTGTTTAAAATAGTAAAGACGGGGACATGCCCCGTCTCTACGTTATTCGTCTTCGTCAGCGTTTATTAATCATCTAAATCGTCGTTGTTGCGGCGGTCGTTGCGGAAATTACCTTTAGTTCCCTTGAAACGATCCTCCTTAGACTTGTGTGGACGGCCTCCGCCTCTGTTATCGTCACGGCCTCCCTTACGGAAATCACGTCTTTCGCCTCTTCTCTCGTCGCGTCCACCTCTGCGGAAGTCACGATCGTCATCATCTCTACGGTCTCTGCGGAAATCCTTTCTGTCGCCACGGTCGTTTCTGCGCTCACCACGGAAACTTCTCTTGTCGTCGCGGTCGCCATCTCTGTGGAAATCACGTCTTTCACCACGATCGCCGTCTCTACGGTCGCCACGGAATCCGCCTCTTCTCTCGCCTCTGTCGCCATCTCTGCGGTCGCCACGGAAATCACGTCTTTCTCTTCTCTCTTCACCGTCGCCTTCAGAATCTCTCTCGAAACGCTTCTTGCGCTCTCCAAGTTTCTGCTCGTACTCTTTCTTCTCAGCCCAACGCTTTTCTCTTTCAGCGCGTGCCTCCTGCTCTTCGTGGCGACGACGCAAATATGCAAGACGGTCAGACTCTCTCAAATCCTTTCCATCCTCATCAACATATTTTCTACGCATTGGGTGGAAGAATTCGCTATCCTCACGGTTTTCGCGTCTCTCCTTATCCTCTTTATCTCTTTCTTCTCTCTCCTTGAAACGACGCTCCTTGCCATCACGCACATAGTCTTCTCTACGTCCTGAGAACATCTCGTATTTGCGGAACTCGCAGTCGATGTCGCCGTTCTTAAGAGCCACCTTGAACGATGGAGAAAGACGGATCTGTGATGTGGCCTCGTTAGGCACTGTGATGATCCATGCGTTCTTGCCTGTGCAATCCTCCTTAAGCTTCTTTCCGATCTCAGCGTAAAGAGTAGGAAGGTCGTCACCTCCACCGATACGCTCTCCGTATGGCGGGTTGAACATGATCATTGCGTCGCCCTCAGGGATATTAAGCTCCTGGAATGGGATACAAGTAAGCTTGACGTAGCTTCCCAAACCAGCGTTAGTTACGTTCTTCTCAGCGATCTCGATGCTGCTGCGTAGGATATCCGAACCATAGATTGTGTAGTCGAACTCCTTCTCACGGCTGTCGTCCTGGAAGATCTCGTCGAACATGTCAGCATCGTAGTCTTTCCATGTCTGAAAAGCGAATCTCTCGCGGTATAGACCAGGAGCGATTCCTTTGGCGATCATTGCAGCCTCAACAAGGATTGTACCCGAACCACACATTGGGTCGATGAAGTCGCTCTGACCGTTCCAGTCTGCCATCAAAAGCATACCTGCAGCCAACACCTCGTTGATAGGAGCTGCTGTCTGAGCCACACGGTAGCCACGCTTGTGTAGCGACTCACCGGATGAATCCAATGAGATCGTACATGTTTTGTCTGCGACGTGGATGTTGATATACAAGTCTGGATTTGTAAGACGCACACTTGGACGTTTGCCGATCTTCTCCATGAATCTGTCGGCGATCGCGTCTTTCACTCTATACTGCAAGAATTGTGAGTGACGGAATACGTCTGAAAAGACAGTGGCATCAATCGCAAAAGTCTTTCTGTCGTCAAGATACTCATCCCAATCGAAGGCCTTAACTTTTTCATACACCTCGTCTGCACTCTCTGCCTCGAAAGTATAGATAGGTTTGAGCACTCTCAATGCTGTGCGGCAAAAGAAGTTTGCCATATACAACATCTTCTTGTCGCCTTCGAAGGTTACACCTCTGCGTACTTCCTGTACATTTTCGGCTCCAAGATCAATTAGTTCTTTTGCCAAAACGCCCTCCAACCCTTGGAAGGTCTTAGCCACCATTTCAAATTTTTCTGCCACTTGCAAAATTCATTAAATTTCCTGCAAAGATACGCTATTTTCCATATCATTAGCATCAGCCATGCTCATTTTTCTTTTCTCAGCACGACGATAATAATAGATAATGCCGTATTCCTTGCATTTATCAAGTTTTTCTTCCTCTGCTTTGTTCGCGTATGTGCGCTCCACCTCGTCCCAGATCTGAAGGATGACGGCGTCGACCTCCTTATTAAGTTCGTTCACCTCCTCCATCTTTCTCACTGTGTTGGCCTGAAGCACTTTCTGCTTGCTCTCAAGCTCAGCGAAGTTCTCGTAGAACACCTGCACTTTCTGGATCGACGGGTTGTAGATTGGCGCACCACCCTTCATCTGACGGTCGCGCTCTCCCTTGATCACCTTCTGTCCCCACTCAAGAAGCTTCTCGTCTGTGGACAAATCCGGAACGACGGTGTTTTCTGGCTGCAAACCGTATAGCAGTTTGTACTCAGCCTTGATCTCCTTTCTCAACACACACATGTTCACTACCTGGATGAAGTGAGACACGTATAGACGCGCCATCTTCAACGTCTCCTGATAGCCTTTGTTGCTCTTCACCTGTAGGTCGGAGCACTGCTTATATTCGCTCAACGCGCGCTCGTAACGGATAAGTAGAGCTCTCGCGTCTTCAAGTGATTTCAATGAAAATGCAAGATTGCGGATATCTCCGATTTTCTGGCCTTGCTCCACTGCCGACTTCAATGTGCGAAGACGGGCTTGGTTTGTATTTGGTAATCTTCTATATGGCATTTGTTAGTCCTCCCTGTTGTTAGTCTTCTCTGTAAAGAAGAGATTCTGCGATTGATTTTAACACCTCTTTCTTCTCGGCGCTCAACGAAATCTGGCTTAGCGATTCCAACGCTTTCTGGTAATAGCTGTTCATTTTCTCCTCAGCTATTTTGCCGATGTTGAGAGAATCGTAGATTGCTGTCACGGCTTTCACTTTCTCGTCTCTGTCGAATGTCTCTTTTGCAATCCAATCCTCCAACGATTTCTTAGTGTCGCCTGATGCCTTCTCAAGGGCAGTGATTAGCAGGTAAGTCTTTTTATTGCAACAAATGTCGCCACCAATTTTCTTTCCGAATTTCTTCACGTCGCCATACACGTCCAACCAGTCGTCCTTCAACTGAAATGCCAAGCCGACGTTGATACCGAACTCATAAATAAGGTCTGCGTCCTTAGCCGACGCTTTTGCGCAGATGGCACCGACCTTCAAACTGCAGGCAAGAAGCACAGCTGTCTTCAGACGGATCATAGCGATGTATTCGTCTGCTGTGACGTCGTTGCGCGACTCAAAGTCCATGTCGTACTGCTGGCCTTCACACACCTCGATGGTAGTCTGGTTGAAGACGTTAAGTAGGGATGGAAGCAACGAGTGCTCTGCTCTGCACATCACCTCGTAGGCCTGTGAAAGCATCACGTCGCCAGAAAGGATGGCGGTGTTCTCATTCCATTTCTTGTGTACAGTTGGTTTTCCACGACGCATATCAGCTTTGTCCATGATATCATCGTGAAGCAGGGTGAAGTTGTGATACACTTCAAGTGCACATGCCGGATAAACGGCATCATTCACTTTGCCGCCAAAGAGGTCGCACGCCATCAACGCGAAAGTTGGGCGTAGACGTTTTCCTCCAATGGAAAGCACGTATCGAATAGGCTCATACAGATTGTATGGCTCCTTGCCCTCAAAAATAGAGACAAGTGTCGATTCGATTACTGGAAGATAATCTTTTGTGTTCATATATAAATGTAAGTCCTTTGTTTCTTTGTTTTGTTCGACGCCACAGTGTGACGTCGCACGGGGAATGCCAATTCAGCATTTAGCATTCCGCATTTTTAATTTAAACCTTATCCTGGCTGCTGTTCTTCTCGCTACGTTTGCTTCTGTTGTAGCTTCTGTAGGAGTCGTACTCAATATCCACGTCTGGCTCCACAAACTCATCTCTGCGCGTCACCTTGAACGACACATATTTGATTGTGAGTCCACGCTCCAACCACTGTGATTCGTAGTAGGTGCGGATAGAGAGGATCTTGTCGTCGGAGAATCCTGAGTGGTAAAGGTCGTCGTTGCTGAAAATGATTTCATAACGGTTGCTCTTTATCATCTCGTTGGTGTAGGTGAACATGAAATTGCTGTCTGTCTTAAGATGAAGAGTGCCACCGTCTTTCATGATCTCCTGGTACAGGCTCATGAAGCGTGTGCTGGTCAGACGCTTGTTCACCTTCTTCATCTGCGGATCCGGGAATGTGATCCATATTTCCGACACCTCATCTTTGTCGAAGAAACCCGCGATGGCTTCGATGTTGGTGCGGATGAACGCTACGTTTGGCATCTTAAGTTCAAGCGACTCCTTGGCGCCTGCCCACATTCTGGCACCTTTAATGTCGACACCGATAAAATTCTTGTCGGGGTACATTTTGGCAAGCGCGACCGTGTATTCGCCACGACCACAGCCTAACTCAAGCACGATAGGATTGTTGTTGCCGAAAAATGTGTTCCATTTTCCGCTCATCTCGTGTCTGCCGCCAAACTCCTGCTTTAGGTGGTAGAAGGGGCACTGGAACACGTGTGGATAGGAATCCATATCGCTGAATTTCGCTAACTTGTTTTTTGCCATCGTTGTTCTTTTTCTTTGTTCAGACGCTAACTATCGCGCCTCTATGAAATGTTTTGTAAATCCAAATTTATTCCGGCAGCTCTACGCGACGCACACGTATGCCGACATCAGAGATGCCTTCAAGCACGTCTTCACGCATTCCCTGCCATATCTTGATCTTGTATTCTCCCTGCTTAGGGAACTTCACCATCGGCATGAACGACACGGGCAGATGGTAGATATTGGCATAGTATGACGCAATGCCGTCTCCCACCCAATGTCCATAATTGTCAGCCAACGCGCACTCGATAGTGTCGGAATAGACGTCGCCGAACGGACTTGTAGCCTCAATGAAGAGCCAAAGATTCTGATACTTATAGGAACCCTCGTTTCTTACATCCACCACGATCTCATAGCAGTCGGTGGTGTCGGTCATGGAATACTGGAACTCCAACGGCTCGTCTTTCTTCCAACCGTCGCTCGGAATATCCTTGACATCCTGATAAACACACTCCGCGCCACACGATGTAAGAAGCAAAAGCAGAAAACCTAAGATTATCTTATTCATTATTGCCTCCTCCATTATTAGAACCCTGCGGATTCTGGTTGCCGCCATTCTGCTGACCGCCGTTTGGGCGATTATTGCGGTTTCTGTTATTGTTGCGACGGTGCTGGTTGCGGTTACGATTGTTATTGCCGCCGTTTTCGCCGTTCTGCTGGCCCTCACCGTTTTGCTGCTGACCACCGTTCTCACCACCCTGCTGCTGGTTAGCGTTCTCATTGCGAGGCTGGCGGTTCTGATTCTGGTGGTTGCGGTTACGGTTGCGATCCTGACGGTTATGGTTGCCGCCATTATTGTTAGGCTGGCCGTTCTGCTGATTATTGCCTTCAGTTCTAGGCTGGTTATTCTGCTGGTTTTCAGCGTTCTCACCACCCTGCTGGTCTTCTGCCTGCTGATTGTTCTGAGGTTCAGCATTACCACCTGCATTACGCTGGCGGTCGTTACGGTTCTTGTTCTTCTTCTTTTTCTTCTTGTCGAAACGAGTCAGATCATCCTGACCGACCACATTCTCATAGTCGACAGCCTTCGACTCACGATCACCACGGTTGCCGCTTCCAAATGGCTCCACCTTCTCTCCTCGCTTGTTGCGCTCGATAATAGCCTTCACCTCGTCGACAGTCAATGTCACAAGGTTGGCAGCCATATTTGGAGCTGTGCTGTACTGCATAGTGCGAGCAAGAATATCGCTCTTGAAGTGGAAATAAGTGCCGTCCAGCGTCTCCAACTGGATATCGCGTGGAGGGAATTCCTTCTGAGCCTCAAGATAAGTGTCTACCTCGAAATTCATGCAGCACTTAAGCTTGGCGCACTGTCCTGCAAGTTTCTGCGGATTAGGCGAGATGTCCTGGTAACGTGCTGAAGATGTAGACACCGACACAAAGTTTGACATCCACGAAGAGCAGCACAACGGACGTCCGCACGGACCGATACCACCGATTCTTCCTGCCTCCTGACGCGCGCCGATCTGACGCATCTCAATACGCACCTTGAAAGTGTCGGCAAGCACACGGATAAGCTGACGGAAATCCACACGTTCGTCGGCGATATAGTAGAAGATGGCCTTGTTACCGTCTCCCTGATACTCCACGTCACCGATCTTCATGTTAAGATTAAGATCTTCAGCGATCTTGCGGGCCTTGATCATAGTGTCCTGCTCGGCAGCCTTGACCTCCTCAAAATGGTCGAGATCAGACTGTTTCGACTTGCGGAAAATACGCTTGATGTCGGCACGGTTAGGGTCGACACGGTTCTTCTTCATCTGTAGGAGCACCAATGGGCCAAGAAGAGATACTCTTCCTATATCATGACCTGGCATAGCCTCAACAGTAACCCAGTCGCCCTTTTCAAGACGAAGGTTGTTGGTGTTGCGGAAGTATCCCTTACGAGTGTTCTTGAAAGTCACCTCCACAAGGTCGGTGCTCTCCAACGCTCCGGGCACGTCACAAAGCCAGTCGAATGTATCTAATTTCAAGTCGGTGTGTTTGCTGCAGCCCTGGGCATTCATGTTGCATCCGCCACCGTTGTCTATACTACTCATTATACATATTATTTTTTAGCAGAGCCATCACCTTGAGAGTCAAATCATAGAAAATGATTTTTGAACTTCCGTTTCTCTCTATATGTAATTCCGCTTTTGATAATTCTTCAACTAACTGCCATACATTCTTTTCCGTGATGAATCGGGCGAACTTTGTCGAGAAGGCATTTTCGTCGTTCGTCAGATAGTTGAGCGACGGATTGCCTAAATTGAGAATGAAGTTCTCTCTCACCATGTGCTGGCAATACTGCAAAAAAGAGATCTGTTTCTTTCTCGACAGTTTCGCAAGCTCATTGCTCAAGTTGATGAGATCCTCAAGGTCGCTGACATAGGCCTTTCTCATCAAACGCATGAATGTATCCAAAAAATTGTTAGCTCCGTCCTCAAGCAGGTCGAATGCAGCTATGAGGTTGCCTTGGCTAAGACGTGCTGCATACTGAATCTGATTGTCATTGGCGTTGCTGTCCTTTGTTCTTATCGCGTTTGCCACCACACTCTCCGGAAGCGCATGCAACATCACGCGTTGTGTTCGCGACTGGATGGTTGGCAAAATTTCGTCGGGTTTGTCGCTCACCAAAAGGAAAAGCGTCTTGCCGACTGGTTCCTCAATACTTTTAAGCACTCGGTTGGAGCACTCGGCACCCATAAGTTCAGGATGCCAAATCAGCACCACTTTGTATTCGCTCTCGCAGGCCTTGACCTGAAGTTTGCGAATAAGCTCGCCACCCTCACAATTGTAGATCACAGGCTGTTTTGTAGCGACACCACTGAATTCCTCCTCCACCCATTTGTCGAGAGTGAAATATGGAGACGCGTCAAACATCTCTCTCCAGCCGTCGAGATGCTCCATACAGTATTCATCGTTTCCTGACGTCTTCTTATTGATGATCGGAAAGACGAAATGAAGATCCGGATGCGCGAGCATAGCGTATTTCTTGCACGACGGACACTGGCCGCAGGAGTCGTTCTCTCCCTTGTTCTCACACGACACATATTGGGCGTACGCTAATGCTAACGGCAATTTGCCCACACCCTCTGGCCCACAGAACAGCTGAGCGTGCGGAATTCTGCCAGACTTGACAGCGTCGATGAGTTGACGTTTGAGCTCATCGTGCCCGTATACATCGCGAAAAAACATTTTATGCAAATTTACACTTGTATGCAAAAATAATAAAGTTTGAAAATTTAAGCAAACAAACCTGCGAATAAAATTTTTGAAGTGAGGTTTCCTAGAGTCAAGAAGCAAGTGCAATATTAGTTAAAAAACTTGAAGAACCTATATT
>JAKSKU010000034.1 GCA_024401565.1 Paludibacteraceae bacterium
CCATGCGATGATAGCCTGTATGTAGACGGTGTAGACACAACCTACTTGGGCAAATTCTACTACGGCCATGAAATGCAGCGTCTTGGCATGAACACAGTGGAGATAGACACCGTCAATGAAAGAGAATGCAAACGCACCGTTTTCCATAAAGTGTATGTGTTGCAATGTGCGGATAGCGTTTATGTAGACGGTGTAGATACTGTCTATGTTGGATCAATTTACTACGGCCATGAAATGCAGCGTCTTGGCATGAACACAGTGGAGATAGACACTGTCAATGAAAGAGAATGCAAACGCACCGTTTTCCATAAAGTGTATGTGTTGCAATGTGCGGATAGCGTTTATGTAGACGGTGTAGATACTGTCTATGTTGGATCAATTTACTACGGCCATGAAATGCAACGTCTTGGCATGAACACAGTGGAGATAGACACCGTCAATGAGATGGGATGCAAACGCTCTATCTTCCATGATGTTATGGTTTTGGTTTGTGATGACAGTATTTATGCAGAGGAGATCGATTATATACATGTCGGAGAGATGTATTATGGACAAAATATGTATTTGCCCGGACTTAATACAGTGGAAGAGGAGATTGTGAACGATCATGGTTGTCGAAAGACCATATTCCATAGAGTTATGGTGTTGGAGAAAGAGGAGTCGGTTGAACCAAAAGATACGATAGACAAAAAGGATCCGATAGTAGAACCGGTAATACCAGAGATTCCAGAGACTCCTATAGTTGAAGAGGAAGGAAATAAAGAAGAGAATGAAGAAGGAGAAGGAAACAAAGAAGAGGATGAAGAAGGAGATGATGTGCCTGAAATAAAAATTCCTACTGCGTTTTCTCCATACCAAAAAGATGGAAAGAATGACATATTCATGAAAGGATATGAGGTTTATATCTACGACAGATACAGCAATCTTGTTTTCCATTCAACTAATGGATGGGACGGACGTAGCGGAGATAAACTTGTGAATGCTGGTGTATATGTTTATGCCGTCAAACTACAGACAGGAGAAATTCGTAGAGGTACAATCGAAGTCCTTAAGAGAAAATAATATAGCTAGTTGACGTATTTTAGATGAAGTGGGCTGAATTTTGAAAGATGTTCAGCCCACTTATTTGTATGTTTGGGAAGTGTATTACTTTATCTTCAACGTCTTCAAATACTCCTTTTTGCTCAGGCGTGATACGATAGCTCTCACACGCTTTCTGGATTGTTTTGTTGTGAGTCCACGGAGCAAGACAACGATTCAAAAGATATGGTATGGTGGCATCCCACTGTTTGGCCAGGGCTGTGGCAAAGAACCACGCCACCATCATCTTGACGTAGTATTCTTCACTGCGTGCTGAGGCTGGGATCTCCAGATATTCGGCTTTGAAATCGTCGTCGAGGAAATGGCTCATGAGCATTTCTATGCCTTTGGATTGGCAACTTCCACCACTGGAATTGCACTGGCGACGCGGATAAATCCAATATCTTCTTTCTTCATATTAACGGATATTTCAGTTTCTGCAAAAGTACAATTTTTTGATGAATTGTGCTTATTCCATCCTTCCGTATTTCATTTCATCTCCGTTTTTGTCATACTGTTTACGTTTCCCTGTTGGTGGCTCCGTCAACGTGATGCGCACCACTGCAGTACGGGCAAGACTACGGGCTATTGAAGTGTCGAATGCATCCATGTGTTTAGGCAGGAAGCGTTCGCATATAATACGTAGAGCCTGGATCTTTTCCGCGTCGTCTTCGACGATTACTGCTTTTCCAAAGGCGATTGCTGACTTGTATTGCAAAGTGAATGAACCATCTTTGGGGCCGACGGTGGGAGCACAAGTTGTCACTGCTGACAGGCAAACTTCAGGATGTGCCTTGATTGCCTCAAGTTTTTTGCCTTCCAAGGCTCCGTGGAAATACCAATTCTCGTTGTCTTCACTTGCCAATGAAAGGGGCAAACCGTAGGCAAGACCATCAGAATCTGTCATGCTGACGGTGATATAGGGAGCCTTGTGCATTATTTCCAAGACCCACTCGCTGTCCATTGCTCTTGACTCTTTTCTTATTTTTTGTGTCATTTTGTATGTATGTTTATGATTGCTGAGCTATGATGATCTTAAGTTCATTCAGACTCCTTGCTCCGCTTTCCCTCCAAACAACCTCACTGTTTTTGAAAAGCATCAGCGTCGGAACTGACTGAATATTGTATTGAGAAGAAATTTCTTGGTTATTGTCGACGTCGATCTTGACGATACGAATTGCGTCGCCCATCTCTCCCTTCAATTGCTCCAACACTGGGTGCATCATCTTGCATGGTCCGCACCACGTTGCAAAGAAATCCACCAATGTTAGCTTCTCACTTTTGATAATGTCGTTGAATTTTTCCATGACTGCTAATAGTAAATGATTAATAACTTCTTGTCAATGCAAAAGTATTAATCAGGCAATAGATGAACGAACGATTTTATCTATGCGGTTATAGACGGAGTCTATGGCTGTCAACGTTAACGTACCTTCAACGTCTTTAAATACTCCTTTTGCTCAGGAGAGATACGGTAGCTCTCACACGCTTTCTGGATTGTCTTGTTGTGAGTCCACGGAGCAAGACGACGATTCAAAAGATATGGAATAGTGGCATCCCACTGTTTTGCCAGGGCTGTGGCAAAGAACCACGCCACCATCATCTTGACGTAGTATTCTTCACTGCGTGCTGAGGCTGGGATCTCCAAGTATTCGGCTTTGAAATCGTCGTCGAGGAAATGGCTCATGAGCATTTCTATGCCAAACCTGCATGTGTAGGTGTGGGGCGACGCACTCCATTCCTTGATTTTAGACATTATCTCAGTCTTGTGCTTGGCAAACACTTTTGGTGACATGATATCGCACACCGCCCAGTTGTCCACGTATGGCAGGAACGCGTCAGTCAGTTGGACGCATTTATCATAATCTTTGCAGAGCGAGATGAGCAAACCATGAAGCATGTTCTCATCGTAATATTTGTGTGGCAATTCCTGCAGAAACGCCTCGTGCTCTGGATTCTTGACGTACTCCTTGGCAAAAGCACGTAGAGCAGGGACTCTCACACCGATAAAAGATTCTTCCGGTATGCCAGGAGTCAGTTTCGCTTGAAACACTGCGTATTCTTTGTCTTGTAACTCAAAGAGTTTTTCTTGTAGTGGTGTATTCATATCTGTTGTTGATTTTAGTCCTATTCCAACACTTTTTCCATAACTATCAATGTCATGAACCCAAGCAGTAAAGCATAAGTGGCTTGTTTTTGGTAACCATGTGTATGTGTTTCTGGAATCATCTCATCGCTTGTTACATATAACATTGCTCCACCTGCGAATCCCAGCATTATCGGAAGGAATGCTGCTGATGCAACCCCTAGTCCAAATCCGATGAAGACGCCGATGATTTCAAGTAAACCGATGGCTAATGAAATAATGAATGTTCGCATTGTAGAGACTCCTGCCACCATAAGTGGCGCTATGATGACCATTCCTTCTGGAATATTTTGTAAGGCAATTCCAAATGACACGCTCCAATCTGTAACACCGTCGGCAGAACACATACTGACTCCTGCCGCCATACCTTCAGGAAGTTTATGAAGTGCAATTGCCATCACAAAAAGGAGAACGTGGTTCAACGTGGCATTCGTTTTATGCTCCTCAGGATCAAGACCTGTGATTGTATGAAGATGAGGTGTAATGTAGTCGAGGAGATTCAAGAATAATGCTCCGACCATAACACCGATAGCTACCCACCACCATTGTGTGGTTTGCTCAAATGCAGGGACAATTAGACCGATTGTTGAGGCTGCCAGCATGATTCCTGCGCAGAATCCAAGCACAGTGTCATTCCACTTGTGAGGTAACTCCTTTATGAAATAACCAAGGATGGCTCCGATTATTGTCGCACCGCAAAGACCTACGGCGCTAATCCACACGTTTTCCATATTATTATTCGTTTATTCCAAACATATCATCAAACATCTTCAAACCGCTTTTTGTGCGGAATATGTTCTTGCGTACGGCACGAATTGCATTTTCCGACTCGTTATCCTCATATAGATTCACAAGAAAATCGGCTTCGATAAGAATCTGATAGTCAAGATCCTCGCAGACGTGGTAGGTGTGGTGGTGAGCCACAAGCCAGCAGATGCGTTCGATTTGTTTGTCGGTATAGCCTCCGAGTTGAGTCAGAAGTTCAGTTGCGACGGCGGGACCTTCCTGCTCCTGCATCTTACCGTTCTGATGACCATATTTCTTTTCGCTTGCTCTGATGCCGACGTCGTGGACGAGGGCCGCGCTCTCAAGAATGAATTGAGTCTCCTCGTCCAAACCCTCTTCGAGTCCGATCATAGAGGCGTAGGCGTGGACTTTTGTTGTATGTTGTATTCTCTGAGGATCGCCGTAATTATATTTGATTAATGCACGGCTTAGTTCTTGAATTTTGTTCATAAATAATTATTTAATACGTTATTACTTATACCATGCTGGTTTTCGACATGGACAGCCCTCGAACATATGGGACATATACTTAACGTTTCTTACATCCCATTTTGATATATCTCCGTTGAACTGGCTGTGATTGAACAATCTACTCATATTAGTGACGTTACTTACATCCCATTTCGAGATGTTACCGTTGAACGGGCTGTGAGCGAACATCCACGACATATTAGTAACGTTGCTTACATCCCATTTCGAGATGTCTCCGTTGAATTCGCTGTAAGCGAACATTTCACTCATATTGGTGACGTTGCTTACATTCCACTTGGAAATGTCACCGTTGAACTGACTTCCCCAGAACATTCTTTTCATATTGGTGACGTTGCTTACATCCCATTTCGAGATGTCTCCGTTGAATTGACTGAGAAAGAACATGAAGGACATATCGGTTATTTTGGAGGTGTTTATACAATTCAAGTCTGCAGAATCTCCCTGTATGTCTATTTCGGCATTTATTGCCTCTTTAAGTTCCTCTGTAGTCTTAGGGAAGTATTTGTATTGGGCATTGGCTATAGTGCTGAATACGATTGCTAACAGCAGTATAATGGTCTTGGATATTGTTTGCATAATGATTGATGTTTATTGTTATTTCTTATACCACGCTGGGTTTGTACATGGACAATCCTCGAACATTACTTTTTCTCTTTAATCCATCTTTTCACACAAAACACAGCAAAGTATGGGATAGTGTAGAACTTGCCATTGAAACCATAGTTTTTATAGCAAAGTTTTATGCCATAATTTACGTTTTCAGTCTCGATTAGTTTGTTGAGAGATGGCGTCGGATTGTCTTTGGCTTTTACCTCTATAGGTATTAAACTTTCGGTGTCTCTCACAAAAAAGTCCATTTCAACGGTGCTTTTCTCGTTTTTATAGAAATAAAGGTCGTATCCTTGTTTTGTGAGAGCATCTGCGATGATATTTTCGTAGATGGCTCCTTTATAGGTGTTGAAATTCTTGTTTGCTCGCAAGTCTTCCTGAGCTTCTTCTTCCATAGATGCGATTAGAAGAGATGTCTCTTTATAGTAAAGTTTGTAGTTGTTCGGATTATAATTCCCTTTTAGCGGCAATTCAAGTGATTCCAAACAATAGCATGGCGACACGATACCTGCGTCGGCAAGCCATTCCGTCGTGCCAATATAATCCCTATTTCTTGCATTGCGTGAAATCTTGCTTATCTGGTATTTCTTGTTCTCTTTTGCAAGAAAGACGGAGATGTTGCTATATACGTTTTTGATTTTCCCTTTGTCTAATCCAATTGCGTATTTCGTAATGTCCTCTTCATAGTCGAGAAGAAGTTGTTTTTGCATATCAAGAATCCCAGAATAGTTTTTTTGCGAGACATATTTTTGCACCACTTCCGGCATTCCTCCCACAATCATGTACTCTTTGAAACATGAGAACCAAACGTCTAATTCTGTAGTAGAAAAAGGAGTGCCGTCCTTTAAGTGATTATAAATGCTGTCCACCTGTTCTTTTGAATAGCCTTTTGCCCAAAGAAACTCTTCAAAATCAAGAGAATGCATTTCATAATCTGTTTTATATCCTACACTGTTTGATTCTATTTCATGATAATTAATGCCCATCAACGAACCAGAGCATATCACATCGTATCTGCCGTCGATGGCAAACGATTTTAGGCTTGTGGCGCAATTAGGACAAGCTTGCAGTTCATCAAAAAATATGAGAGTATTGTTTGCTTCGACCTTTATGTCCTGATTCAATAATGTGATGTTGTTTATGATTGTGTCAACCTCAAAACCATCGTCGAAAATAGATTTGAATTTCTCTTGAAGTGCAAAATTGATATTGACAACATACTTATAGGAAGACGTTGCAAATTGCATAATGGAGTATGTTTTTCCAATCTGACGAGCACCCTTAATAATCAGCGGTTTTTTGTTGCTGCTTGCTTTCCACTCGTTTAAGTATGTATCTATCTTTCTTTCAATCATATATTGACGCTATTTCACAAAATTCCAACGCAAAAGTATTGTATTTTCACAAAATTCCAATGCTTTTTGATTTGGATTTCACAAAATTCCTGGTGTTTTTAATACAATTTTCACAAAATTCCTAATCTTGATGTCTCAAACTGCCGAAAAATCCAATTTTTGATGTCTCAAACTGCCGAAAAAATCCAATTTTTGATGTTCTAAACTGCCGAAAATTCCGATTTTTGCCAAAGTCCAATCCTTGAGTGTTATTGAATTGCCAAAAAATCCTTCGCCAATTCCACTGATTTATAGAACGCTGCATCCTGACCTGGCACTGTGATGAAGAGATGCACCGAACCGTTGATGGTGATATGTTGGGCTGGGACTTTCAAATCGTGGAGTTTGTGGATGAAACTCTTGCCTTGGTCGTAAAGCACATCTCGTTCCGCTGCGACGAGTAGGGTGTTTGGCAATCTTTTCAATTCGTCGTCGTTGAGATTCAACGGAGACACCAAACCTATTGATCTTTGCTCCTGTGAAATATAGGCGTCGGTGAATGCTTCCATGATTTCTGCGTCGTTGGCATAGCCTTCTCCGTAGGTCTGCCACGATTCACCGTATGGTTTGCTTACGTTTGTCACTGGGTAGAATAACAAAAGCGAATGGATGGATTTTTCTGACTTCAACGCACTTACGATAGCCAAGTTGCCTCCCGACGAATCACCGCCGATGGAGATTCGAGTGGTGTCGATGCCCAACTCGTCGGCATGGGCAGACAGGTATTTGATGGCGTCGACGCAATCGTTGATGGCTGACGGGTAGGGATTCTCCGGTGCAAGACGGTAATCCAACGCGGCTATGACAATGTCGGCATTGGCACATAATTCTGTGCAGAAACGTGAACAACTCTTGATGCTTCCGAAACACCAGCCTCCTCCGTGTAGATATAGAAGCACTGGTCGTCTTTTCTTCTCCCCCGACGGAGTATAGATTCGGATGTTTGGCAATGAATCGTTGACGGCAACTCTTCCGTCGACATAATCTTTTTTCGATCTTCCATTACGGATCGCATTCAACTCTTCTGAATCTCCTGCAATGGCTTTACGGATGGCTTCGGTCTGAGCCGCTTGCCCCTTCGTCGCTCCAGACGCTATAAAGGCATCCGCCTCTTTCGCATAGATGGAGTCTGCCTCGACGGTGAAGATTCCCGTCGTCGACTTGGGAGAACATCCGCCCAATATGATTATTGCGACTGAAGCAATTATGATTCGTAGTGAATTTGATAGGACTTTCATATTTTTTCTTGTAGTAGCGATAGTTGATTCTATGGCAAAGATACTGAAAATTAATTGATGCCACTATGGGTACGCTCAAAACTGCAGAAGACAGCCAAAAATGAAACAAAACTAATGTCGGCGTTGGAATAAAAGAATGCTCAGTTGATTCGTCTCTCTATTTCTTCTGTAAATGCATAAAGAGGAATACATTCCAACCAATCTTGTTTGATATGGTTTTTCATTGAAATGCGAATGGCTTCAAGGTCTGGATTCTTTGCCATAAATGTTTTCAACGATTTTGCATGTACATTTTCCTCTGCTTTTACCTCTACAGGATACACTTTATCCGCAAGTTGGATTGCGAAATCAATCTCAATAGTAGAGTTGTCGACACTATGATAATAGAAAGGAATGGCGGTAGTTGTAAGTTGGCAACAAACAAATAGTTCGGTAAATGCTCCCTTATATTCAGAGAAGATTTGGTCGTTGATGAGGATTGAAGAGGCGGGGACGTCTACCATTGCTCCCATCAACCCCACGTCGAGCACGAATAGTTTGAACGCAGAGAAATCCTCATAGAATTTCAAAGGCATTTTTATAGAGTTGACGCGATTTACTTTATATATCAGACCAGCGTCGATCAGCCACTGAATTGCGAGTTCGAATTCGTTGGCACGGCCTCCTTTTTTCATCGCTCCATATATGAATTTTTTGTTGTCTTTTGCGAGTTGCGACGGAATGCTGTTCCACACCATTTGGATTCTTGGTACTTGGGATGATGGAGCATGTTTTGAAAAATCACGTGAGTAGTCGAAAAGAATTTGTTTTTGACGAGCTCGTACTTCGTTGAGTCCCATATTTTGAACGAAAGCAAGAACCGCAGAGGGCATACCTCCCACGTAATAATATTGACGTAACAAATCTTTATAAACGTCAGACAGCGCGTTTATTATCTCCCAATCTCCACGTTTCAGCTCCTCCACAAGTTTTGGCTTGTCCATTGCCAATAGAAACTCTTCAAACGACATTGGATATAGACGTAGCATGTCAACTTTCCCAACTGGAAACGAAATCCCGTTGTGCAGAGATATGCCTAGCAATGACCCGGCTACAACTATATGATAATCGGGAGCGTCTTCACAAAAAAATTTAAGAGATTCAAGTGCTTTGGGACAATCTTGTATTTCATCAAGAAAAATCAGTGTGTCATGTGGCGTTATATCTATTTCTGACAATGCGGATAGGTTACGGATGATTTTGTCTGTGTCTCCTCTATGTTCTAACACTTCACGTACAAGCGGTTGTCTGTCTAAACTGAAGAATGCGAATTTCTTGTACTCGTTTCTTGCAAATTCATTGATCAGATATGTTTTTCCTACCTGACGAGCACCATTAAGGATAAGAGGCTTTCTATCCTCTTTTATCTTCCAGTTTATTAGTGATTTATATAAAGTACGCTCCATATCTTTACACTTTTTCTAATGAATCAATGATGCAAAAATACATTTTTTTTGACGACAAGATGGCTTCACCTTACACTTTTTCTGACGAATGTCGAGCAAAATCTACATTTTTCCTGACATTGGAGTTTGTTGTTGATGGTTAATGATAGGGTGTTTTTGATTTTTTTTCAAAAAAATCAAAAAAAATTCTGCTACGAAAAAAGGCTGCATTTGCCCCTTCTACCTTTGTATTGTCAAAAGAAAAGGAAGTATGGCTGAGAGGTCGAAAGCGGCACACTGCTAACGTGTTGAACCGATTGGTTCCGAAGGTTCGAATCCTTCTGCTTTCGCAATGGTGAGGTAGCTCAACTGGATAGAGCAGCTGTTTACGAAGCAGCCGGTTGTGGGTTCGAATTCCACCCTCATCACGAATATAGTGAGGTGTTCTCCAGCGGCAACGAGGGCGGACTGTAAATCCGCTGCCATTCGGCTTTCGGGGTTCGAGTCCCTCCACCTCAACAAAAATTATTAAATGGAGTCTGTAGCTCAGTTGGTAGAGTACCAGTTTGTGGCACTGGTTGTCGCGGGTTCGAATCCCGTCGGACTCCCTAAAATGGCTCATTAGTTCAGTTGGATAGAACGTAGCGCTACGGACGCTGAGATCGGGAGTTCGAATCTCTCATGAGTCACAAAATAAATATGGATTACGTAGAGACGGGGCATGCCCCCTCTTTTGCATTTATTTTTGGTTGATCGCACATAAAATCCGGGGGTGCCAGACTCTACTTCGTAGCGTCTTCGGCACCCCCCGGTTACAGAAATATCGTCTTACAAACGGTTATACAAAATTCAGAATTGTCATTAATCTGTCTTGAACCTTCGTCAAAACCTTTCTCGTCTCATCATTGTCGGAATCCTTTTTATTGTTGAGAAGTGTAATAGCCTTCTTGATCAACTCACAGTCATCCAACGATAGTGGGTTTTGAGAGATGGAGTAGTCAGGATCAGAGTATCTGTAGTAGATTCTATCGTACACCTCGATTGGGGCGAAGTAACCGAGTTTGTCGGATCTCATTATCTGAATATCCATCTGCACCGTTCTGGCGCACACTCCCTTTCTGATACCCTCCATATCGTATAGGGCATCGCTACATGCTTCGACGAGATCGTCGAGAGTCCATCTCTTGCATCTGTTTCTTAAACAATTATCAATAGTTTTGTACCTTATTAAGGCATTCTTATTTGCTGGCATAGTTGTTTCTTCTTCATTAAAAACATAAAAAAATAGTTGGAAATACCGGTATGGATTTCCAACTATCACATTTGGGTTAGTTTCACGAATAGGCTCGTTAAGATCTGAGTTTACGAAGCCTGATAGAAATAACTATGTCGATGATAAGAGAATCCTATACCGCTCGTGCGTGGATAACTACATGAATGCACATAACTGCTTTGCCCACAGCGTCGATAGCTATGAACAAACGATGATGATGTTATGTGTACCAATTGTCTCATTCCTTATAGGATTCTAAATTATACGTTTAATTGCCCGAAAGCGTCTGCAAAATTATAACATTACAACGAAATCTTTTTGCGTTGTAGGAATAAATTTTATTCAAATAGGCCAGACTGCCGGATTCGAACCGGCGAAGACATCATCAGCTTGAAGTTATCGCGCCCCATTTGACCACTCTGGTAAGTCTGGCATAAAGAGACGGGAACACGCCCCGTCTCTGCTTTTCAAATTAAGATTAGGTCAAGTGTTATAGTTCTTTACATATTTAGCAAATTTGTCACATCTGCAGGGTTGAGTGCCCATTCGTAAGTATAGGCTTCGTCTGCTTCGTCTGCGATGTCAATAATCTTAAGATTCTGGCCTTTAGCTTTCATCTCAAGAAGTTCTCCCACGGAAAGCTTTTCCTCAAGTCGACGCAATAGAGCTTCTACTGAAGCATTGTCAGCATCGTGGATGGTCTGTGAGGTGAATGCCATCTCAAGCCAGATGATTTCTCTTTTTGCGACGTCTAGAATACCGAACACCAATCCTTTAGAAAGGTTGTTTTCGCTGATCCTTACCATGTGCTGAACACATGATGGATCGTAGGCAACACCCTTTGTCTCAGAGATTTTCATCGGATTAGCAGAGTCCATCCATCCTACAACAAGGTTTGGTGATAAAGCTCCGCAAGAGTACGCGTTACATGTGAATGTGACATATTTAGCTCCAGCTTTCTCAAGTTCAGGGAGAGACAACTCTATATATTCTGCTGTTCCGACCATTTCTGGAATAGTACGGATGTCGCCAGAATGTTTAGCTCCTGTACCTGTCAGATTACCATAGAAGCATATCTCAGTTTTTCCATCCGGATATGCGATCCTACAACTCAAATCCATGTCAAGGTGCTGAGCGTGTAGGCCTTCACCCCACTGTAGGAATAGTCTAACAGCGTTGCCTTCCACTGGGAAACGAGTTCCTGTCAGTGCACATGAAGTGTCCTGAATGGTTGTAGAACGGTCTCCAATGCTTACTGGAATATTGTAGAGAGACGGATCAATGTAGATTGTATTTGATTCTGTCTTCTGTGCAGAGAAACGTCGCTCCATAGAACTTTTATAGATTTCCATCACGTCATGAACCATCTTTTGACGTGCATATTTGTCGTATAGCACCAATAATTTATTTGGTTCCAAACGACGGACAACGCCAGTGATTGGACGTGCGATGCGAACCTCTCCTTGATTGAAATAAAACTCAGCTGCATTGCCTAAAGATAGAAGCAGACGCGATGGCAACTTGTCTGAAATCTCATTAAAAGCTGCAAGTACTTTGTCGCTTCCGAATCGTAGCATTGTTGCGAACAGACAACGTGCGAACAAGCCTGGACGTTCTTTAAGCAGAGCCAATGTTTTGTCTGCATCATTCTCTAAACGAGCTTTATCCAGATTCCCTTGCCAAGTAGAGTATTCCTGCTTGTAGAATACGTCAAGAATCTCTGCAAGATGTTCCATACCTTTCTTGCGAGAGTATTCACCAAGACGAAGAGCACGGGTGATGCGTACCCACATCCCTCGTTTCGGATTCATGTTTTCTGCCGCTTGTATCGCAGACATAGGAATTGCATTCAGCCATTTCGCTGTACGGAGACAAGCCTTTCGGTCGTATTTCAACATGAGTTTCTGCTTCATATTTTCTGCAGCATCAGCACCTTTGTCGAGTGGCCCCCAGATATGACTATATAGTCTACGTGCATTTGCGACAAGAGTTTTTGGTTCGATTATCTGGACGTATCCAGTCTTCTCAAACCATAGATAACGAAGCACGTCAGTAGGCGTTTTCATTAACCTTGAAGCGTCTTCATCTTTGCCGTGTGCAACCAATTGTTTGATTACAAGCATGGCTGTCTCCTTTATGGAAATGTTGATATCCTCAGGAAGAGCATATTCGTTTAACAACAATTCCAAAGAGTTTTTCTGTGTTGCGTCAAGTGGAGTTGCAGAATTAAGAAGAGACGCGAATACGTTCTGCATATCCTTGTCAGTAAACAGACGTAGTTCTTTCAACTTGCTTCCCTGACCAGTATATACGAAATCTGCAGTTTCGAATTGTGTACCACAGAATGGACATCCATTGTAACGCTCTAGAGGGAAAGTGTCGTTCGGAATGAAGTGACCACAAGGTAGTGTGGTTCCTTTAAAACCTGCCTTTTCACCGCCAAAATAGTTAGAGATACAAGTGATTATACGGTCTACTAAAGTTTCACCAGTAGGCACATTCCATCCTTTCACGAGTGAAGCCCAGTTGAGTTTCACTCCCATTACATCATTGATGCTCCCAGTAATTTCGGCCAAAGTATTGGTGGAAACAGCATTGAGTGCATGAAGAAGTTCTTCGCTAACGCAAAACCCGTTTTCTTTCAATCTCTTTACAAATGCTAATACTGGCACTGTCGCCTCGGATTTCATGTTGATCTCATCTCTGTTGATATCGAGGTAGATTGCACGGTAGCGTAGAGCTATTTTTGTTAATGTCTTATTCATAATCATAAATATAATAAGGTAATTGGCTGTAGGGGCTGGTTTTATGCTTGCCTTGCCTTGACCTTGTTAATAAATTAAGAGAGGTAGTTGAGCAACTGCTGCATTTTTCGAACAAAAGTTTGTGAAGTAAGTCGCTCTTGACCTTCTCTTTTTTGTGGTGCGGGTAGGATTTTCTCGCTACCGTACCATAATAATATTTAGAGGTCCCGATCGGATTCGAACCGATAACATATAGGAACCGGAGTAGATGCTGATTGGACCTGCATCGAATGAGGTAATTTCATCATCAAAATCTATCACTCTACCAATTGAGCTACGGGACCGGTTGTTGAGCGGCGGACTGGATTCGAACCAGCGTATGACCACTAGAAGTAAGCAAATGTTTGAACCATTCGGTTGGCGCACACTTATGCTTATTGCAAGATCATGCCACACAACTGTTATGGTAATTACAATGCTAAACCGCCGCAATTTTGTCAAATCTGATTTGTGTTTCAAATTGACAATGCAAAGGTTAATACTGACTACGCAATCTTTCTGCGTAGTGCGAAAAAAATGCGAAAAATGATGAAAAAAATGCGAAAATCGTCAACTACGCAAATAGGTTGCGTAGAATTTTCCTATTTTAGCATTGTTAAATATCAATGAGTTGTAAAAATATAAACTATGCCTGCAAATAAGAATGCTCTAATCCGTTATAAAACTATTGATAGATGTTTGCGTAACACTGGCAGACGTTGGACTCTCAACGATTTGGTGGATGCATGCAGTGAGGCTCTTGGCGATTTGGAGAATAAAAGTGACAATGTTTCTGTGCGTACTGTTCAGGGAGACATTCAGATGATGCGTTCAGATAAGTTGGGGTACAATGCTCCGATTGTGGTGTATGATCATAAATATTATCGTTATTCCGACGCGGATTATTCCATAATGTCGATGCCGTTGTCGCAGAATGATTATGAGGTGATGCAAGAGGCGGTGGATATGCTGCGTCAACTAGAAGGTTTTGATCAGTTCTCTGAGATGTCAGATGTGGTAAGTCGTTTGCAGGATAAGCTCTCTATTTCTCGTAATAATCGTAAGCCTATTATTCATTTTGATAGTGTGCCTGATCTAAAAGGTTTGAAACTTCTCGAGCCTTTATATAATTATATTGTACGTAAACAGACACTTAAGATTGTATATCAGTCGTTTAACGCGAAGCAACCGTCTGAATATATATTATTTCCATACATACTTAAAGAGTTTCGTAATAGATGGTTCCTATTTGGCTCGAGAGCTGGGGATATGATGCTTTATAATCTGCCACTTGATAGAATAGTGAGTGTTGAGGCTGTCGATGATATTCTGTTTTGTGAAAATCCTGATTTTGATTCAGAACATTTTTTTGACGATGTGATTGGAGTCAGCAAGAACATCAATGATACACCGCGAAGGGTTAAGTTTTGGGCATCTCCAGAGCAGAGCAAGTATATAAAAACCAAGCCAATTCATCGTTCTCAACAATTGATAGAAGAGAATCCTGAAGACGGAAGTTGTTTGTTTCAAATAGATGTAGTCATCAATTTTGAAATGTATTCCGTCTTCATGAGCTATGGCCCAGGAATTAAGATTGTATCTCCTCCTCGTGCAGTCTCTTTTATGAAAGAGAAAATGAGGTTGGCTTCGAGTCTGTACGGGCAGGTTTGAAACCTGCCCCTACGGTTTGGTGTCAGCGTTTTCGTTAACGTCAACGTTATTTATTCCACTTTTTCAGAATCTGTGCCGCTATACTTCCTGAAAAGTTATGCCATACAGAGAAGATGGCTCCTGGCACCGCAGCCAGCGGATACATTGCAAAGTGGGTTGTGGCAAGTGATGTGGCAAGGCCTGAGTTTTGCATTCCCACCTCAATGCTGATGGATGTTCGTTTCTCTGGTGGCAATCCCATCAGCATACTTGCGACGTAGCCAAGAGATAGACCAAGAATGTTATGTAGGATTACAGCGACAGCTACAAGCATGCTGCATCCGATGATGTTTTGTGCATTGTGAGAGACGATGATTCCGATGATGGCGGCAATGGCAAGCGTCGAAAACATCGGAAGATATGGGGTAATCTTCTGTGTGAAATTCTTGAAATGATGGTTGATGAAAAGTCCTGCGATTATCGGCAATATCACCACCTGGACGATGCTTATGAACATTCCCACAATATCCACCTCCACCGTCTTTCCGGCTAATAATAACACCAATGCCGGTGTGGCGAAAGGAGCGAGTAGGGTGGAGACTCCTGTCATAGCGACGCTAAGAGCGACGTCGCCCTTGGCTATATAGCAAATCACATTGCTGGCTGTCCCGCCCGGACAACATCCCACAAGTATCACTCCCAAAGCAAGTTCCGGAGGCAGATTAAGCAGACTGCATAGCCCCCACGCCACGAGTGGCATGATGATAAATTGAGCCAACTCGCCAATCATAATCTCCTTTGGATGCATCAGTACGGGTTTGAAATCGGACGGCTTCAATGTCAATCCCATTCCAAACATCACGACTCCGAGCATAGGAGTGATGGCCTTCGGACTTATCCATAGGAAAGACGACGGTACAAATAAAGCGATAGCAGTTACAGCAATGACAATCAGCGTGATATGCGACGCTATCCAATTAGGTATTTTGATTATATTCATATTGTTTTATTCCTTATGATAGAATCTTCCACATGGAGATTAAGTTAGATAGAACTGTCAGATTTTAGTTTTTCCTCTTCCAACAGTTTGATTTTCTTTTCAATCATCTCACCATCGCGTTGGCCGTGAAATCCACCTATGGATCCGTCCGACGCGATTACTCTGTGGCAAGGGACCTCTGGAGCGAAAGGGTTTCGTTTGAGAGCCTGACCGATGGCTTGAGCACTACGGCATCCGATTCTCTGTCCAAGTGCTTTGTAGGAGATGGTCTCTCCACGTGGCACTTCCAGCAATGCCAAGTAAACCTTGCGTTGAAACTCAGTGATGGACTTGTCGTTTATTACACGTTCACGAATGGTCATGGAGAAGGAATTTGTCAATCGAATAAGGCATTCATATCCAATTGAACTGGAATTTGGTCGCTGTATGCCCCTTGTGATAGTCCGAATGTTGTAATCATAGTTTTTACGATTGTTTTGTTTGTCCCTGTCTCATTTTTGAAAGTGTTTTGGCGATTCGTTATTTTCATATATTCGTCTTTATCCAAAGAATAGGTTGATTCACTATATTTAACTTCGCACAAATTTATCATTGCATCTGCTCTGTCTATGATTATATCAATTTGGGCTGCAGGTGAAGAATGTTTGCTTTTCCATGAGTAATGTTCCGTAGCGACACTGGCAATGCCCAACGATTGTTTGATTTGTGGCATATGAGCTTTGCAAATACGTTCATAAGCTAGTCCATACCAGTTGTTGACTTCAGGTGTGCCAATGTTGAGTTTCCAGAAATGGTCTTTGTTGGATGTCTTTGTGGCGAATGTATTGTAAAATATAGTATAAAAGTCAACTAATTGGAATATTGCAGAGTTGCTGTTTATTTTTTTTTCTCGTACGTTGTTTTTGCTTACAAAGTCACAATAAACAAGATCCATCAACATGTCTCCCAATTTTCCATTATTGCTTTGATGGGTAGCTTTGGCTAACTCTTCTCGAGTCATTCCTTGTGGATGTTTTGCAAGGGTGTCGATTATTTCGAGATATGGTGTTGCATTTCGGAATAATGAAGAAAAAAGTCTACGATATTCTTTTCTTAGTTCTGAGTTTTCTCCGAAGAATAGACGGTCAATGCCAATGGCCGGACTTTCTGTTTTGTCAAAAAGGCTCATATAGTATGGTACACCACCGATCACCATATATGTTTGTAGTATACTTAGTCGTTCCCAAGGAAAACCGTTCGCTTTGAAGTATTCCTCTGTCTCTGTCAATGTGAATGGATGTAAAGACAATTCGTGTGTTATTCTATCATGTAAACCTCCGTGGTTATCAATTACATTGTGGACCATCCATGATGTCGCACTTCCGCAAATAATTAACATAATTTCTGATTGCCAGTTTGCCCAACTATTCCAAAAATGACCGAGTGCATTAACAAAGCCTGCTTTGGGAGTATCCAAACAAGGAAGTTCGTCTATGAATATCACGCATCTTTTACCCGGCACAATCTTTTCTGTTAAAAGTTCACGTAGAGCAAAAAATGCATCTATCCAGGTGTCGTTTTTTTTGCCTTTATATCCGTACGACTTCAAGGCGGTATGGAATGCTTTCATTTGTTCGCTTTTTGAACCCTCCAATACTCCTGTCATATCAAAAGTAAACTCTTTGCCGAATTTTTGCCGAATTAAAAAGGTTTTGCCTACTCGCCTTCTTCCGTATAGTGCAACGAATTCTGCTTTGCCAGAATTGTAGTATCTTTCAAGTAGAGAAAGTTCTTTTTTTCTGCCGATTATTGTGTTTGTCATTACTTTAATAAGTTAATGTCTCAGTGTGCAAATATAGTGAATACTTCGGAATGTTGGGCCGATACTGTGCGGAATTGATTAATTTTTCTTTGGTTTCGCAGATTATCGGTATTATTTTGTGGATTTCTGCATTAGAGTTACACGCTCACGAATGGTCATGGAGGAGAATTAATGCATTGATTTATAAACCGTCTCGACGACGCGTCGTTGACATTCCGCAAGATTGTCAAGAGGTTTGGTTGAAATCAACTGGAGAACGCAGGTGGAGTAGGTGTGGCAAGCGTTTAGAATCTCTGGATTTTCCGTCTCGACGTGGAATCCGTTACGCTTATAAAACTCGATTCGTCTGGCATTCATCTCGTTGATGGGCCTCTCTACTTCACCGATTATCGGCAGTTCCGACTCCGCTTGGAGAAGATGCAACGTCTTGCCTCCCAACCCTTTATTTCGCTTCTCTTCCTCTACAGCAAGGTAGAGAAGATAACGGCAGATGCCAAGGTCCCAGATGACAGCCATGCCTGCAAAATCCTCGTCGTCGACAATAGCGTTGAAAGTCATCTTCGGACAGTTGTCAATCATTGCCAAGAACTTATCTGTCTCAGTCCTCTCGTCGGCAGGAAAAGCCGATTCATAAAGTTGTGCCGCGTGGGCAATCAACGGATCTTTTGATGAATGAATCTTGATTAGTTCCATTTTACATCTCTATTTCCGTAAAGCGAGGGAATCTTTTTCCTTCTCTCTCCACTGTCTCAAAAAACATTTTTTCCGGGCGTACCCAATAATTCTCATCTCCGTAAAGTGCCTGATAAACCACCATTCTTTCCTGTGATTCAGAGTCGAAGGCTGTTCTCACAAAACGGTATTTTCCGCCCTTGAAGTGTTGGAAGAATCGAGTTTCTTTCTTTGGAAACTTCTCAAGCATCTTCTTTGCCAACGGTACGTAATACTCCTTCACCTCATCTGCTGTGGGAGTGTGGGCTCCGGGAAAATGGTGTGATTTATCATAATGTTCAAGGAAAGTCGGTTCAAAATGGGCGATTGGATCATTATCTCCGAAAATTCCCCAGATTTTGTCTTTATAGAAAGGCGACGTGAAGTTGAACTGCTCATTCTCGATTTCCGCAAACTCCTTGATTAGATTCTCGTCGATAGTGAAATCTTGTTTCCCGTCGACACGGGGGCTTTTATACTGATGGTTTCCCACACGCTCCACCAAGAATTCCGTCATCTTGAAATACGGATTTCCAAGAAGGGCAGGAATGCCGACGACGGGGGCGATCATCTGAGCGTAGAACGAGCCGCAACTGTTGCCGATGATCAAGTCGGGATTCTCCTTGTCGCAAATCTTATGGATGAGTTCCAACGCTTCTTTCGGATGGATAGGCAGATCCGGAGTCAACACTCGCACCGTCTCCCCGAAGACATCTCTCAAAGCATTGGCAGGGACGCATTGTCCACTGGCAAAAAATCCGTGTAGAAATAGTATTGTTTTCATTTTGTCCAAGTCATTTTGATATGGTCGATTCCGTCAAGTAGAAAAGTGTCAGACGATTGTTTGAATCCAACCTTTTCATAGAAACCTTTGGCATATTCCTGTGCCTCAATCTCAATACGCGTCGCATTAAATTCTTTTACGGCAGTGTCAATGGCAAACAGCATAATCTGTTTTCCATAACCTTTGCCTCGCACCGTTGTTATGACACGACCTATTGAAATCTCTTTCAAATGGATACCTGCCGGAAAAACTCTTGCTAAAGCCACAACTCTGTCATTTACGGTGATCCATAAATGAATGGCTTTTTGATCGTCGTTGTCTATGTCCTGACAAACACAATTCTGTTCAACTACGAATACTTCACTGCGAACTCTAAGCAATTCATAGAGTTCGTCTACGGAAAGTTCATTAAAGGTTTTCTTATGAAGTTGAACATTCATAGGTTTATTCTATCAGTGTATAATTGGAATTTTACTGTTTCTTCCAGTATAGGGATTTTGGATATAAGCCCCACATTCCGGCTTTCACGTGTAGAGTCGTGTCGTCGTCGAATTTCATCTTGACATTATAGGAACTGCCACTGACTGGATCGTAGATTTTACCGTCGCACCATTCTCCATCCTTATAGACCACCTTGTCGACGAATACGACTTCAGTCATTGGTGTGTTGCGCTTTGATTTGTCTGGATTATTCACATCCTTGATTGGAGTCCCATCAGGATGATTTGGCTCTTTCATCCAGTGGTTCTGTACTCTATAGCCGTCTTTATATTTGAAAATCTTCACTTTGGACTCGTGACCTTCGTAGTTCAACAGATAAATACCGATGATCTTATCACCTGCAAAATTGTTCATCCATTCTGAGAAATATGCACTTTGCGAGAATGACGCTACACTATAGAATAGTGAACAAAGCAATGCTACTATGTATTTTTTCATGATAATAATTGTGAGTTCATAATAGGCAAAGATATTGAAAATATAATATGTGACGATGGAAAAAATAAAATAATCCAATTGCGACCGCACTGCGGACGCAATTGAATATGATGATTATTCCCCTTTTCCCTTTATCGTTGCAGCATACGCACTATTGCACAATCCAAGGATTGCGGAGATAAGGAACAACGTTTCGATGCCCAACACTTTCCAGATCCAACCGCCGAGTAGGGCGATGAAGATGGTGATGAAATGGTTGACGGAGATTCCTGTGGAGATGGTTGCTCGCATTTCATTCTTATCGTCGGAGATATCTTGCACGTAGACGTTGGATGCCATCGATGCAAGGGAGATTATGGAGTCGAGCACATAGTTGACGCAGCAGACGATCATGGCTGTGTGCATGTCGAAAAGGTGGTGGGCATAACCGTAGAAGAAGCATACGATGACAAGAATCAACGTGTCGCCAATCATAACGGGTTTATACCCAATGCGGTCGATGAGTTTGCCTACCATCGGTGCCAATGCGAAACATGCTATCGCTGAGATGGCAAAAAGCAGACTGATTGTTCCGGCGTCGGCTCCATAGAATAGAATCAATACGTATGGGCCGAAGGTAAAGAAAACTTGCTTTCGTGCTCCGTAGAACACCTCAAGCATATAGTATTTGGAAAATTTCTTTCTGAAGTAGAATCGGCTTTTGTTTTTGTCTGTCTTGCTCTGACCTGTCATTCTCAGACTTACCAGCATTGCCAAAAGCATAAAGATTGCTGCTGCCATGAATGTTGGCGAGAAGAGTGCGGTGCTTTGTACGAGTGCGAAGGCAACGATGATGACACCATACCCAAAGAGGTTTCCAATCTGATAGATGGAGTTTTGATAGCCAAGAGCTTCTCCTCCCTTACCGTCTTTGGAATACTCCAGAGAAAGGGTGTTTTTCATGCCGAGTTGGATATGCTCTCCCGTCGAATAGAAGAATATTGCAGCGATAACCAATAGCTTGGTAGGAGAGATGAATGCCTGCATCGTCATACCTATCACCATGATAATCATACCGATCTTATACATTCTCTCTGCCGACGACTTATAGAATATCGCAAGGATCAACACAAGTAGCAAACCTGGTAGTTCACGGAAGAACTCCGTCAATCCACGGTCGAATTCCTCGATCTTCACCACCTCCGCCATGTAGTTGTCGATGACTCCCTTATACAATCCGAATCCGATTGCTGAGAATAGCAATGATAGGAATAGCGCTCTGTAATGTGAATCTTCTTTGAAGATTTGGGATAACTTGTTCATTATTACTTTTTTATTTGCCAATGCAAAAATGTGCAAATATATTGCCAAGGACTTCATCGGTTGTGATTTCTCCACCTGTGATCGACGCAAGGGCATCTAGGATATCGTGGATGTCACGACTGATGAGGTCGCCAGAGAGGTTAGTGTCAAGGCCGTTCTTCACACGGTCGATTCCGGCAAGTGCGTCGCAGAGTGCAGCGTAGTGACGGGCACTTGTAACGATGATGTCATTGTCTTCGCCGGCAATACTCTCTGCGAATTTAGCCAACGCTGATTCGATTGCCTCTTTGCCGACTCCGTTCTTTGCTGAGACGGAAAGGGTAGTGGCGGTGAAATTATATTTGTTGTTGAGTAGTCTTTCCAATTTATCCTGCTCGCAGATGTCTGATTTGTTGAACAGTAAAAGCACAAGTTTGTCTTGCAATTGTTGTGCGTTGATGAAGTTGATAATCACTTTTTCGTCACGTGAGGCATCAACGATAAATATCACGATATCTGCCTGCTCCATCATCTTATACGAACGTTGGATACCAAGGTTTTCGATGGCGTCATCGGTGTTGCGGATGCCTGCAGTGTCGATCAAACGGAGTGTATAGCCGTCGACCTGCAAAGTATCTTCGATAGTGTCACGCGTTGTGCCGTGGATATCGCTGACGATGGCTCTCTCCTCACCAAGAAGCAGATTAAGCAATGTTGATTTTCCAACATTCGTCTCGCCGACGATTGCCACTGGAATACCGTTCTTGATGGCGTTGCCCGCCTTGAATGAGTTGGCTAACTTGCTGACTCTCTGCTCTATGGCGTCGATAAGCTCACGTAGCTTGGCTCTGTCGGCAAACTCCACGTCTTCTTCGCTGAAATCCAATTCAAGCTCGATAAGCGACACAAATTCAAGCAACGACATTCGTAGTTGCATCAACTCGTTGGAGAAGCCTCCCTTCATCTGCTTCACAGCGATGTGATGGGCTTTTGCCGAAGTCGACGCAATTAGATCTGCCACGGCTTCAGCTTGCGACAAATCCATTCTGCCGTTGAGGTAGGCACGTTGGGTGAACTCTCCATGTCCTGCCATCTTGCAGCCTTTGCGGAGTAGCAACTCTATGATTCTCTTTTGGATATAGATAGATCCGTGGCATGAAATCTCGATAGTGTCTTCGCCAGTGTAGGATTTTCCATCCTTGAAGATGGCGCACACCACATCGTCGATAGTTTCATCTCCGTCGACAATAACACCATATTTAAGCACATGGGTAGGACAGTCCTTCAATTTTTTTGTTTTGCTGAAGGAAAAAATCCCGTCGACGATACTGATTGCATCCGGACCAGACACTCTGATCACAGCAATTCCACCGACGCCTGCCGCTGTGCTTATGGCGCAAATCGTGCTGTCTCTATCTATCATTTGGGTTAATAGTTAATGGTTAGTAGTTAATAGTTAGCGGTTGACTGTTAATGAATTGCCTTCGACAATCAACTATTAATTATTCACTATTAATTATTAATTAAGTTTGTATTCTGCGTCAAAACGGAATCCGCGTAGGAAATCCTCGATTGGTAGGCGTTTTTTGCCTGGCACCTGGATCTGCAAAAGATGTAGATAACCGTCAGCAGTTGCCACTTTCAAGAATTTCTTTCCGTCTGTCACAAGTGTGCCTGGAGAGGCATTATGAGCACAGATCTCCTTCTTTGTCTCGTAGATCTTCATTTGCATCTCCTCTTTGCCTTCAGCCACAAGGTTGGCCCAAGCGGCAGGGTATGGAGAAAGACCACGCACAAGGTTGTGGATATTCTCAGTTGGGTTGTTGAAGTCCAAATGGCAAGTTTCCTTGAAGATCTTTGGCGCTGGTTTCAATTCTGACTCCGACGCGTAAAGCTCCTCCTGTGGCTTTGGAGCAATAGTGCCAGCGATGATATTCTTCACAGTGTCGAGCACAAGATCTCCACCCATGATCATCAATTTATCGTGGATTGTTCCGACGTTATCTTCTTCATTGATAGCGATTTTCTCCTGCTGGATAATCTTACCTGTATCGATTTCGTGAGTTAGGAAGAAAGTAGTGATGCCTGTTTCTGTCTCACCGTTGATCACAGCCCAGTTGAGAGGCGCCGCACCACGATACTGAGGAAGAAGAGAACCGTGAAGGTTGAATGTGCCAAGACGAGGCATAGCCCACACCACCTCTGGAAGCATACGGAATGCCACCACGATGAAAAGGTCAGCGTTGAGAGAACGGAGTTCATTAACAAACTCCTCAGCCTTCAACTTCTCTGGCTGCATCACGTGAAGATTATTGTCGACAGCATACTGTTTCACCGGAGAGAATTGTAGTTTGTGGCCACGACCAGCTGGTTTGTCAGGCATAGTGACAACTCCCACAACATTATAATTGTCTTCCACCAGACGCTTCAACGGCTCGACCGCGAAGTCGGGTGTACCCATATATACGATTTTAAGATCTTCCTTATTCATAAATTGCTTATGTAGATTCTGGCGGGCGGGTTTGAAACCCGCCCCTACGTTCAAATCAATGGTTCGTAGGGGCAGGTTTCAAACCTGCCCGTATATGTTTCATTTAATATTTTCTTTGGTCCGATCCCCAATTCAATTTCTCACGAATTGTAGTGTAGAAAGAGTGGTTGTGAAGACGGATGGTCTTCATATAGAAATCGGCTTTTCTCACCTTCAAGCGGATGTCTTCAGGAAAGACCTCACATCTGCCATCGAGGGAGATCAGAAACTGACCATTGCGACTCTCCACGACAAGGTCCATTTCACAGTCATCTGTAACCACAAGAGGGCGGATGCTAAGACTGTGAGGGGCGACGGGAGTGATGATGAAATTGTTTGCGTTAGGCACCACGATTGGGCCGCCGACGCTCATAGCGTAGGCAGTGGAACCTGTTGCAGTGGCGATGATGAGACCGTCGGCCTGGTATTTGGTCACGAACTCGCCGTTGATATATGTGTTGATTGCGATCATCGACGCTGTGTCTTGCTTCAATATCGCAATTTCATTGATAGCGTAGTTGAATTTTGAAAACTTCTTACCGTCGGTCGACAGCTTAAGCAGCGGACGGTCTTCCACCTTATAGTTGCCAGACGCAATTGCATCCACAGCCTTGGTGATTTCTTTTTCACCGTCTACATCGGCCAAGAAACCAAGTCGACCTGCATTGATACCAAGCAAAGGAATCTCACGACGAGCGATTTTGGCAACGGAGCGGATGAATGTGCCGTCTCCACCCACGCTGAACGCAACGTCGGCATCAATCTCATTGTTCTCTTTGAAGGTGGTGATTCCTTGTGTGTTTACACCGTTTCTGTCGAGAAATTCCAAGAAATAAGGTTCACAAGTGATTGCCACGTTACGTTTTTCCAGCTCGTATATGAGTCTTGCTGAATAGATGGCAACCTCCTCACGGTTTACGTTTCCAAAAATTGCAACTTTCATATCTCAAAAATAGAGTGAAGAAAAGGTAGGCAGACGCTACCTGATATAATCAAAAAAGGACACTCACCATGATTGGTAAATGTCCCTTATGTCTTATTAAGACAAGTTCTTTATTACTTCTTGTTACGGTTACCGTACTTGTTAAGGAACTTATCAACACGTCCAGCTGTGTCAACCATCTTCTTAACACCTGTGTAGAATGGGTGAGAAGAGCTAGAGATTTCAAGCTTTACCAATGGAAGAGTCTCACCTTCGATCTCGATAGTGTCCTTTGTAGCCACTGTAGAACGTGAAACAAACATATCGCCATTTGACATATCCTTGAATACTACAGGACGGTATGACTCTGGATGAATATCTTTCTTCATTTTATTTGAATTTTTAATTTTTTACAATTTCACTTGGTAACTTTTGTGCAATGCGGGTGCAAAGTTAAGAATAGTTTCCGTTTTATAAAAAAGTTTGATGCTTTTTTTGCCAAAATAATACGGATTGTTGATAAAAAAGGCGGATTTTCTTATTTTTGTAACCGGTAAGACGGAATGGTTCAATCCGTCGTCACCAACAATCTGTATTATTATATTTGAATGAACGAAATGAGAAAGAAACTAATATTATTCATCGCCATGTTTATGGCTAGCATTATGGGAATGGAAGCTAAAGAAAAAGAGAATTTGGTAAAGATTGAGTGTGAGTATGGTACAATGGTGGTTCGCCTTTACGATGATACACCCCAACATCGCGACAATTTTTTGAAACTTGTGAAGGAGGGATTCTACAATGATTTGTTGTTCCACCGTGTGATCAAGGATTTTATGGTGCAGGGTGGTGATCCTGATTCAAAGGGGGCTCCTGCTGGTAAGCAGCTTGGTGCTGGTGATGTGGGCTACACTGTGCCTGCAGAATTCGTTTATCCTGCGCATTATCATAAGAAGGGTGCTCTTGCTGCTGCACGTCAGGGTGATCAGGTTAATCCAGAAAAGAGATCTTCTGGTTGTCAGTTCTACATTGTTCAAGGTAAGAAATATAATGAGAATGAGTTGAATCAGATGGAGCGTTCGCTTGGTCAGAAGGCAATGCAGGCTAGATTCGACCAGTTGGTTCAGGAGAACAAGGATTCTATCAAGTCTATGCGTTTGAACCGTGATCAGGCTGGCCTTCAGGCTCTTCAGGATCAGTTGATCAAGACTGTAAATGATGAGTTCAAGGACAAGCAGAGCGTTAAGATGCCTGAGCAGATGCGTAAGGATTATATGGAGATTGGTGGTACTCCATTCCTTGATCAGGAGTATACTGTGTTTGGTGAGGTTATTGAGGGTCTTGATGTAATCGACAAGATTGCCGCTGTTGAAACTTCAGCCAGTGATCGTCCAAAGAACGATATCAAGATGAAGGTAAAGATGAAATAATTGTTGGAATTATAAATGCTGAATGCGGGATGCTAAACTATAGCGTTCCGCATTTTCATTTCACATTAAAAAAGCAAAGTGAAAATGAAAAGAGTGTTAATCTTTCTTATGCTTTGGTGCGCGACAAATCTTGCCGCTCAAACGAAAATGTCGGAATATTCCCTCCGTGAAGTTTATAAAAAAGGAGACGCTTCTGTTATCCTGGCTACAAAAGAGAATGAGGAGAAGTATATCCTTAAACTTTCGCAAAGCCGGATGAAGGTGATGTATGTGGCTCTGGGAGACCGTGGAGACGCGGTGGTGACGTTGCAGAGTGTGATTGACCGTCCTCTTGAGTATCAACTGCTATATAAGCTAGATAATCCATCAAACAATTCTGCCGGCTTTTTTCTGAAACAATCCAATGCTTCTACGCTTGTTCGTTTCTATGAAGGCTTGAATCTAAATGATTATGGCGTGGTGTCTCTTCGCGATCTGAAGAAAATTGTCAAATGGCTTTCTGAAAGAAAATGATCCAATAGAAGACATAGGCAAACATTGTCTTTCTTCATTCTTGACACAAATCTTTATACGCTTGTCCTCTGACTTGTGAGGGTAGGGCAAGTAAATCAAAATTGGCCTTTACAATACCATTTTGGTCAATGAATAATAACTCTTTATTAAAGGATTGATTTTGCTTACAAAAGGGTATAAAACAAAAAAGGTTGCACCCCGAAAGATGCAACCAATTTTTTTACGGTTTTGTCGTAAATTACTTGATCTCTGCGAAGTACTTGATTGTACGAACCATCTGAGAAGTGTATGAGTTCTCATTGTCGTACCAAGAAACTACCTGAACCTGGTATGTATCATCGCTGATCTTAGATACCATAGTCTGAGTTGCATCGAACAAAGAACCGAACTTCATACCGATGATGTCTGAAGAAACGATCTCATCCTCTGTGTAACCGAAAGACTCAGTAGAAGCAGCCTTCATAGCAGCGTTGATACCCTCCTTAGTGATGTCCTTACCCTTAACAACAGCAACTAGGATAGTAGTTGAACCTGTTGGAGTTGGGATACGCTGTGCAGAACCGATAAGCTTACCGTTCAACTCAGGAATTACAAGACCGATAGCCTTAGCAGCACCTGTTGAGTTAGGAACGATGTTCTGAGCACCAGCACGAGAACGACGAAGGTCACCCTTACGCTGAGGACCGTCAAGGATCATCTGATCACCTGTGTAAGCGTGGATTGTAGACATGATACCTGACTGGATTGCAGCGTACTTGTTAAGAGCGTCTGCCATTGGAGCAAGACAGTTAGTAGTACAAGAAGCAGCTGAAATAACTGTATCAGAAGCCTTTAGAGTCTTGTGGTTAGTGTTGAATACGATTGTAGGAAGATCGTTACCTGCAGGAGCAGAGATAACTACCTTCTTAGCACCAGCTGTAAGGTGAGCAGATGCCTTCTCCTTTGAAGTGTAGAAACCTGTACACTCAAGAACTACGTCTACACCGTACTTAGCCCATGGGCACTCAGCAGCGTTAGCGCAAGCAGAGATCTTGATCTCCTTACCGTCAACGATGATTGAATCCTCAGTAGCAGATACTGTGTGCTTACCCTCACCGAACTTGCCAGCGAAACCACCCTGTGCAGTATCGTACTTCAAAAGGTGAGCCAACATCTTAGGAGAAGTCAAATCGTTGATTGCAACTACTTCGTAACCATCTGCCTCAAACATCTGACGGAATGCAAGGCGTCCAATACGGCCAAAACCGTTAATAGCAACTTTTACCATTGTTTATTAAAATTAAAAAAAT
>JAKSKU010000035.1 GCA_024401565.1 Paludibacteraceae bacterium
GAACATCTTGCATTCGCCACACTCGTCTTTCTTCATCCAACTGCGGTCTCGGAATATTTGATAACGGTTTGTCCACACATCCCATAAATCATCCGTGTAGATGTTGCCTTGACTATAGTTGGCTCTGATGCTAGGGCAGGCAGATATACTTCCGTCGGCAAGGATTGAACTGACGTACGTCCCGGCTCTACAATAGTAGAATGAGTCGCGCACTTCCGCTTCATATCCTCCTAAAAAGCCTTCACAACCGTAGCTTACTTTAATCTTGCCCTCTTTACGTGTGTCGGCAATGAATTTCATTAAATCTGTGAATTGACGGTTGGTCAATTGTAATTCTGGATTCTCCGCCGCACGTCCTACAGGGAAAACAGTGAATATTCGCCAAGCCTTCACTCCTATGCTGACGAGAAAGTCTCTGAATTCAGCAAGTGTATCGTAATTTTTCTGATTCGCACAAGTCACGACGTCGAAGATGATATCATTGTCTGCAACCAATAGTTTGATTGCCTCCACCGCGTGCTTGAATCCGTTATGTATGCGACGCATCCAGTCGTGTGCCTCCTCAAATCCGTCCAGACTGATGGTGATGGAGTGCATTCCTGCCGCTTTCAGACTCTGGAATCGTTCAGCGTCGAGCAAATATCCGTTTGATACGATTCCCCACGGATATTCGCGTCTGTTCAATTCTGCCCCGATATACTCAAGATCTTTTCTGACTAATGCTTCTCCTCCCGTAAAGATGATAAATGTTTTATGCGTGTCGACGTGTGGAGTGAGGCTGTCTATGACTTTTAGAAAATCTTCCGCTGGCATATCCTTGCTGTCGGCTGTGGCTTTACAGTCGCTGCCACAGTGTCGGCATGACGCATTGCATCGCAACGTGCATTCCCAGAAGAGCGTTTTTAGTTCGGGCTCAGAATCCTTTCTGATTTTTCTGGCAATCTCTAACCCTAATCTTTTGCGGATAGAAATCTTTTTGCTCGCCATTCTTTATTTTTTCTTTAGAACGACGTTGACCACTTGAGACAATATTGTCTCCCACGTTTTGCCGGATTCTCTCCTGAAATCTTTTTCTTTCATCTCCTTGCGAATCGTGTCTGATTCATATCCGTTTTTGTTGGTTATGATTTCAACGTGTATTGCCTCTTCAAATCTGTATCCACGTTCGCCGCCCTGTTTTGTCTCGTAAAGACCTTTTCTGTTGCTGACACTTTTGCCTTCTGTATGCCAAAGTGTATCAGGCTTTTCGGCAAGACTGTCTTTTGGAGTTAATATGCCAGCAATTTTCACATTGACGTCAGCTCCTTCTATTGTACGACCGTCGGTGTCTTTCACTGACCCACTTGTTTTATAAGTTGTGTACGGACAACCATATTCATCAGGCTCGTCTCCTAGTATTCTGCAACTTTGCATCTGGAATCCAAGTAATGCCAATAGACCGGTTAATAATTTTGTAGATTTCATATTATTCAATAAATTTTCTTATTGCATAAATTATTTTCACAAAAGTAGCTGATTCTTTTTAGAAATGCAATGGATTTTTCTAAAAAGTAAAAAAAGGATGCCCGTTTGGACATCCTTTTCCTATTGCTTATCTAAATTCTAAGATTACTTAGAAATCAAGTTCTTACCTGTCATCTCAGATGGCTGCTCAAGACCCATGATAGACAAGATTGAAGGAGCAACGTCTGCCAACACACCGTTAGCAACCTTTGCATTCTTAGCATCGTTTGCGATGTAAACGAATGGCACTGGGTTAAGTGAGTGTGCTGTGTTTGGTGTTCCGTCAGCGTTAACTGCGAAATCACAGTTACCGTGGTCTGCGATGATGATTGTCGCGTAGTCCTCAGCAAGTGTTGCGTCAGTAACCTCCTTAACAACCTGATCCATAGCCTTAACTGCCTTCTCGATTGCCTCGTACTTTCCTGTGTGACCAACCATGTCTCCGTTAGCGAAGTTAACAACGATGAAGTCGAACTTCTGTGAGTGGATAGCCTCAACTAGCTTGTCCTTTACCTCGAATGCTGACATCTCTGGCTTCAAGTCGTATGTAGCTACCTTTGGTGAAGGAACCAAGATTCTCTCCTCTCCGTCGAATGGAGTCTCACGGCCACCGTTCAAGAAGAATGTTACGTGAGCGAACTTCTCTGTCTCTGCAGTGTGAAGCTGCTTCTTTCCCTTTGCTGAAAGGTACTCTGCCAATGTGTTGCTTACATTCTCCTTAGGGAATAGGATGTGAACGCCTGTGAATGAAGCGTCGTATGGAGTCATACAGTAGAACTGAATGTTTGGAATTGTCTTCATTCCCTGCTCTGGAACGTCGTTCTGCGACAATACGATTGTAAGCTCCTTAGCACGGTCGTTACGGTAGTTGAAGAAGATAACTACATCACCCTCACCGATCTTACCGTCGCAAGATGAGTTTACGATTGGCTTAACGAACTCGTCTGTTACGTCAGCGTCGTAGCTGTCCTGCATAGCCTTAACCATGTCTGTTGCTGGTGTACCAACACCGTTAACCAACAAATCGTATGCCTCTTTTACACGCTCCCATCTCTTATCACGGTCCATTGCGTAGAAACGACCGATGATAGACGCGATTGTGCATCCTGTCTTCTTAGCCTGTGCTGTAAGCTGCTCGATGAAGCCCTTACCACTCTTAGGGTCAGTGTCACGACCATCCATGAAACAGTGGATGAATGTCTTGTCGGCTACACCAAACTCCTTTGCTATCTCACAAAGCTTGAACAAGTGGTCGAATGATGAGTGCACACCACCTGTTGAAGTCAAGCCCATGTAGTGAACTTTCTTTCCTGTCTTCTTTGCATACTCAAATGCAGAAACAACCTCTGGGTTCTTCATGATAGAACCGTCTGCGCAAGCACGGTTGATCTTTACAAGGTCCTGATATACGATACGTCCTGCACCGATGTTCAAGTGACCTACCTCTGAGTTACCCATCTGTCCGTCTGGCAAACCTACGTTCTCACCTGATGCCTGTAGCTGTGAGTTTGGATAGTTTGCTACCAATGCGTCCCAATTTGGAGTTGCTGTAGACGCGATTACGTCAGACTTAGTTTTGTTACCGATTCCCCAACCATCGAGGATCATCAACAATGCTTTCTTTCCCATTTTTATATACTTAAGTTATATTTTTTTCTTTTGTAGAGACGGGGTGTACCCCGTCTTTGTATGTATCTATGTAAGACGGGGTGCACCCCGTCTCTACTATCTATAAACCTTCTCCTCTTCCTTTGCTTTGACTGGCTCGTCAATTATCACAGCCTCAACATCTTCTGCGTCTTCCTTCATTCTCTTCATGCGTCGTGCGCTGTCTTCGTCGTGGACAAGCACACTGCCGTGATATTCCTCAGTTTTGTCAGTCGACGAAGAATATGAAGATTGCTGACTGCCATACTCTTGTTTGCCGAAAGCTTGCTCTGTCATTTTCCCAATGATCTTTGCAGTGAATTTCTTCATCAGGAATGGTGCCAGATATTTGACTCCAAGGTATACTGTGATCAGGATGAGAATAAAATGAATCATAATCAATAATCATTTTGTGTTGTTACTACTTCTTTTGCCGACATTTCATTGACTTCCATGTTGTTGAAGTGTAAAACTCGTCCTTCAAACATTTCAAGCCATCTCATGTTGTGCGTCGCCATCACCACTGCCGTCTTTTCAAGAGAAATCTTGTGGAGCAGCGTCATGATCTCTTTTCCTGTCTCTCTGTCGAGGTTTCCTGTAGGTTCGTCTGCCAAAATCAGTTTAGGATCGTTAAGAAGCGCTCTTGCGATGACGACACGTTGCTGTTCACCACCGGATAACTCGTGTGGCATTTTATAGCCTTTGTTGTCCATGCCTACGTAGGCCAGCACATTCGCGATCCTCTCTTTCCTTTCGCTTTTGTCGCTCATCTCTGTGGCTTTCAATACGAAATCGAGATTGGCGTCGACGCTTCTGTCTGTAAGCAGTTTGAAATCCTGGAAGATGATACCCAACTCTCTGCGCAAGTATGGAATCTCCTTACGCTTGATTTTGCGGATGTCATAGTTGAGCACCGTCGCACTGCCTGCGGATATCTCGACGTCTGCATATATTGATTTGAGAAACGAACTTTTTCCGCTTCCCACTTTACCTGTGAGATATACAAGTTCCCCTACACTGATTTGCTGCGTCAGATTCTTCAACACAGTCATTTCAGCGTGGTTGATCGATACGTTTTTGTAGTCTAACAGAACTTCACTCACAGTTGTATGATTTTAGTCTTTTGGTGCAATGCTTTTGATCTCGTTGATGTCGATGCCGTTCTCTGTTAGCATCTCAAGAAGATGGTAGAGTAGGGAACCGCTCTGCTCGATGATCTCCTCGCGTGAACCTTTCGACGCTTTGATCACAGCCACAACAGCCTCCTCTCCCAAGTTCTGGGCGATACGGTTCTTGCCTTCAGCGTGGTTCTTGCCTGCGTAAGTCGTAGGATCAGCGACGTCGGCCTTGATCTTCTCCTGCACAGCCTTCAACGCTGTCATTCCTCCTTCGTTCACTTCACCCCAGCAAGTGTCTGTGCCTGTATGGCAAACAGGACCAACTGGATTGACACGAATCAAAAGAGTGTCGTTGTCGCAGTCGTTCTTGATGTCAACAAGGTTAAGGAAGTTGCCGCTTGTCTCGCCCTTTGTCCAAAGCTTGTTGCGAGTGCGTGAGAAGAAAGTCACCTTTCCAGTTGCGACAGTCTTGTCGTAAGCCTCCTTGTTCATGAACCCAAGCATCAACACCTTTAATGTGCTGTTGTCCTGAATGATTGCTGGTACAAGTCCACCAAGTTTATCGAAATCAATAGTCATATTCAATAGTTTTGTGCAAATTTAGAAATAAATCGCTAAAAATTCACTCGTTATGTATAGATAAAACAGCGTCGTTATATAATTTGATTGGAGATTATATGGTAGTTGCCCAATTTAGGTTTGTTAAGGGCGGAACGCCCTAACCCATCCCCCAACGCGAGCCCGTAGGGCGAGCGTATTAAAAAAAACGTGTTCAGACAACTCGTATATAAAAACCTTTTTATTTTTAAGACGCTTGGAAATGTAGAGACGGGGTGTGCCCCTGTCTTTGCGAAAATTCCAATTAAGCCAATAGCTTAGATATCTGATCAAGTGTGATCTTGCCCTCGTAGATTGCCTTACCAGTGATTACGGCTGGCACACCTGCCTCGTCGAGCTCAATGATATCCTCTATCTTGCTCACACCGCCGCTTGCGATAAGGTAAAGACCAGGCTCTGCTGCGAGAATCTCTTTGTAAAGATCCGTTGAGGCTCCTTTTAGCATACCGTCTTTGCTGATATCTGTGCAGATCACTTTTGAAATGCCTTTCTGACGGTACTGAGATATAAACGGAATCAATGGTTCCTGAGTTGTCTCGATCCAGCCTCCTACAGCGATCTTGCCATCCTTCGCGTCGGCACCAAGAATGATTTTCTCTCCACCAAACTTATCAATCCAACCGCAGAATGTGTTTGGATCCTTCACTGCGATACTTCCGCCTGTGATCATCGAAGCTCCGCTGTTGAACGCGATTCTAAGATCCTCGTCGCTCTTCAGACCGCCACCGAAATCGATAGTCAGATTCGTTTTAGTTGCGATTGTCTCCAACACTTTATGGTTGACGATATGATGTGCCTTAGCTCCGTCAAGGTCGACAAGGTGAAGGCGGCGAATACCCGCGTCTTCAAACTCTTTAGCTATCTCAAGAGGATTCTCGTTGTAGACTTTCTTCTGGTCGTAGTCGCCCTGGCTCAGACGGACACACTTACCGTCGATAATATCAATTGCTGGAATTATTTCAATCATAGATTCTTAATTTTCTGCAAATTTACGAAGATTTATTCATTTATGGGAGAAAATGGAGAGAAAACAATTATGCTTACTCCGCAAGATACAAAGGAATATTTGTCATTTGAGACTGTTCTTTGTATTGAAGCATCGAATATCGGATTGCTTGGAAATCGGGATTCTCTTTAAGGAGATTTGATAACGAGTTAGCTCTTACATTTCCTTCTGCTTTTACTTCAATAGGAGTTAGTTTACCGTTTTTTTGAATTAAAAAGTCAATTTCCAAACGAGAATCATTTGTTTTGTAATAAAATAACGAATGATTTGATATCAATTGCTGGAGAACGTATTGCTCTGTCATTCCTCCTTTATATTCGGAAAAAATATTGTTGTTAATCAAGATTTGAGACGCTTCTACGTTCGCCATGGCACCCATTAAACCGACATCTATCAGATATAATTTGAATGCATTGAGGTCTTCATAAATGGCGAGAGGCAATGCTAATTTGTTGCAATTCGAAACTTTGTATACAAGCCCGGAATCAATAAGCCACTGAATCGCGATTTCGAATTCATTTGCTCTTGCTCCTTTCTTTAATGCTCCATAAATGAATTTCTTATTTTCCTTTGTAAGTTGCGACGGGATGCTTTTCCACACCATTCTTATACGAGGAACCTGATCAAGAGGAGCATGTTTTGAGAAATCTCTGTCGTATCCGTTTAGAATGCCGAGTTGTATTTCTCTCACATTTTTTAATGAATTTGTAGTTACGTATTCTTTTACTGCTTCAGGCATGCCTCCGACGTAGTAATATTGCCTTAATAGATCAACATATTTCTCGTGAAGAATGTTTGATGATATGGTGTCATGGTCTTCTATTATTTTGAAACATTCGTTTTCACCCATTGCCAAAAGAAATTCTTTGAAATTCATTGGATAGACGTGTATTTCATTCACTTTTCCTACTGGATATGAGACGTTGTTATGTAATGATAGACCTAACAAAGATCCCGCTACGGCTACATGGTAAGTTGGAAGCTCCTCCTGAAAAAACTTTAGAGCTTCAATTGCCTCTGGCACATCTTGAATTTCGTCTAAAATTATCAGTGTATCATTTGGCGTTATGTCAACTTTTGTTAGAGCACTAAGTTGGCGTAATATTCTTTCTGTATTGAAGTCAGTAGAGAAAATTTGTTTTACAAAATCATTCTTTCTGCACATTACATATGCCTCCTTTTCATATTCTCTCTTCGCGAATTCTCTCAAAAGCCATGTCTTTCCGACCTGTCTTCCTCCGTTCAAAATAAGAGGCTTTCTATCTGTTCTATTTTTCCATTCTATAAGGTTTTGAAAAACAATTCTTTCCATAAGACTATTACATTTATTCGACACTTATTATGCTGCAAAATTACATTTTTTCGCACATAAATTCGTCAAATTTTACATTTTTTCGACACTTATTTTGGGGTTTTGCTACATTTTTTCGACACTTGATTAGCTTAGAGTATGTCCCTCAACCTTCAATCGTTAATCATCAATCATCAGAAGTTCTTGTCTTAGTGGAAGATGGTCGGAAATCAATTCATAATGCATAATTCACAATGCACAATTAGACTTTAATCCAACAAAAGAATTGAAATCTACGAATATAAATCATCAATCAAATCCAGAGTCTGGATTGTATTGCAATAATGACACTGCGTCTTCGTCGCTGATGGCGATGTTGTTGATGAAGAATGGGATGCGGAAGTTGCAGCCCGACGCGTATTCTGAGCATCCGAAGGCTGTGCGGCCCTTTAAGATTCTTCCTCGTTTGCAGATCGGGCAAACGCATTCGGCTAATGTCATTGGCGACGGTGTGGCTGTCTCTGCTTTCTTGCTCTTTGTCGTCTTCTTTGGTTTAGGCTCTGCTCCGTCGTCGGCTTTTTTCTTTCTTGGCGCTCGTGCCTTTTTCTCTGTTGCCGACGGTGTTGATGAGCCGTTCTTTTGATTGTCTTTACGTGCTTCTGCGATTTTTATCATCGACACATCACGTTTCACTGCATCCACCACTTCGCACACCATCGTTTTAAGCTCTGCCATGAAGGATGCCGACTGATATTCTTTCTTCTCTACCAGACGTAACTTTTTCTCCCACTGACCAGTAAGTTCAGCGGATTTGATAAGTTCTTGATTTATAGTGTCAATCAGTTTGATTCCTCTCTCTGTAGGGATGATATTCTTACGCTGACGGATCATATACTCTCGCTTGAAGAGTGTCTCGATGATGCCTGCTCGTGTGGATGGGCGTCCGATACCGTTTTCTTTCATCGCCTCACGTAGCTCCTCGTCATCGACATTCTTTCCTGCTGTTTCCATTGCGCGAAGCAGTGTGGCTTCGGTGTATGGTTTGGGTGGAGTGGTCTGCTTCTCCACGATTGACGGGTTATGTGGTCCGTTTTGCCCAACTGTGAAGGCTGGGATGACGGTGTTGCTCTCCTCTTTGTTGGGATCTTCCGATGGATTGGCTGGTTTCACGTCGTCCGAATAAACCATTCTCCAACCTGGATCGACAATCTCTTTGCCGGATGTCTTGAATCCGACTCCTGCTGATTCTCCGTCCACTGTAGTTGTGGAGATTTGACAGTCTGGATAGAAATTGGCTATAAAGCAACGAGTTATAAGATCATAAACTTTCTGCTCATCTTGCGATACGTTTGTTGCCAACACACCAGTTGGGATGATTGCATGGTGGTCGGTGATCTTGGAATTATCGAAGATTCGTTTCAGTTTTGGAATCGGTTTTTGCAACACTGGCGCTGTCAGCAACGAGTAATTCTGGATTCCACTCATGATCTGCGGAATCTTCGGATGCATATCGTCTGGCAAGAATCTCGTGTCGACGCGAGGATATGTAGTATACTTTTTTTCGTATAGCGACTGTGCTATTTTCAGTGTAAGCTCGGCACTGAATGCAAATCTACGGTTGCATTCCACCTGTAGAGAAGTCAAGTCGAATAATTTTGGTGGTGCCTCCTTACCTGCTTTCTTGTCGACTTTGGTGATGGCAAACGTTTGGCCTGTCACCGTCTGCAACACTTTTTCCGCGTCTTCCTTCTTCTTGAATTTGCCTTTTGTGCAAGAGAAGTTGGTGTTGCAGAATTCGGTTTTCAATTCCCAGTAAAGTTCTGGTTTGAAATTGATTATCTCTTTGTGTCGAGCCACAACAAGTGCCAACGTCGGTGTCTGCACACGTCCGATGGATAGGGGAGTGCCTGGCACGGAATATTTGATGGAGTAGGCTCGCGTCGCATTCATTCCAAGCAGCCAATCGCCGATTGCTCGGAGTGCTCCTGCGGCATATAGGCTGTCGTAGTCGGCTGACGGTTTGAGATTGGCAAAACCTTGACTGATGGCTTCGTCGGTAAGAGATGAAATCCAAAGTCGGTATACAGGTGCTTTGCATTTTGCGTACTGCAGTACCCATCGCTGGATAAGCTCTCCCTCTTGCCCGGCATCACCACAGTTCACCACATATTCAGCTTTGTCGATTAATTTTTTGATGAGATTGAACTGTTTGCTGACTCCCTTGTCGTTTTTCAGTTTGATTCCGAAAGTCGACGGGATGATAGGAAGCGTCTCCATCATCCACGATTTCCACATCGGATCATAGTCGTGTGGCTCTTTAAGGGTGCAGAGGTGGCCGAACACCCAAGTGACCTGATAATCATTACCTTCGTAATAACCATCCATCTTGGCTGTCGCTCCAAGCATACGAGCGATGTCGCGTGCTACACTGGGTTTCTCTGCTATGCAAACTTTCATCTTTTGGAATTTGTAATTCAAAATTACGAAAAAAACTTTAAATCACCACAAATTGATCGGCCACGCATGAAATCGGCCACGGTAGCCAAAACGTTTTACTTTTTGACAACCATGGCCTGTTAGGACAACCGTTTTACGGTTGCCACGTACTCCCAATTATGCATTATACTTCATTCCTTCTTCACTCACCATGGAAATGTCAACTTTGTAGAATGTCGGTGCGTAGTCGTTTTTCTTCAAGCACATCACCATGTAGACGGGAGCGTATGTGAGTTTGCCCACCACTTTTAGATTGTCGTTGCAGAAGACGATGGCGTCCTGCAAATCGTAGTCGGGACAATCCATGATGTTCGACAATGCTCTGTGGACTTCGTAGTCTTTGCCTGATTTCACCTCAATCGGCAATACTCTGCCGTGGTACTCAATCACGAAATCTATCTCCCCACGTTTCTTGTTGTTGTAGTAGAATGGCTCGAAGGAGTGTGCAAGCAGCTCTTGCGCGACGGCGTTCTCGTACACTGAACCGAAATTGATGTCTTTGTCTCCTTTGATGATGCGTAGCTGTATGCCGTTGGCGTACTGTGCTGCAAGCAGACCTATGTCGCTAAGAAATAGTTTGAGCAGATTTCTCGACATGGATAACTTGAGCGGCATCTTCGGCTCCTCCACATTGTAAACAGGAATCGCCACACCTGCGTTTTTAAGCCAAAGGAATCCGTTGTGGTAACGGTCGTATTTGGCATTCTCGTTGAGGCTCTTCAATATGAAACGTTTGTTTTTCTCGTTGAGCTCTGGCGGAATCAGATCGTAGATGTGGTTGATTTGCAATTTGTCTTTGAAGTCGTATTTGGTGATGTCTCGTTTGTATAGTGTTATGATATCACGTTGCACAGCCATCACTTCCTGAAGATTATTTGTCTTCAGGTATCTCTTCACTGCTTCTGGCATACCTCCCACTACAAGGTAGAGTCGGAACAACTCCATCATCTTCTCGTGGATGTATTTGTCGACGGGGATGCGGTTGTCCCATGCATCTTGCAGATGGTCAATCACTTTGTCGCCGATGCCTATAGCGCGTATGAATTCCTCAAAGTCGAGTGGAAACATCTCCTTGACGCTCATGTAGCCTACTGGCTCGGAACGGAGATCTTTAAGCTCTACACCAAGCAAGGATCCGCTCATGATGTATTTGTATGAACCGTCGTCGACAAGAAATTTTATGGCTGTGACTATCTCTGGGCAAACTTGTACTTCATCTAAAAAGATCAGTGTCTCTCCTTTGATCAGTGGCTTGCTTGTGAATGTCGAGATTTTCAACAGTATGTCTTCTCTTCCTTTAGCATCTCTAACGGCTTCTGCAAACTCCGGGTTTTCCACAACGAGATTTGGAGCCGTTGGCGAGTCGTTGAAGTGTAACAAAAATTTGTTCTATGGTTACAAGTTTAGAGAAATCAAATGTGGTAGAGAACATTGATCTTGTCTCTTTTTTGCAGAGACAAGGAATGACTCCTGTGCGCGAGACTCGCAACGCAAAGTTCGGTACAACTCTTGTGTATTTCTCTCCGTTTCGTAACGAGAAGAACCCTTCTTTTGAAGTGTTCCCAGAGGCTAATAAGTGGATAGACCGTGCCGAAATGGATAGGACCGGTGATGTTCTGAATTTCGTGGCTCGAATGAAGAATATTCCGGACACTCCTGCAAATCTCAATGAGATCATAAAGGCTACTGTGGAAGCCAATGGCGGTGTGCTGCTTGACTTGCCTAAACGTGAGTATCGCCCTCGTGAGGAGGAGAAGCCAAGAATCGTTATTGATAAGGTTAGCACAATCTGGTACAACAGTCTTGTCGACTATCTAAATAGACGCTGTATCTCTCTTGATACAGCTCGCTTGTTCTGCAAGCAGGTTCATTACACGAAACTGAACCATGAAGGTGTTCCGTCGAAGGAAAAAGTTGACATAGGTTTTCCTAATGATCACAATGGTAACAGCCGTAAAGCTGACAAGGACGGAGGCTGGGAGCTAAGAATGGAGTCTGAGAAAAAGATAATGCCTGACGGCTCTACATACCAGTATTCATCGAAAATATGCAACGCTAAAGAGCCTTCCTACATCGTTGACGGAAAGAACACGATTAACATATTTGAAGGTTTCTTCGATATGTTGAGCGCTGCTGAACAGAAAAAGAGAATTGGCAAGGATCCTATGGCTGACGACTATATCGTTCTTAACTCGGTTGCGTTGGCAGACAAAGTGATCAAGAAACTTGATTCTATGAACCTGGATGGTAAAAGAGTCAAGCTGTTTCTTGACAATGACAACGCAGGTAATGTCGCTACAGAAAAGATAATGACCGCCCTTCAAGAGAAGGGAGTGGACGTTAAGGACTGGAGGCATATCATGGGATCACACAAAGACCTTAACGAATGGCATATAGAGAACACAAAAAATTTGGTGGAAAGCCAGAAACTTGTGTTGGACAAAGGCACGTTCAAGGAAAAAAAAACTGAAATAAAGAACGATGTGAAGGTTCAAGAACAGAAAGTTCAACAGACAAAAAAAATTGAAACTCCACATGTTCAAAAAAAAGTGAAGATGAAACTATAGACACAATTTAATCTTTTTATAAAAAGTTGACCTGCCCCTTGATTAAAGGGTATTGCGAAGACCTCTATGCGTCGGGGGCAGGTTATTATTACAATTTATCTTTTAATAAAGAAGAAGATTCCCCACTGATGTGGGGAATCTTTTGAATTTGAAATTTACAATTTTAAAATTTTGACGATATGAAAAGAAAACTGGCGTTGTTAGCCATGAGTTTCCTTCTGTTCGGCAGTCCTGCGGACGCACAAAGTAATTTGTCGCAGAAGGGGGCGAAAAAGATCCGACTTGAAATAAGCGACTGCAAATGGGTGTATCTGCAGTTCCCTGCCAAGATAAACTATGTGGACATGGGAACAGAGGATATTGTGGCAGAGAAAGTGTCGGATGCGGAGACAATTCTCCGTATCAGAAGTGAGATTCCTGTCTTTGACAACACAACACTGACTGCGATCACGAAAGACGGAAAGATATATACTTTCGATCTTAATTATGAGCAGAATCCAAAAACAATAGCCATTGATATGAAAGGTGTGAAGGATTCGATCTTGGCAGACAATTATATGTCTGAATCAGAGATAGAACTTAGCAGTGTCCGAACATCACACCTGTCTTATACCGCCGACGAGACTGTCCTGGATGTCGCTGTCGGCATAGATTCCATCATAGCAAACAAAATCTCTGACTTTAACAATGTTGTTATAGCTAAGAGAGTGGGGGATTTCGATGTGTTTGAAACAACGTCTCTGCATGTCGTTACGAAGGATAGTAAGAATAACGTGAGGATATATCCCCATGTTATCAGTGCGAATGAGAATCCTGCAAATGTAAATCTTGTGATCGGGAATGAAGACGAGGAGAAAGCGTCGTTCTCTATGGCGAGCATGAACGAGGTCGAAATGGAAAGCTATGGGAAAGCTGTGGTTGAGCAAGGTGCTGTCCTTAATAACATTGGAGTCTCAGAGAATAAAATGCTTTTTAGCCTATGTGGATTGTTCATCAAGGACGATGTTCTGATGTTCCATCTTTATCTGCAGAATGACAGCAAAATCCCTTATGAGATAGATTTTATCCGAAGCTATATACAGAATAAGAAGAAGAGTAAGAAACAGACATCACAGGATGATGAGAAGATTCCTATCTATGTATATAAGTCTAAGGAGAGTGACCTTGTTGAAGGAGAGAGCTGGTATAGCACGGTATTCTTTTTTAAGAGGTTCACTGTGCCAGACAAGCATCAGTTCTATTTTGAGATTTTTGAAAAAAATGGAGGTAGACATTTGAAGTTTACCGCCTCAAACAAAGAAATTTTGAATGCAAAACGAATGAATAAATAAATTAATATGGAGAAGATAGACATTGTTCTAAAAGCAGTACTGGAGCTTAAGGAGGAGGTAGCCGTATTAGGTTATAAGATAGATAACCTTGAAAGTAAGTTAGATTCTTTGGAAATAGGGGGGTATGACCAGTATGATGACGAGGATTATTCTTCAAGTGTAAATGAGGAAACAAATGAAGATTCCTCTATTGAAGAGGACATAATTAAGGCAATTCAAGCTTCAATCATAAAAAAAGAGGGGGAAATCTTAACTGATGAAGAAGAAAGCTCCTCTTCCGAGTCTGACGAAGAAAGCAATGAGGGAGATTCGACTTCTTCCGACGACGAGCCAGACCCTGATAAATTTGAGCCTACGCTTGTTGATCAAGAACCTCAGAATGATCCTTTTGAGGGTCAAGAACCAGGAATGTCAAGTGAAGACCTCTGTGAAGCGATAAAGAATGGCATTGGAAGTTTTCAAAACGAAAATAAGCCTGAGAAGAAGAAAGAGATAACTCAGTCTGCTTTGGATTCTATTGAAGAGCTAAAGAAAAAACAAGCTGCGTTGGAAAAAATGAGTGAATCAATACAGTACGATATTAATAACCATTTAGGAATTAAGTTATGAAGGTAGTAATAGCAGAAAAGCCATCGGTTGCAAGGGACATTGCGAAAGTCCTAAATGCGACTGAAAAAAAGGATGGATTCTATGAGGGTAACGGTTGGCAGGTGACTTGGGCTTTCGGTCATCTTGTAGGATTGTGTGAGCCAGAAACATACGGATGGGGTAAGCCCTGGAAGAAAGAGGTGTTGCCTATGCTGCCGTCAGAGTTCCAGTATCAGTTGTTGGAAGATCAACAGGCTAAGTCAAAGAAAGATGATCGTTATCAGATGCAGTATAATATAATTCAGAAGTTGTTTAAGAACGCTGAATTTATAGTCTGTGCTACAGATGCAGGAAGAGAGGGTGAACTAATCTTCCGCAACATCTACAATTTTATGAATTGTACGACTCCTTTCAAACGTCTGTGGATTTCATCTTTGACAGAGAGTGCAATCAAGCAAGGTTTTGAAAACCTAAAGGACGGTTCAGAATATGACAATGTGTTTCACAGTGCTGAAAGCCGTGCGAAAGCAGACTGGATCATTGGCATGAACGCAACAAGAGCTTTGACACTCTCAAATCCGAATAAGGGAGTTTTCACTTTGGGTAGAGTGCAGACACCGACGTTTTCGTTTGTCTGCAACAGATACTATGAGAACAAGAATTTTGTTCCGTCATTCTATTATAAGCTAAAGGCTAAACTTCAAACAAATGAGAAAGTGCCTTTCTTTGCTTTATGCCCGGATTCTTTTGAAACGAAAGAGTCTGCTGAAAAAAAGATAGAAGGTCTCGGATCAGAGTTCACACTTGTAAAAATAGAGAACAAAAACATCAATGAGAAAGCTCCATTGCCGTTCTCTCTTACAGATTTGCAGAGAACTGCAAACAGGACATTAGGGTTGTCTGCACAGGAGACTTTGAACGCTCTTCAACATCTGTATGAAGAGAAGATGACTACCTATCCTCGTACTGATTCAAGTTATCTTGCGGAAGATATGATAAAGCCGATTACTGAAAATCTTGGCAGTCTGAACAAGTATAACGCATTGACAAAAGAGGAGAAAGACGGATTGTCTTACTTGACAAGAAATGGAATCCAGAAAGCTTGCTTTGACAATAGTAAGCTGACTGACCACCATGCGGTCATTCCAACTTTTGAAAAGTATGAGAGTTATGATAAGCTTGGAATAAACGAGAAGAAAATATACGACCTTGTAGTAAAGAGGTTTATCCAGGCATTGTTGCCGTCATGTAAAAAGGAGCAACTTGTATTTACGTTTGAGGCGAAAGACAAAACGATTTTCAGAAGTTCTGGTATAACGATAAAAGATCCAGGATGGAGAATCACATTGTCGCAGTCAGAATCTAAGGAAGAATCCAAAGACGATGAAGATTCTCAGACTCTACCTTCTCTCGTTGAAGGGGAGAAAATAAGTGTTGCCCAGGTAAATGCCGAAGAAAAGAAAACGCAACGACCACCATTGTTGACAGAAGCCGAGCTTTTGAAGCTGATGGAAACAGCCGGAAAGATGATCGAAGACAAAGAACTGTCAAAAGCGATCAAAGATTGTGGTCTGGGAACGCCAGCTACAAGAGCTGGTGTCATAGAGTCTCTGAAAGCAAGAAAAATGGTGGAGGTTAAGGATAAGAAATATCTTGTGCCTACCGATCGTGGATTGGCAATCTACGATGGAATTAAAGATATGGAACTTTCAAGACCTGATGTGACAGGAGAGTGGGAGAGTAAGCTAAACAAAATCGCAGAAGGATCATTTGATTCGGAAGTCTTTGTAGAAGAAATCAAGAATAAGGCTGGTGGCATAATTAAAGAGCTTTACACTGTCACAATTAATGTGGAGGAAGACAACAAGACAAAATCCCTTCTTCATGAAGAACTGACTTGTCCATTGTGCGGTGGAAAAATTGTAGAGGGAGTTAAGACCGTAAGATGTGAGAACTACAAACAAGACGAAGATGACTGCTGTAAGTTCCTCATTTTTAAAAGTAATAAGTTCCATGATTTCACGAGTGAAGAGATTAAGGAACTGACAACTGCGATGGAAACATCTAAAGTAATAGAAATTAAGTCAAAAGATAAGACTTACAAGGTCAGATTCAAGTTCGACAAAGATAAGAATATGGTGGATTTCGTTTACGACAATAGTGTTCCTGGTGTATGTCCTAAATGCGGTAAATCCCTTGTCGAATACAAGAACTCATTCGCTTGCAGTGGCAATACAAAGGAAAACGCAACATGTGATTTTGTGATCTGGAAGAATCAGTCTGGTCATGAACTGACTAAACCAGAGCTGGAAAAAATCTTGAAGGAAAAAGTGTTGAAGGGAGTTTCTTTTGTGTCTAAGGAAGGAAAGCCATATAAGGGAAATCTTGTATTGCAGGAGGACTTCAAAACAAAAATTGAATTTGAAATTGAGAAAGTTTGTGATTGTCCGAAGTGCGGATCGGCAGTAAGGGAATTTCCGAAAGGTTATGCCTGTACTTCCGAAGGATGTGATTTCAAGGTATGGAAAGATGTATGTGGCTATACTGTGACAAAAAATGATCTCCTTGAACTCTTAAAAAAGAAGGTGTTGGTAGACAAGACTTTTATTTCAAAGGAAGGTAAGCAATTCAAGGCTAATCTTACACTGCAAGACGATTTCTCGGCAAAGATAGCCTTTGAAGAGAAAGCACAGGATGAAATAGGCATCTGCCCTAAATGCGGAGCACCAGTAGTCGGTTTTGCAAGTGGATATAGGTGCAGTAAGAAAACTAAGGATAATCCTACTTGTGATTTTGTGATCTGGAAGAATGTGTCTGGTCATGAACTTACAGTCAAAGAGGTTCAATCCCTGATGAAGGGGGAAACTCTGAAAAAAGTAAGTCTTGTATCTAAAGCAGGAAAAAAATATGAGGCTGATTTGGTCTACAATGAGCAGGAAAATAAAATAGATATTAAATTTTAAAATTGTAAATGTAAGTGGCATGGATTGAGAAATTCGTGCCATTTTTTTGAATCAATAAGAATCTTCTGCCTTGTTTTGGCATAGAATGGTTATATCTTTGCAAGAGATTATTATGTAGGATATATTAATATGAGAAAAAAATATTGGACAGAGGAACGATGCCTGGAAGAAGCTAAGAAATACACAAGCAAAGGAGATTTCAAGAAAGAAAACAAATCTGCCTATTATGCAGCATATAAAAATGGATGGTTGGATAATTATACTTGGTTTGAGAAAAAGTCAACTATCTATTGGACGGAGGAGCGATGCCTGGAAGAAGCGAAGAAATATAAGACTATAATAGATTTTGAAAAGCATGCAAGAGGAGCGTATGCTGCTGCACGCAAAAACAAATGGATCCGCAATTATGATTTTTTTCAAAAAAGAATGGCACATAATAGGAAATGGTATTATGAGAATTGCAAAGAGGAAGCTATGAAATATAAATCAAGGGTTGAATTTAGAAAAGGTAACTCTGGAGCTTTCCAGGCGGCGGAAAAAAATGGATGGCTTAATGATTGGTTTGTGTCTCGAATGAAGCAAAACTATTGGAATTACGAAACGTGTTTGGAGGAGGCAAAAAAATACGGTTCAAAAGGGGAATTTCAAAGGGCAAATGCTACAGCATACCAAGCGTCTTTAAAAAACGGATGGATCAACGAATACTCTTGGTTCAAGAGACCTGTTGCACATAATAAGAAATGGACTTACGAATCCTGCAAAGAGGAGGCGTTGAAATACAAAAAAAGAAAAGAGTTTCAGCATGAATCAAATCAAGCGTATTTGATTTCACGCAAGAACAAATGGCTTGACGATTACTTTCCTCGAAAAAAACATATCTATATATGGACAGAGGAAAATTGTCTGGAAGAAGCTAAGAAATATAAAACTAAATCCGAATTTTTCAGATTATCAAATGGAGCTTATACAGCTGCACGCAAAAACAAATGGCTTCTTAATTACGATTTTTTTCTAACGCCACCTCGAAAAAAGAAATGGGGTTATGAAAACTGCAAAGAGGAGGCATTGAAATACAAATCGAGATATGAGTTTCAGCTTGGAAGTAAATATGCATATATAGTTGCGTTTAAGAATGGATGGATAGACGAATATGATTGGTTAAAGAGACCATCCTCAAAAAAATAAAGCAATCATTGCAAAATCATTGCAAAATCATTGCAAAATCATTGCAAAATAGGGTTTTGTTTTGTATCTTTGTAGTACAAAATAAGAAACAAAGGTTAATGTATATGAAAGCAGCAAAATTCAAAACAAATGTGGTGGGGAATATGTGGGATTTGAAATTAACTTCAATTCACGAGGTATCTAAGTCGACATATTATAAAATCATTAGATTTTGCAAAAACAAAGGTTATGATTTCATAAGGTTTGAGTACGATGCAGAATATGAATTAATTGTAAAATTTTAATTAAAACTAAAGACTATGAAAAGAGAAGATGTAATGATCATAAGGGATACAGAAAATGGAAGTTATGCTGCAATTCCTGCAAAAAAAGTAGTTAAAGGGTATCTACATGACACTTATAATAATTGGGGACAGACATTGTTCCCAGAAGAGGCTGGCGACTACACATTCGGTGAAGAGACGTTTGATCGAGACCTTGAGAAAGTATTGAGAGAAAAGTTTGAGGTTTTGTCTGATGCGGTATTTTATTTCAACGCAGATGGCATTTTCGACTACGATTGCGAATTGACAGAGAACGAAGAGAAGCAAATCAATGAATTTATATCCAAGTTCCATGACGAGAACTATATCGCAGTAGAAGCCACATATTTCAACTACTGGGATGGAAGCAACTGGAAATCCATCATTTTTGAATGTGAAGGATATTGGAACGTATATGAAATTGTAGACGATCAAGAGTTGGCAGATGAAATATATGAAGATTTCGAGAATGCAAAGGCAGGGAAAGAATCTAATGGTTTCACAGACTATGAAGGTCCTAAATATACGCATACGACAAGCAGATGGGCGAACAATCCTTTTTTCTTTGAGAGCGAAGAAAAATAATCTTAAATTCAACTTAAAATGCAGAATAAAATGAAAGAAATATTAAATAGAGGCTATGTCACACATGCCCTTACAGATGGTGATCATAAAGTTTTTGGTATGATAAAAGACTGTTGGATTAACGAGTGGTCTCATGAATCAAAAGCGTTCTATTGGAGTGAGGTATATGTGGAGCCTGGTTATATGGCTAAGATCATAAGAAGAGGCACGTTGTTAGTGAATGCTACAAACAAAGAACTTAGTCAGTTACACGAACAGAGTAAAGAAAACCTGTCAGAGTAAGTTAATAGAGTGATTAATCAAGTAGGGAGCAATCCCTACTTTATAATTTTAAGAAAATGAGTTGTTCAATCAGAAGATCAAAAGGTCTGGAGTGGGTAATCAGACATGACGAGAGTGGGGTAATGGTAGGTTTCAAAGAGGGAGACTTCAATGACAGCCAGGATGTGCTTTTCGGGAATATCGAACCTAATGCTGTCAATATAGCGTCCATCATGCGTGAGATCGCAGACCAGGCACAAGAGGTTGAGTTTATCTCTATGTGTGACATGGGGACAAGAAAAGCAATCGTTTCAAACATGAGTGAAACAATGCTCATAGAAGCAGCTAAGAAACTGAAAGGAATCTATTGGCATGAAGACGCAGATGAATTTGCGGACGATATAGATTTGATCAATCCAAGCAAATATCTCCGAGAAGTTCTTTCGATGGCAACAGTAGACCAGCTTGAAGAGCTTCTTCGTCTTGTTAACTCATATTGGGTAGATCCTTATGAGATAGACCAGTGGGCTAAAGATGTAAAACAAATGTATAAATAATAAGATTATGGCAACAGAGACTAAGACAATCGCAATACGTATTCCTGTGGAATACTGGGATTACCTTGAAAATAAGGAAGGTAGTATGAACGGTGCAATCGTGGACTGCATTGAGAAAACTGTACTGTTTGAGAAGTATGCAATGCGTGACATCCAGGGTGTGTTCTCTCCTGATGAATGGAAATATATGGCGGACTCGTTGAACGGAGTTATTATTGACGGAGATTTTCGATATATCAGCAGTGCATTGGTAGCCAATATCGAAGACGCTGATAAATATGAAATGTTGGGAGGCAAATGGAATGTTGATGTAAAGAAGTTATGCGATAAGGTATCTCGTCTTTCTTGTAGCTCAATAGATGCGATCTACCGACGTGTAGAAGCATTCTGGAATGATTCTTTGATAGATATGGATGAGTGGGCTAACTATTAATGTTTTTCTTTTCACAGGGAGAGTACATGAGGAAGCTGACCTTATCAGAAGCGATCAAGAAAATGAACGAAAACATATATGAAATGGTTGTAGGCGACCGATATGTTGAGTTCTATGAGAAGAAGACAGGAAAGTTAGTGCTGACTGTCACAAGAAAATACTTTAATACACAAGTCTATTAAGACAAAAAAGGACATCTTAACCGATGTCCTTTTTGTTTTGAATGCTCAATGCTAAAACTGAATTGTCAAACGTAGTTTTATCTACCTTGAAGATAAGCTCGGTGACACGTCTTCCAAATTTCTCTCCGTCTTCAAGGGAAATTCCTAAGAAATCACATAGAGGTTTCAACTTCAAAGTTTTGAAGTCTGAAACAGTTGAATACTTGTTCTTGCAGTTAAGAATACGACGCAAAGCTGTAACCTGGATAGAAAATTCCAAACCATCCTTGTCTATTCTGTTTAATATCTCATTAGTGAGATCTTCTATATGATGAAATGTTGTGATTTTAAATGCCATGTTAATTTGATAAATTGATTAGTAAAAGAGCAGGTTCTTGTCGCAAGAACCTACTCTGAAAGTTTGTTTGTTTAATCTCAAAATTATGTTGTCTTACTCTTTATCTGGTATGTAAATTAATATTTGACGTATCTACTACAAAGAAAATCGCATAAGTCCTTTACTACCTTGTTGTAGTTTAGGAGTTTTACATTTCCTCCTTCCCATAGCAGATCGTTAAGCTTGTCGTCTACCCACTCTTTGAGATCGTCCTCAGAGTCAAAAAACTCTGGATCCTGGAAGTCATAGTCGATGTTTAGACTGCCTGCAGCCCCGACTGAGACAATGGCGTTTGTTGGAAAACACTTGACAGATGCCTTTCGTTGCCAGTCCTCGTCGTCAGCCAGCTTCTCGCACAATGCCTGTATAGCGTTGTCTCTTTTTTCAATGTCTTCTTCTGTAAGAAAGTCGGGATCGGAATGGATTAAGTCGTACATTTCGGAATTGTGAGTTGTAAGACGGATTGTGTCGCCAAACTCATTCTCTGCTGTAATCTGATATGTTCCGTAACCGCTGAAATTTATGTCTCCTTCGATTCCGTTATAAGAAAAAAATGCCATAACTGTAAAATTTAAGTAAATGAATAAAGTTGAGGAAAGGGGCGTAACTCCCTCATTTCCATATACAAATATACGATTTTTTTAGGAAACTGCAAAATAAATGGCAGGTAAATTGCAAAAAAAACCGATCATCGATTCCCTTCGTGACCGGCTTTTGTTTAAGTCCTTGAATACCCCGATCAACCACTGACCAATAGTATTCTCTTATGAATGTTATTGTTTAGTCACTGCAAAGATAGTTGATTTTTTGGAAAGAAAAAAGCGATGGTCGGAAGACCACCGCTATATGTCTGATGCCTTTTAATTAGAAAGGACAATCCTCTGTATCTGCCTTGAACTGCTGAACTGGTTCTGCAGTTGGTTCTGCCTGGCTGTCTGATTGAGCCTTTTTGGAAAGAAGCTCCAAATCTGCACCGATGATGTCAGTCCTGTACTTAGTGACTTTGGTTGTTGCGTCCTCGTACTTGTCGTAATGGATTCTTCCTCTGACACTGATAAGATCGCCTTTTTTAACATACTGCTCGATCACTGAGCAGATAGATCCGAAAAACACAACACTATGCCATTCTGTGATGTCCTCTCCTTTTGTTCCATCAGGTCGCTTTCTTCCTCTCTCTGTTGTTGCCAAAGTGAATCTTGCAACTTTTGTGTTGTTTCCCTCGAAAATCTGAGGTTCTTGACCTACACGACCAATCAACTGTACGTTATTCATGTTCTTTTTTATTAAAGGTTTTACTTCTTTTATGGGAGAACTTATCTCCCTTATTTCTTATACAAATATAAGAAAATTAATGGTAAAATGCAAATTTTCAAATAGTTATTTTCTTATATTGTATAGTCTGAATGACACCTGCTAAGGATGTCTTTCAAATCTTTTCTCGCTTCTGCTACAGTGTCCCCATAGCCAAATTCCGAAGGTCCATGATCCCAATCTCCAATAGTCACACTGCATTCGGCTTTGATTATGCCTCCTCCATTCTCTTTGCAGTATTCTTTAGCCTCCTTCTTTGTGTCAAATTGGTCCAGGATGTTGCGGTTTTCAAAACCCTTCTGCGAGGAGAATACGCAGAAGGATATGTAAGACTCTAATTTTATTTTCTTCATAGGGCATCAACATTAAAGATAAGAAGAACTTCATCTTCTGAGTCTATCAATTCGAGAACATAATCTGGGGTGATTCTGAATGTGATGTCATCCTTCTTATCCCAAATGGCAACGTGTTTGCCCTGCAGATGGATGTTCTCTTTTGTTCCGAAATACGGAGTTGTATCTTGATCTCCGTCTAAGGTTGTGACTTGTGTATTGTCTAAACCCAAATACAGGATTTCGTTTAAGATTGAAAAAAGTTTATGTTCCATGTTGTCTGAATTAGCGTTTGTAAAGATGCTCGTAGAGTAGATTCGC
>JAKSKU010000036.1 GCA_024401565.1 Paludibacteraceae bacterium
GAAGGGGATCGAACCCTCGACCCTCAGGACCACAATCTGATACTCTAACCAACTGAGCTACACCCACCATCTTGCGATTTGCGAGTGCAAAGGTAGCTACTTTTTTTTATTCTCCAAGCGTTTTCTTGATTTTTTTTAGATTTTGACGCATTTTTTTTGAGAAGAGTGATTTTTGTATCTCTTAATTGTTCTGGTTCATGCTTTGGGACCGTTCATTTTAAGCGTCAGAAGTCAGATATAAATCACTTAATTATGAATTATGGATTGCGAATTAAGAATTAATAGACTAAATCGCTTTGCAAGTAAATCAATTTTTATATTTTTGTAGAAAAATTGGTTTAAGTAAATAAAGAGATAATGTTAAGGCGAATTTTATCAATCGCAGGTCGCCCAGGCCTATTTAAATTGGCGTCTCAGGGCAAGAACATGCTTATCGTTGAGGAGTTGGCTTCAGGAAAGAAGACTCCTGCTTATGCTACAGAAAAGATTATTTCTCTCAATGATATTGCAATCTATACAGATGAAGGTGAGGTTTCTTTGGCTTCGGTGTTCGATTCAATCAAGAAGAAAGAAAATGGTGCTGCTACTTCTCTAAAGCCAAGCAACGATGCGGAGTCAATGCGTGCTTATTTTGCAGAGGTGTTGCCTAATTTTGATCGCGCCCGTGTGCACGTGAGCGATATTAAGAAGGTTATGGTATGGTACAATCTTCTTGTTGGTGCCAACATGACAGACTTTGTTAAGGAAGCTAAGGCAGAGGATTAATATTGAATTTGATTCATATTGTAGAAGACGTCGCGTTGCGGCGTCTTTTTTTGTTGATCCGTAGAGACGTCGTGATTTTCGTCGCCTTGTAGAATCTGCATAATGTTCTGCTTCACTGCAGAGAACAAAAAAAGACGCGAGAAATTCGCGTCTTTCTTTATATTTTATTCAGCATTTTTTTAAGCGTCGATTGTTGCGTATGTTGCGTTTTCCTCGATAAACTCACGGCGTGGCGCAACATCATCACCCATCAGCATTGAGAATGTGTAGTCTGCCTCAGAGAAGTCTTCCAAAGTGACCTGTTTCAATGTGCGGTGCTCAGGATCCATAGTTGTGTCTCGAAGCTGTTTGTCGCTCATCTCACCAAGACCCTTGTAACGCTGGATGTTGATTGAATTTTCATTTCCGTTACCGTATTTCATCACAAACTGGTCTTTCTCCAAGTCGTTCCAGCAATACTCCTCGACCTTGCCCTTTGTGCAGCGGTAGAGTGGAGCCATTGCGATGTATACGTAACCTTTCTCGATCAATTCACGCATGTGGCGGAAGAAGAAAGTCAATACCAATGTGTCGATGTGGCTACCATCGACGTCGGCATCGGTCATGATGATAATCTTGTGGTAACGAAGCTTAGACATGTTCAATGCCTTTGGATCCTCGTCAGTGCCGATTGTGACACCAAGAGCCTGATATATATTTCTGATTTCCTGGCTTTCCAACACCTTGTGCGGCATAGCCTTCTCCACGTTCAAAATCTTACCTCTCAAAGGAAGGATTGCCTGGAAGTGACGGTCGCGACCCTGCTTTGCTGTACCGCCGGCTGAATCTCCCTCGACAAGGAACAACTCGCATTTTGCCGGATCTTTGTCGGAACAGTCGGCCAATTTGCCTGGCATACCGCCGCCTGATAGAGGAGACTTTCTCTGTACCATCTGACGCGCGTGGGCTGCTGCGGTACGTGCTTTTGCCGCAAGGATGACCTTGTCTACGATCATCTTAGCCTGCGTAGGGTTCTCTTCCAAAAAGGCCTCAAGACATTCGCTGACCGCTTTGTCGACGACTCCCTGAACCTCGCTGTTGCCCAACTTGCCTTTAGTCTGTCCTTCAAACTGAGGCTCGGCCACCTTTACCGAAACGACTGCGGTAAGACCTTCACGGAAGTCTTCTGGGTTGACTTCGATCTTTGCCTTCTCAAGCATTTTGTTGTCGTCGGCGTATTTCTTTAGTGTACGAGTAAGAGCGCGACGGAATCCCTGCACGTGTGTGCCGTGGTCCTTAGTGTTGATGTTGTTGACGAATGACATGATGCTCTCGTTGTAAGTGCTGTTGTATGTCATTGCCACTTCTACGGGACTTCCGTACTTGTCTGTGTTGATATGGATTACCTGTCCGATCAAACTCTCTTTCGCTTTCTCGATATATTCGACGAATTCGCAAAGACCGCGTTCTGAATAGAATATCTCCTTCTTGCATGTGCCGTCTTCGTTCTTCTCTCTTTGATCCTCTAGGGTGATCTCTACTCCAGCGTTCAAGTATGCAAGCTCACGCATACGTGTTGCCAAAGTCTCATATCTGTATTCTGTTTCAGTGAAGATAGTCGCGTCGGGATGGAATGTCACCGAAGTACCGGAAGTTGTGGCTTCGCCGATCTCCTTTACTGGGAACAATGGCTTACCTTTTGAGTACTCCTGCATGTAAAGTTTGCCACCGCGGCGCACCTCTACGTGGAGATGGTCAGATAGCGCGTTCACACACGACACACCCACACCGTGCAAACCTCCAGACACCTTGTAAGTGTCTTTGTTGAACTTACCTCCGGCGTGAAGCACAGTCAAAACGACCTCAAGGGCAGATTTCTTCTCCTTGGGGTGGATGTCGACTGGAATACCACGTCCGTCGTCAATTACAGTGATAGAGTTGTCTTCGTGGATGCTTACCGATATATGCTTGCAGTAGCCAGCCAACGCCTCGTCAATTGAGTTGTCGACCACCTCGTATACAAGGTGATGAAGACCATTGATACTAATGTCTCCGATATACATCGCAGGACGTTTTCTGACGGCCTCAAGACCTTCCAACACCTGGATGCTACTACCATTATATTCGTCTTCGGTGTGCTTTACTTCTTCACTCATCGATATTCAATGTTAATTTGATTATTCTGCAAAGTTAGTAAAAAAGGTTTGATTGTGCAATACAAAATTGCTGCTATAAATGCCTTTTCTCCTATTCTTTGTCGTCGTAATAATACTTTCTTTTGGGGTTCTTTGGGAACCATCCTTTTTTTACTCTCTTTTCCTGCTCAAACACTTCGATGATCGACCAGAAACAAGAAAATGCGAATACGCCTAGAAGGGCTGATACTAAAGTGTTTTCGACAACCAGACTGCCAGCTATTCCAAACATGCCAGCTATTGGGAACCACCACCAACTTTTCTTCGCGCCAAAGTAGTACTCTGCTTTGATCACGATTGGGTGGAATAGCCCGATGCACAAAAATGTGCAGATGCCTATTATTAGGCCTTCATAATTAAACTCCATAATGTTTTATTATACCCCCATTATTAAGACTTCTTGTCCACTTTTAATTCGGTGACAGTGCCTTCACTTCTCTCAAAGACGAATATCCTGTCGAATTTGGTGTGATATTTATAGTTCAATGCTGATTTCACATCATCAGGGTTGTACAGACTGGACATGAGAAAACTGTTCTGCACAATAATCAGCCACTGCTCGTCGAGTGGGGCATAGTGTACTATTTTCATGTCTTTGTCGTTTATCCTTCCACATACGCTGTCGATACTCATCGGCTTAACTTTTGTGGAGATGCCTGCATACCAAAGCCCTTCGTCATACCTGCCGGTCATGTTCTTGATGCGTATCATCTCGATTTTGCTTGGCAGATTGTTGTCGCCGTATTTGCTGCTTCTGTCGATTATGTACTCTTTGCCTGTCGACATCGGCACATTGTCGAGCACGATCTTTGATATGGCCTCTGTGAATGCCAGACGCATCAGCTGCGACGCTTTCTCTTTCGGCACACTGACTGATGGCCCAAGCTCATTGGTGAAATGCACGTCTACAACCAATACCTGATCGCACACTTTCTCTACGATCTCTCTGGCTCCGTTCATTATGTCTGTCAGAAAGTCTTCGTGAGCGCGGAGGTTGAAATCTCTGTCTTCTCTCTCATATTTCAATTCCGTCAGCTCTATGCCAATCTTGCTGCCACTGGTTGTCAGTATGAAATCAGGACACTCGCACTTCTCAAGATCACCTATCGGAAATGCAGTATAACTCGAGCGGAACAGACGAATTATCGCCCATTCTCGCTGGTCTTTCTTTATTTGGTTAAAACTTACATTTCCCATCTTGTCGTTGTATTAAATGGGCAATTATACACGGACAACTGTTATACAATCCCCATTAACTATTAACCATTAACTATTTCATCGGTTTCATCTTTATTTCCAAAAGATTTCCGGCATCCATAATTGATTTCAGCATCAGACGCACATCTTCCGAAGTGATTTTTGCAAGTGTCTCTGTGTATGTTTGGTTGTCACACCAACCATATCTGACTAAGTGGTCCAACTGCGCACACCAGTATCCGTTCTCGAGGATGTTTTCTGCAAACGATTTTTGCAAGGCCTCTTTCGCCTTCTGGAAATCATCGGCTCTTGGCCCTTCTGCAATTATCTTGTCGATCTCCTCTTTGATTAGTCGGCTCAACAATTCCTCTTTGTCTGGATCAGTGTCGAATGCGATTTTGAGTATGGCCACTGAATCAGGGACAGTGTAGATGTTCTGTCTGACAGCCACTCCGTAAGTGCCGCCTTCCTTTTCTCTGCACGACTCCAAATAGCGGTAGTCAAGCACAGAACGTAGGATGGAAAGAGTCTGCTTGTTTTTCAGATTGTAATCGAAATCAGTCATATACGAGAAGTAATCAGCACTCTTTGGCACTGAAAGTGTCTTGCTGAATTCACTCTTGGTATGGCCTGAAGGATGCTTTATTCCTCTGTCTATCCAACCTTTTTGCTTGCTCTTGGATGGCTTTATTCCGCCAATATACGAAAGAATATCGTTTTTGACGCTATCTTCATTCAAATTTCCTACAAAAATGTATGTGAATTTTTCAGGAGAGTAGAATAGCGACTTGTAAAACTTTATCGCGTCGGCTTCTTTGACCTCTGCCAAAGATTCCGCTTTGAAAGGCTTCGTATAGCTGTTTTTGCCCGACGACAACACTTGGATGGAGTCTCTGTAGTCGTTCATTGGATCAGCGGATCTGTTTTTTAGTATGGTCTCATACTGCGACATCAAAGATTTGTATGCCTTTGGATCTTTGCGTGCCGCTGTCTGATATAGATATGAGAGCTGAAGCATTGTTTTGAAATCTTTTACAGTGCTTCGTCCGGATATCTTGCAGTCGTACATTGCGATCTGAGGCGCGATGGCGACATTCTTGCCGGCCAAGGCCTTCCCTAGTTGAGTGGCGTCGAAGTCTCCCAATCCGTTAGCCTCAATGATATTGTCCGCAATTCTTCCCGACGACAATTTGGAAAGATCGTTGATTGTAGACAGACCACCGTCGCTTGAAGCGGTCATTAGGATCTCATCGTTTTTTAGATTTGTCGATTTGATGATGACTTTGGCTCCGTTTGACAGCGTCCATTGCGTATAGTCTAGTTTCGGGTTGTGGTAGACGTCGACAACAGATCCTCTTTTAGGCTCTTTTTTGATGAGCGGGCTGTTCTTTGTCTTGTCGATGAATTGAGACGTCGCGATCTTTTCGCGGTTTGCTATCAGTTCCATCAGCTGCTTTTCATTTGGCAGCATCGCTTTGTCTTTTTCAGGAGCTGTCATCAGCACTGTGACCTGGTTGGTGTTGAAATAGTCTGCAAATCTTTTGTTGACCACCTCTGTTGTCACCGTGCTCAGAATCTTTTTTACTGCGTCATATTCCCATTCGATACCAGGGATTGGCTCGAAAGATGTGAAATTACGCTTGTATTCTCCGACGAACGAGTTGTTTTTTGCTTTTGATCTTTCTGCGTATGCCTTTTCGAAAGACGCGGTCATGGTCTCTTTAGCTCTGTAGAGTTCCGACTCTAGGAATCCATAGCGTCTTATCTGCTCTGTCAGCGATATGATTCTTTCCGATGCCTCCATGCAACGGTTGTCTTTTACAATATATGCCAGCTCAAAAGCGTCGCAGCTTTTTATAATGTTATGGTAGGAGATGGCTGCATGATTGAACGGACTGTTGTTCTCTTTTACCACGTCTTCAATTCTCTCCTCCACCATGTTGTGGATAAGTCTGTCGATGATGCTTGTTGCGTATCCCACAATTGACGCGTACGCTTCTTCGGGCATAGGATCATGACGGAATGTGATCTCACCCATTGTGTATTTGTTTTCAGGATCAGTAAGAATGCACACTTTTGTTGTGTCGAGTGGCTTTAGCTGATATATCTCACGTGGGGCGGGGTTCACTCTTGCTGGGATGTCCGCAAACATCTCTTTGATTTTGGTTTCGACATAGTTGGCGTCAACGTCTCCAACAATTATTATTCCTTGAAGATCTGGGCGATACCATTTATTATAGTATGCGCGAAGTGAGTCTGGATGGAAGTTCTTAATGATAGACGTGTCTCCGATGATGTCACGTTTTGCATATTGAGAACCTTCGTATAGGATGGCGGACGACTCTTTCCACATTCGTCTGTCTGCGGTGTTGCGAGTACGCCACTCCTCCAGGATCACACCTCTCTCTTTGTCGATCTCGTCGTCTTCACAAGAGATGAAGCTCGACCAATCATGCAGGATAAGCAGACAAGAGTCGACGATGCCGCTTCTATATGTTGGCACAGCTTTAAGGTTGTACACCGTCTCGTCAAGAGAAGTGTACGCATTGATGTTCGCACCGAATTTCACGCCGATGGTCTCAAGATAGTTGATGATGCCTTTGTCTGGGAAATTTTTTGTTCCGTTGAAAGCGATGTGCTCAAGGAAATGAGCCAATCCGTTTTGACTGTCTTCCTCGAGGATGGCTCCCACATTTTGCACGATGTAGAAGTCGGCACGCTGTTTCTCCGTCTCGTTATGACGTATATAATATGTAAGACCATTGTCCAAAATGCCGTATTTTAAGTCTGGATCCATTGGCAATGGTTGAAGTTTCTGCTGAATAGCATATGACACAATGGCATTTAGGACTAAAAATATGCTGAAAAATATTTTTTTCATAGATATAGAATGTTAAAAAACTTTAATCTGAAAATCAGATATTTAACACATTTTTTAATTATTTATCCACAAATATACGTTATTTTTTCTACAAATGGCACAGTTTTTGTAGTTAGATTAGTAAAAGATTTAACAAACAAATATAATGAAAACGTTTATTGGACTTTTGTCTGCCTTTTTTATGATGTCGAGCGTTTCTGCTCTTGCCAATGATTTTTCTACTGCGTCAGTAGAGAAAACATATATTAAATGTACTTTGAATGAGCAAGGTCAGAAGGTGCCTAATTATTTTGTCGTTGTTGATGGTGTGACTCATCAGACTGATGCTCGTACTTTTCACGAGATCAAAAAGTTGAGAAACGAGGAGAAGAAAAACTTCGCTAATCGTCAGCAGAACGTCAATACAGAAAAGGAAGAGAAGAGCAATACGCTATAATTCTTTTCACATTAACTTGCAAAATATAGCTTGACTGATGGTGAATCACCATCGGTAAGATAATATTTCTTGTTTGTTATGTTATAAGTCAATGAATTAAGACATTTATATGTGCGGTGACATGATTGTTGCCGCACGTTTTGTTTTTGCTTGATAGTATGCCGGTTGTTGTGGATTTTGCCTATGATTGAAAACAAATATCACGGTAAAAAGTTTCGTCTATATGCAAATTTGGAGTTCGGTTGGAGTGATTGTCGTAGAAAAGAACTATATTTGCACCAAACGATTTGAAAATTAAAAGTTAGAACAGATGAAAAAGACTGAAGATGAATTGATAGAGGATATGCTTAACACAGCATTTTCTGAGGATATAGGTGATGGCGACCACACAACTCTTTGCTGTATTCCAGATACAGCTATGGGTAAGGCTAAACTTTTGGTTAAGGAAGACGGTGTGTTGGCTGGTGTAGACATCGCTCTACGTGTGTTCAAGAAGTTCGACCCAGAATTGAAGGTTGATGTTTTGATGCACGACGGTGACACAATCAAGAAGGGTGATATCGTTTTCTACGTTGAGGGTAAGACTCAGTCGCTTCTTCAGACAGAGCGTTTGGTGCTTAACCTAATGCAGAGAATGAGTGGTATCGCTACTCAGACAAGAAAGTACGTTAAGCTTCTTGATGGTCTTCACACTCGTGTGCTTGACACTCGTAAGACTACTCCAGGTTTGCGTATCATCGAGAAGATGGCAGTTAAGATTGGTGGTGGAGTTAACCACCGTATCGGTCTTTACGATATGATCCTTTTGAAGGACAACCACGTTGATTTCGCTGGAGGTATCGACAAGGCTATCAACCGTGCTAAGCAGTACTGCAAGGATCACAACAAGGACCTTAAGATTGAGATCGAGGTTCGTAGCATGGATGAGCTTGAGCAGGTTATGGCTGTTGGCGGTGTCGACAGAATCATGCTTGACAACTTCAACACAGAGCTTACACGTAAGGCAGTTGAGAGAATCGGTGGCAAGTATGAGACTGAGTCGTCTGGTGGTATCACAATCGATACACTTCGCAGCTACGCAGAGTGTGGCGTCGACTACATTTCAGTTGGTGCTTTGACTCACTCAGTCAAGGGCTTGGATTTGAGTTTGAAGGCTTGCTAATTCGAAATCTTGTAGATGGGGAATGCCCATCCTAGTATAATTAAAGACCAATGTATTTTTGCATTGGTCTTTTTTGTTGTTTTTTTTCTTTGGTTTTACTTATAAGTGAAATTTGTGCTATATTTGCTGAGAAACCGGTAATTATATAGAACTTGACCCAAAGTAAATATCACATTTTTCATATACAACACACACGTCCGTGTGTCTCTACGATATTTGATCATTGCGATGTCTAACCTATTTGGAAATGGTATGCTTTTGATTATGGCACACAATGATGATTCTATATAATTTCTACATGATCTAGTAGAGACGCACGGACGTGCGTGTAATAATAACATGGATGTAGATCAGAAACCATAATAAAAACGGATAAGTCATTTGATGTATGAGAGATATTAAAAATAAATTTCAACAAATGGTGTCTGAGATTCCTCAGCAGGTAAAAACTGAAGTGGATCTCTCTTTTGCGATTTCTGATGAAATTGCAATGCTAATGCAGGAACGAGGATTGTCTAAGAAACAATTTGCGGAATCTCTTGGAAAGAAACCAAGTGAGGTGACGAAATGGCTTAGTGGACAACATAATTTTACAATACGTACTCTATCTATGTTGTCTGATTTCTTTGGCAAACCTTTGATTGTTATACCTTAAACGTGTATAACTCTGCCTAACTAGAGCACTGTTTTGGTTCGGTATATGACTGTTGTCAAAAAATGAGGTTTGTTATAAATATCAAACCCAATAGTTCTTATATATGCACTTCATCCTCAAATCTCCGTTTCTATCATCAAATTCGAAAGTGTATATCAATCCGACTCTTCTATAATTATATGCGAATAATACACTGCAAAAACTGATGTGCTCTGTTGTCTTATAAACATTGCTAAAAAAGATTTCAGGATATCTAAATATTTGAGATCTGTATGGATTGTGTTCGTGGCAAGACATTTCGCAATCATCTTCCATGGAAATTAAAATTGTATCTTCTGGAAAAGAATTGTGACAAAAATTTATACAAGAATCTCTTGATGATACATCTTTGAATGTGTCAAAACAATTATTCACACAGATTTCTCTTTGTGTATTTTTCAAAAATGTATTATAACACGAATCCGTACATGTTTCATCATATGCGTACATAAGTGAGTCTATGTTTATGTCTAACATGATATAATCAGTAAAACTAAAACAAAGATCACAATTTTGGAAATCACATTCTACGGAGTCAATCAAACATTCATTCTCTTTTTTGATGTGATGCTTGGCTATATTGGAACTTCTTGCTACTGATTTTGTTCTTACTGAACATTTTTCGTAATGTCTTAGCAGTCCGATATCTTCATTCAGAAATTCAGATATTAGTGTTGCGTATTCACAAAAATCTCTACTATATGTAGAGAAAGGAAGTATAATCAGAAAAATTAAAAGTATTTTTTTCATGCCTTTTGATAATCATTTAGGTGATTATACGAGTTGTCGCCTCATTTTATTCGTCTCGCTTCCTTCACAACCTCCCACGCTATATTGATCAGCTTCATTGTCTCTGTGGCTTGACGTATAGCCTCTTCTCCCAACTTTGCGGCATTGTCTGGATGATATTTTATGGCCATAGCTCGGTATGCTTTTTTGACTTCTGCATCTGATACACTCATGTCGACTCCAAGAATGTCGTATGCCTCTTTGCCTGACATCAAACCCTTACTCTGGTAATGATTCCTTTGATTGTTTGAGTTGGATTCTTCCTTTTGGTAATCTTCTTTTCCTTGACTATTACTGTAGTTTGAGTTTGATGATTGATGCTCTTTTTCTTTGTAGTGATTCTGCTGTTGTTTTTTCTTGAAAATTTCTTGGATTCTTACAAAGTCATCATGTTCGATGCCTAAATTCTCAACGATTTTATTGATGATCTCCTTTTCTCTATTATACATGGTGCCATCAGCGTAAACTACCGCTAACAATTCCATGATAAGCTCTGTCTTTGCGACGTCGTTGAGATTGGCTTTTAAGAAATCATAATTTGCCTTTGGAATATATTTATCCTTGTTGTTTATGATGAACAGAAATTTTTTTAATGCTATCTTTTGTTCATTATCGGTCTTGTAGTATCTGTGTATTGCGTATTTGACATAATTTAACTTACTGTTCCACTGCTTATTGTCTGCTGATAATACTTCAGCAAACAATATTAGAATTGAATATTTGAATAAAGATTCTGTGTTGTATTTTTGTTTGTTTCTCAACTCAAAATCCATGATGATATCTGAGTATTCTTCTTTTTCAATATAAAGTTTTTTTGCGATGCTGTAAATAACAGAACTCTCTCTATTAAGAAATTCTTCGTCGGCGTAAGCTACACTTAACAAATCTTGGATAATTTCTTTCTTGCGTTCTCTTTTATTAGTATTAGTATAGAGTGATTCATTTATTTTTTTACAACAGGTGTTGATGTCTGTCTTTGTTGTCCCTAATTTCCAGTGAAAAAGTTCAAGTGCTTTTTTTTGCTCTTCCTCAGACTTAAAATATTTTTTGATTATCTCATTTACTTTGTCCAACTCACACTGCATCAATTCTTTATCGCTTTTTTTGATTGTGGCTATCAATGCAATAATTTCGTTGTAGATATTCCTTTCTCTGATTTCTTTTAATGTGTCGTCATTTTTCTTTTCTTCATGGTTCTCTTTTCTCTTTTCTATATTGTCCTCTCTTTCCAATTCATCAATCTTATTGCCAACCTTTATGGACAATAATAAGGCAGGTATAGAAACTGGTAGAATCAACAATCCTTTTGTGATTGTTGAAATATCATTAAAAATAGAATAGAATATGCCCACAACTGCAAACAAATTGCCGAGAGCTGCAAATGGACAAAGCAATGATAATAAAATACTCAATAATATAATTTTTATTCTTCTATTCATAGATTAGTGGAAGAACTTAATATATTTGGTGGATATACTTAAATATTTCCTACTTATTCTTTTTCTCATCGATCAGCAATGCTCCACAGTGTCTGCAATAAATGGCGTCTTCTTCCTGGCCTTTGCTTCCGCAGTGCAGGCAGATTTTCGTTTTGCTGATCTTTCGCTTCTCGTTGGCAAGGGAAAGTGAGAATATTCCCGTCGGCACGGAAAGGATAGTATATCCGAGAAGCATTACTATTGTTGTGAGGAATCTTCCCATTGGGGTGACGGGGGTGATGTCTCCATATCCGACGGTTGTCAGTGTCACCACTGCCCAGTAGATGCTCTCAGGAATGCTGCTGAATGTGGCGCCTTCTCCACCTTCCACAAGATACATTATGGCTCCGATGGAGATTACTAATAAAAATACGAACACAGCGAATATGATAGTCTTGTGCATGCCGTTCTTTATCGCATTAAGCATCGTCTCTCCCTCTTTGATGAATGCGAAAAGTTTGAATATTCGGAATATACGTATCACGCGAAAGATACGTATGACCATGATCGCATGGGCCTGCGGAATGAAAACTGCCAGATAGGTGGGAAGAATAGAGAGAATGTCAATCACACCAAAGATACTAAACGCATATTTGCTTGGCCTTTTCGAACAATAGAGACGCAGAATGAATTCGAAGGTGAAGAAGATAGTGAACACCCATTCAAGAATATGCAGGCCACGACGAAAATTGTCTGGCATCTCCACCGTCTCCATGATAGTGATTCCGACGCTAAGAAGGATGAACCAGATAAGAATGACGTCAAACAGGCGCCCAAGGTAGGTGTCTGTGCCAAAGATGATTTCGTTGGCCTTCGCTTTGACGTATGGGTTTCTCAACAGGAAATTCCAAACCCTATTTATGTTCTCTTTCAGCGTCATTTTTGAAAAATTATGTTGCAAAATTAAGAAATTCAGTTCTAATAGAAAAAAATGTTTGCGATATTTAATATGAATGATTATTTTTGTGCCGTTTATGAAAAATTGTTTATCGTTCATATTAGTGTCGACGTTGTTTTTGACGTCGTGCGGTGGCTTCAGCAAAATCCAGCGCAGCACTGATAATGATTATAAGTTTGAGAAGGCAAAGGAGTATTTCGCAAAGGAGAAATGGTTGAATTGCGCCACTCTTTGTGAATCTGTGATGCAGCCGTTCCGTGGTACGGAAAAGGGAGAGGAGGCATTATATATGATTTGCAAGAGCTACATCAATAACGAAAACTATCAGATTGCCCGCACTTATATCAAGAGCTATATCAGAAGCTATCCGCGTGGCAAGTATCTTGAGGAGATTTGTTTCAACCTTGCTTATTGCTACTATAAGGAGAGCCCAGAAGTGAAGTTGAATCAGGAGCCTACAGACGCAGCTATAGAGGCGTTGGAGGATTATCTTTCGAAGTATCCGAATTCAGAGAACTCTGGTTTGGCTCGAGAGATGAGAACGGAGATGCGTGAGAAATTGGCGGAGCAGCAATTGAACAATGTGAAGCTCTACTACGACTTAGGCGATTACCGTGGCAATAATTATCTGTCCGCAATCATATGCGCGAGAAACGCAAAGAAAAAGTTTCCTGATAGCAGATACGATGAGGATTTTTCGTACTATATTCTTTTGAGCTACTACCGTCAGGCAGACCAGAGTGTCGAGAAGAAGCAGTACGACAGATTTATAGATGCTAAAGACGAATGCTACTCTTTCAGAAAAGAGTTCCCGTCTACAAAATATGCTAAGGAGGTTGAGTCTATTCAGCATAAGATCGACAGATATTTTGAGCATCACAAAAATTAATTAGAAAGTAAGATTAAAAATACAATAAAATGGATTTTAAGAAAGTCAACGCACCTACAACTACGGTTACTAGAGATATGAATAGTCTTAGTGAGCGTACTGGTAACATCTATGAGACTGTGAGCATCATTGGAAAGCGTGCCAATCAAGTCAGCATTGATATCAAGAATGAGCTTGACAAGAAGTTGAAGGAGTTTGAAATTGGCAACGACAATCTTGATGAGGTTTTCGAAAACCGTGAGCAGATTGAGATTTCTCGTTACTATGAGAGATTGCCAAAGCCAGTTCTTATCGCTACAAAGGAGTATGAGGATGGCGACATCTCGTACAGAATGGCTCAGAAGGTTCAGAAAAACAAGTAATTCTTATTTATGAGATATAAAAGAGAGTTCGGAGGAGTGATCTGCCGTACTCTCTTTTTTTCTTTTTTTGAGGGTTGCTGCAAAATAAGTGGACTAATTTTACGATAGATAGCAATGTCGGCATTAACAGGAAAACATATCTTATTGGGTATAACAGGTGGTATCGCTGCTTACAAATGCGCCCCACTTGTGCGTGAGTTTGTGAAGCGTGGAGCAGAAGTGAAGGTTGTGATGACACAGCTTGCTAAGCAGTTTATCACTCCGTTGACTATGGCCACTCTTTCAAAGAATCCAATCTTGGTTGATTTCTTCAATCCGGAAAACGGAGAGTGGAACAGCCACGTCAATCTTGGTATGTGGGCTGATGTCTATCTTATTGCTCCTGCTACAGCCAACACTATCGGAAAGATGGCTAACGGTGTGGCAGACAATCTGTTGCTGACTTCTTATCTGTCAGCAAAATGTCCGGTGTTCTTTGCACCTGCAATGGATCTGGATATGTATAAGCATCCTGCAGTACAGAAAAACATCGCGACTTTGATTTCGTATGGCAACCATGTGATTGAGCCTGGCACAGGTTTTCTTGCTTCTGGTCTGGAAGGCAAGGGCAGAATGGCTGAGCCCGCCGACATTGTGGTGGCTTTGGAGAATTTCTTCGAATCAAAAAATGATTTGGCTGGCAAACGTGTTATGATCACTGCCGGACCGACATACGAAAAGATTGATCCGGTGCGTTTTATCGGAAATTATTCGTCGGGTAAGATGGGATTTGCTTTGGCAGAGGAGTGCGCTGAGCGTGGTGCTGAAGTGACTCTGATTGCAGGGCCTACCTCTTTGAAGACGGTTCATGAACGAATTAACAGAATCAATGTGGAGTCTGCTCAGCAGATGTATGATGCCGCTATGGAGAATAGCCCGGCTGCTGATGTTCAGATTCTGTGTGCTGCAGTCGCAGACTATCGTCCGTCGGTGACTGTCGACAAAAAAATCAAGCGTGAGAAGACAGGCGAAATGACTTTGACGCTTGTGCCTAACCCGGATATCGCTGCCGCGTTGGGTAAGATCAAAAGAGAGAATCAAGTGAATGTGGGTTTTGCTTTGGAGACTGATGACGAGGCAACTAATGCAAAGGACAAGTGCATACGCAAGAGCTTCGACTTCATTGTGATGAACTCACTTAAAGATAAAGGAGCTGGTTTCCAGGTCGATACAAATAAAATCACAATCTTCACTGCCTCTGGTGATGTGAAGGAGTATCCGCTTAAGACAAAGAAAGAGGTCGCTGGTGATATTGTTGACGCTGTGGTGGAAGTGGCTAAAACTAAAGGTTTATGAAAAGGATATTATTGACATTAGTTACGATGGTGTTCTGTGCGATGTGTTGCGTCGGACAGGAGCTAAAATGCACCATTTCAATCAATACTGAGAATATTTCCGGTTCCAACAAGGATATGTATAAGGAATTGGAGATGACATTGTCTGATTTGCTTAACAATCACAAGTGGTCCGACGCTGTGTTCCAGAAAGAGGAGAAGATAGAATGTGTGTTTTCTATTCATCTTGACGCTTCTTCCGCTTCTACTGGTGGTTTGCAAAAGGGAGCAATATCGGTGACTGCGAGCCGCCCTGTATTTAATACTTCATATTCGACTCCTCTTTTCAGTTTTAATGATAAGGATCTGACATTTACCTACAGCCCAGATACTCGTCTGGAGATTCCTGAGTCTGACTATGATCCGAATCAGAATCTTATGGCTGTGTTGACTTTTTATGTCAATGTGATCCTTGGAGTGGAGTTTGACAGTTACGCATCTCTTGGTGGAGCATCTTTCTTTGAAAAGGCCGAAAACATCGCCAGTATGGCAAGGTCGTCAGATGACGAAGGATGGAAGGCTTTGTCGAAAGATGAAAACAGATATTCTTTGATATCCGCATATATGGATGCCAACTTGGCAAACCTTCACAATGTCTACTACGAGTATCATCGTCTGGGACTTGATGTTATGGCGGATGACGTGAACAAGGGTAAGGCTAAGATTTTGGAGCAGATGACTTACCTGCGTGAGATGCAGCGCTCGAAACCATACTCTCCTGTGCTCAAGATTTTTATTGAGACTAAGTTTGACGAGTTGTATAATATGTATCGTCTTGACGATCAAAAGACTCGTGAAGAAGTATATAGTGTTGTCAAGGCAATTTTGCCTACATTGCGTGATGCGGAAAAACTGCAAAAAGGAAACTGATTATGCTTACTCGTTTAGAGATTGACAACTATACATTGATAGAAAGAAGCGAGATTGATTTCGATAACGGTTTCTCTGTCATCACAGGCGAGACCGGTGCGGGAAAGTCTATTTTGCTGGGAGCCTTAGGTATGCTGATGGGCGGTAAGGTAGAGTCGAAATACTTCAAGGACGCAGAAAAAAAATGTGTGATTGAAGCGGCTTTCGACATCTCGGGATATGACTTCCGAGCTTTTTTCGATGAAAATGAACTTGACTACGACGACGAGTGTGTGATACGCAAAGAGATCACTCCTTCTGGAAAGGCTCGTTCGTTCGTCAATGATACTCCTGTAAGCGTCTCGCAATTGAAACAGATTGGTGAAATGCTTATAGATATTCATTCCCAGCATCAGAATCTTCTATTGAAAGATTCTGGTTTTCAACTATCTGTGGTTGATTCAGTAGCTGAATCCAAGAATGAATTGGCTGCTTATCAGTCTGATTTCAAAAAATGGAATGGAGCAAAAAAGGAACTTGAACGTTTGAAGGAGCAGATGGAAAATGATGCTCGCGACGCTGATTATTTGAAATCTCAGCTTGAAAAACTTCAAAGTGCCAATCTTGCGGATGGAGAGCAGGATGAACTGGAACAGGAAAATTCTTTGTTGCAGAATGCTGAGACAATTAAGTCGGCTCTCTCTTCGGTGGTCGCTCTTGTAGACGATGACGATAATGCTGTCAACGTACGTTTGAAGCAGACGGTGAATCTTTTGACATCGGTATCATCTTTCACACCTGAGCTTGGTTCGCTTGTTGAGCGTACGAATGCGGTGCTGGCAGAGATGAAAGACATTTCTGCAGTGGTCGCGGAAGTTGCTGATAAAGTGGAGTTTAATCAAGACAGAATAGATTTTGTATCGTCTCGTCTCGACACAATTTATTCGTTGGAGAAACGACACAAGGTAAACACTGTGGCGGAACTAAAAGAGATTCAGGCTGATTTGGAAAGACGAGTGAGCAGTTTCTCTTCTGCCGACGAGCAGATTGCGTCGCTTGAGGCTGATGTGGCTAAGTATTTCCAACAGATGGAGAAAAGCGCAACGTCTCTTTCTGAAAAAAGACGCGGATCTTTGCTGAAAATACAATCGACAGTTGAGGCGTCATTGTCGTTGATGGGTATGCCGCTTGCAAAACTTACGGTTGATTTGCAAAAGTCTGATCAGTATACATTGTCTGGAGCTGACGACGTAACGTTCTTGTTCTCAGCTAATAAAGACAAACGTATGCTGCCGATTGCAGAGATTGCGTCTGGTGGTGAAGTGTCTCGTGTGATGCTGAGCTTGAAATCTTTACTTTCGGAAGTAAAGAAGATGCCGACGATCATTCTAGATGAGGTCGACACAGGTATTTCAGGTGAGGTCGCCGGGCGAATGGGTGAGGTGATGTCGTCGATGGGATGCAGAATGCAGGTGATCGCAATCACACATCTTCCGCAAATAGCGTCCAAAGGCAAGTCTCACTATAAGGTGTACAAAGAGGAGGATGGCGATAAAGTGCTGTCGCATATTGTCAAACTTTCTGCCGACGAGAGAATCAACGAGATTGCGCAGATGCTCAGTGGAAAAAATCCAACGGAGGCTGCGATTCAGAACGCCAAGGATTTGCTTGGAAAATCCTAAATGGAGATTCTCGTAGAGACGCACGGTCGTGCGTCTTATTACGGATTTGTCTTCGACATAGCTATTTTGATAATAGAAATAAATAAGTGATACAATAACTAAATTTATTAAGATGAAGAAATTCAAATTGTTTTTGGTTATGGCAATTTTGGTGCCATTCCTTTCTAGTTGCTCTTACAATACAATGGTAGAGAAACGTGAAGCTGTGACTGCTCAGTGGGCTCAAGTTGAGGATAGCTATCAGCGTCGTATGGACTTGATTGGCAACTTGGTAGAGACTGTCAAAGGTGCTGCCAAGCATGAGAGCGAGACATTGACAAAGGTTATCGAAGCGCGTGCGAATGCAACAAAGGTGACAATCGATCCTACTAATTTGACAGAGGAGAATATCAAGGCTTATCAGGACGCTCAGAATGGTTTGACTGCAGCTCTATCAAAGTTGATGGTTGTGCATGAGCAGTACCCAGAGTTGAAGGCTAACCAGAATTTCTTGGAGCTTCAGGCTCAAATCGAGGGCACAGAGAACAGAATTTCTGTTGAGCGTAAGAAGTTCAACACTATGGCTCAGGATTACAACACAACAATCTCGATGTTCCCTAACAATCTCATCTCTTCTATTTTCGGATTTGAGAAGCAGGCATATTTCAAGGCTGACGAGGCAGCTAAAACAGCTCCAAAAGTACAGTTCTAATGGACTCAAAGTCATTTTTATCGGTTGAAGAGTGTCGCAATGTGGTCGATGCTATTGTCGAGGCAGAAAAAAACTGTTCCGGCGAGATTCGTGTGAATATAGCCAACACTGCCGGTGAAAATGTGATGCAGGCTGCCGTCGATATTTTCTATTCTTTAGGGATGGAAAAGACGATTAGAAAAAACGGAGTGCTGTTTTTCATAGCAAGTGAAGATCGCCGTTTTGCCGTGATCGGAGATGAGGGTATCAACAATGTTGTGCCTGATAATTTCTGGAACGACGTATGTGCTCTTATGATTGAGTATTTCAAGAAAGAGGAGTATGGCGCGGGCTTGGTGGCAGGAATCAGAAAGTGCGGTGAGAAACTGGCGGAGTTTTTTCCTCCTGTAGAAGACGACATTGACGAATTACCGAACGAAATATCGTATGAAGATGCAAAATAAGTTGAAGACACTGCTTATGGCTCTGCTTGTGTGGCTGCCAACGGTGGTTTGCTGGGCTGAAATACCCAACAAGCCAACGCCGGAACGTCTTGTCAACGATTTTGCGGGACTGCTATCTGCCGCGCAGAAACAGGTGTTGGAGGATTCTCTTGTCGCGTTCAGCAAAGCAACGTCTACACAAATCTGTGTGGTGACGGTTAATTCGCTTGACGGTTATGATATAGCGGACTATGCTCAACAGCTTGGAGAAAAGTGGGGCGTCGGCACAAAGAAACATAACAATGGCGCTATACTGCTTGTAAAACCAAAGACGGAGCGTGAGAAAGGACGTGCGTTTATAGCCACTGGTTATGGACTTGAGGCGTCTCTTCCTGATATCATCTGCTATAGGATCGTCAACAATGTGATGATTCCATATTTCCGTGTAAACGACTACGGCGGCGGAATCATGGCTGGTGCCGAATACATGATGCGAGCTACTCGTGGTGAATTCACTGCAGATGCCCAGGACGAAGATGAGTTTCCTATAGAGGCTCTTATTATCCTTGTGATATTTATTGCTTTGATGATCATGGCTTCTAGAAAAAATGGTGGCGGTGATGGCGGACGCAGAAATAACGATGATTATCGTCCACGTCCACGTGTCACTTATGGAGATCCATTCTCTGGCCATCACGGTAGCATCTTTGGTGGAGGCGGAAGCAGAGGTGGTTTCGGCGGAGGCGGATTCGGCGGCTTTGGAGGCGGAAGCTTCGGCGGAGGCGGTGGAGGCGGCTCTTGGTGATTTTCGGTTGATGGTTCCGAATTTAAACTTGGATTCCAGTCTTGAAACCAGAAATCGCATCCAGACCCTTGAAACTTGAAACAAAAGAATATTAGGATTTAGAAAAAATAAAAAAATGAGAAAAACTTTAAATTTTGTTGCAACTGTAGGTTTGATGATTTTTGCAACAGGTTGTGTAAACAACGAGACAAAGAAGAATGAAGGTGGTGAAGCTCAGACTTCAAAGTGTGAGTCGGTTGACTTGGGCTTGACAAGTGGCACAAAGTGGGCCTCTTGCAATGTTGGCGCGGATGCTCCAGAGGCTTATGGCGACTACTTCGCATGGGGTGAGACAATCTCTAAAGAGGTCTATTCAGACACTACTTATAAATATTATATTGCGGCTGATTCCGTAGCTGCTGATTCGTCAGCAAAGAAGGTATGGAAGAATATCGGTGCTGATATCGCTGGCACAGAGTATGATGCCGCTACTGCTGTTATGGGCGACGCATGGAAGATGCCTACAGAGGCTCAGTGCAAGGAACTTATCTACGAGTGCGATTGGGCTTGGACAGAGGTTAACGGAGTAAACGGTTACAAAGTGACTGGAAAGAACGGAAACTCTATCTTCTTGCCTGCGGCTGGTTTGAGAGGCGCTGGCGATGTGGTCAACAATGACAAGATCGGTGGATTCTGGTCGTCTACTATTTGTGACGCTCCTGAGACATCTGGTGATTTCGCAATGCACTTGAATTACTACTCTGAATCTCATGCGGTTGAGAAGGGTGGTCGTGGATATGGACGTACTATTCGTGCTGTTGCAAAATAATTGCAAATGAATGACGGATTTTCCGTCTGATATTTATAGAGACGGGGCACATAAAATTGTCCCGTCTTTTTTATATTATTATCTGGGTGACTATTTTATGATTCCAATATTTTCAGCTTCACAGGTCAAAACACTTGACGCTCAAGAGATAGAGCTGGAAGGTATAATGTCCTTCCAACTAATGCAACGTGCGTCGTCGGCTTTATATAATAAGTTGACGGAATTGTTGGCGAAAACAGAGACCAGCACCGTCGTCATTCTTGCGTCGGGTGGTAATAATGGTGGTGATGCACTCTGCGTAGGAGATTTGTTATATTGCAATCGTAGGGATGGGTTTCAAACCCGTCCGCAAAAACATAAGGATGAAACTCCTTTGGATATTGTAATCTTCTATATCAAGATTAGCGACCGCCAGACTGATGATTTCGCACAGGCTTATGCCAATGTCAAGAATATCATTCAGATAGATGAAATCTCAACCGTCGACGATATTGAGAGAATGCGACCATATTTGCAGAGAGAAAACCTTTGCGTCGTCGACGGATTGCTCGGTTCGGGAATCAACAGGGTGGTGAAGAAAGATTCGTTTCTTGGCAATGTCATTGATTTTGTCAATGCTGAGCGACGTGAAGATTCGATGCTTGTGTCGATAGATCTGCCTTCCGGATTGATGGGGGAGGATCGTGAACTATCAGATCCCGCTCGCTCGATTATTCGCGCGGATCAAACAATCTGTTTGCAATATCCGAAGATGTCGACGCTGATGCCGGAAAGCGAGCGTTACGTCGGCGATATGATGTGGGTGGATTTTGATATGAAATTGATGAAAGAGGGTAGTGGCGACGTCGGGACAATGCTCCAACTCTCTGATTTTGACATCAAGCGACGTCCGAAGCATGGACATAAAGGCACATTCGGCAAAGGACTGTTTGTGGCTGGAAGTCAGGAAATGCCAGGAGCATGTATGTTGGGATCGAAAGCCGCGATGCGAGGTGGACTTGGAATGCTCTACGTCTTCACTCATAAGGATGTCAAGCCATATCTGATTAATTATCTGCCAGAAGCGATCTGCAAAACATATGATAAAGTCGACACCGATGCTCTCGACTCACTCAGCCAACTCCTTGTTATGACCGATGCTGTGGCTATCGGACCAGGACTAAGCACCTCAGATGGAGCAAAGACATTGGTGGAGATGGTAATAACTGCCGCATCAGAAAACACATTGTTGCTCGACGCAGATGCTTTGAATATCGTAGCGTCTAATCATTTATTGGAAAAACTACCGTCGTCGACAATCATCACACCGCATCCTGCCGAATTCCAACGACTATTCGGAAAATGTGCGAATCGTATGGAGATGATCGACAGACAGATGGAGATGGCAAAAAAGTATAATATAATCATTGTGCTTAAAGGAGCCTACACCACAATATCAGATGGCAACACACTGTTTTTCAATTCAACTGGAAACTCAGGAATGGCGACTGCCGGTTCAGGCGACGTCTTGACTGGAATCATCCTGTCACTTCTCTCGCAAGGTTATGAACCATACGAAGCTGCCAAGCTTGGAGTTTTTCTTCATGGAAAAGCCGGAGACGAGGCAGCAAAGAAACGAGGTGAACATGCGGTCATTGCGTCGGATATGATAGAACACTTACGATTATCGAATATGCAAACTTGCCTGGAAGGCAATTAACCGGTTATTTTTATAAACACGAAAATTTCCGTAAATGATTCGAGAATTATCGAACACGCAAACTTGCCTGGAAGGCAATAACGAGCGAAGCGAGCGTAACCGGGCACAGAGTGTCCGGCATTGAAGAATGAGATAGTAACTGCCTGAAGGGCAGTACCAATACTATCTGGTACTGTCTTTCAGACAGAAGTATCTACTGAGGGATCTTATCCCCGAGACTCCGTCCCGGGTTACTCTCGCGTTGCTCGGTAGCGTCCTACAGACGCGATTCTTGAGTTTTCCTTGCATTTGTGGTGAAAACTCTGCGTGTTCTTGTGTTTGCAAATATATTTTACGGACCATTTCCGGAAATTTTACGTTCCCCCAAAGATTTTTTGTGTCCTCAGGCATCAGTTACACGCACGTCCGTGCGTCTCTGCGAGTTGCAGCAAGAAATCCCGGCAAAAACCGCCAAAATTTATTTTTCGTATAATCAGCGAATTGCAAACATTTCTGAAAAATAATTTCCGAAACGCTTGCACAGTATGGAAAAACGCTATACTTTTGCACTCGCTTTCGGGAAGGAACGACAACGAAGCCTGAAAGGAAGCGAGAAAATAAGCGACTCAAGAGAGAGTTCGACGCCAAAAGATAGAGATCTT
>JAKSKU010000037.1 GCA_024401565.1 Paludibacteraceae bacterium
ACAGCAAAAAATTGAGTTGAATTTAATACTTGACACAGTTCATTTTACACTACCGACCTGCGCATGGAGTTTTAAATGTTTTTAAATAACCTTACCGATCTAAATTTTGCATTAGAATACTTATAACGATAATTTATTTTTTCTTCTGTATTCATCAGAGATTTGCATTCGTCAATAATTGATTGATCTCCCTGCCTTTTCAAATTAGTTTCTATCTGAGAATATTGATATCTAATATCTTTTAAGACCTTCTTAATATAATCCTTGTTCATCTCGTACTCAGAACATTCTAGTGCTTTACTTCCATTTTCAATAACTGAATTTGTTATTCCACATTTCAAAACTCTATCTGATGCCTCATATTTACATTTTGAGCATATATTACAATGCTTAACTTTAAATCCATTTTGGTAGGCTAGGGCTAAACCATATACGCAAAATCTTCCTATTCCTAAGTGAGAAACAACATCAGACTTCATTGTCAGTTCAAAACTAGAACTTGGTGAACTGTTTTTATATGACATACAACTACAATTTCTATACGGATATACCTTTCCACTGTCATATAGAATAAATTTATTTAACTGATGAAGCGGTTTTACTTGATCATCGATAAAGACTTTATTTATATTCCAATATTTTACAATATCACTTTCTTTAATGTCATTACTTATAATGGATTCAACATCTTCTTCCGACGACACAGTAAACTCAATTATTCTTTCTTTTGAATTTACCTTTTTTTCAGAACACTCATGAGTAACCTTAATCTCAATAAAAATACGTTGTTTCTGATCACTTTCTTTGTACCACAATAAATCAGGTCTGAATGTATCATCTTCGATTGTTATGTTTTTTTCCTCTTTCAATTTGTTCAAACATCTTTTTATATCATAGCTTGCCTCTTCTGTTTTAGTACAACTATCATACTCTAGCTTCCACTTACAACCTTTTGATAAACTGCATTTGTGTTGATTCTTATAATACATTGTAATAGAGTTGGACTCTTCAAACCATTTTTTGATACACATTTTTGCATATGCATGAAGGTATGATTCATAAGTACAATTTTTCTGTAATTCAGTCTCAGCAGACCTACAATCATGAGCAAAATGCCAGCTACGTATGGGACCACATTTTTTTATCATCTTACAGTTACATGCAGGACAAAAGAAGTCTTCTTTTGACTCATATGCTTGTTTAATGTGAGTCCGTACACCGTCCTTGGAAACAGCATAATGCTGCTCCCTTTTATATTCATTTTCCATATAAACGAGATTTTTTTGTGTGTAAATTAATCTATATCTACCAAATCTACTTTCTTCCCTAAAGTGGATGCAATCTTAGATAAGATGTCTAAACCTACGGAATATTTTCCGTTTTCTATGCGACTCAGATTTCCTGGATCTACACCAGAAAGTCGAGCAAGATCTCTCGCTTCTATGCCTCTTTCTTCACGAATTTGTTTTATTCTTGCTCCTATTCTTGCTCTATCATTACACTTGGTACCTGCACTAATACCCATGATTCCTCCACAGATACCAAATTGCATAGCCTCTCTCCAGATCGCATTTCTCATTTGCTCTTTATCTTCAGAAAAATGTTTGTCAAACAAGATTTCAAGCCACAATAACTCATGGTCTTGGGTTTCTTTACTTAATAAAGCACCTACTTGACAAAGAACCTTGAATACCTCTCCATCAGGAGCAGTAACTTCTACTTCATTTCTGTTGATTATTTGAGCAGAAGAGCGAGTTGTTGATCTCCATTCATCTGTTGTCATTGTTTATATTGCCGAGTTTAAAGTGCTGCACGACACCTTTAATAAAACATGTTGCAAAATTAGTGATTTGAGATTGATTTGCAAATAAATAATCTAAAAAATGTCAAATACAACAATTATAAATTGTATTTGGCTTCGTTTGTTATATAATTGGATTAGTGTTTTTGTATATCCCCAAATATATGATATTTGCATATTTGTTCAAAAGTATAAATTCGAATTACGAACCGTCTGTAGCATTCGGCCTTGGTATCTATGGTATTACTGTGGACGAATTTTAGTTGTATTTAACAAGCAAATCATAGCATTTGCGTCATTTGAGTTCTAATAACGTCGCAAAATTTGCGTCATTTTATCCATTATTTTAGTAATTTCGGCTATGCCTTCATTTACACATTTCTGCCTCATATTTGCAAGATTCGGAATAGATGTGTAATATCCCGCTGAAATCGTTATCTTTGCAAGTATGAAGACAATCCTGACAATTACGGGTTCGGATAGCACGGGTGGCGCTGGTATCCAGGCTGACATCAAGACGATCACGTCTCTTGGTGGCAAGGCTCTTTCCGTCGTCACTACTCTTACTATGCAGAATACTCTCGGTATTCAGGATTTCTATGATATCCCTGCTGAGATTGTGGAGCGTCAGATCGACGCGGTGGCTGAGGATATCACTCCATACGTCTTTAAGGTTGGCCTCGTGCGAAATATCTATACTTTGGAGGCTATTGTCCGCTGCATATCTCGCTATAAACCACGTTGGGTGCTTTTCTCTCCCGTCGTCTACTCTAGCCGTGACGAGGTGCTTATCAATGATGAGTTGATCGATAGAATCCAGAAGACGCTTATTCCGTTGTGCGACGCGTTGGTGGTGCGTGAAAGGGATCATGGCAGATTCGACGCGGAAAAGGTTATTGTCGCCGACGACAGTCACGGACGATGCAACGAACTTTGTTCGGCAATCGCCACTCTGCTTTGTCAGGATATGAGCCTCGACGACGCAGAAAAAAAAGCTAATTATATGATGCCGACGGAGGTCAATCCTGAGATGTCTGGCAGATGTATTGCCCTATATAATAGTTTCGTGAAGATGCAGGAAGACGAGTGTATGAACAGCCATGATGTCAACTACTATGCTTCCCGTCTCAACGTCTCTCCACGTTATCTTTCTCAGGTGACGAGAAGGGTAGCGTCGCAATCACCTAAATCAATTATCGACACAACGCTATTAAACAAAATACGAGACCTGCTCAAAACGGACAAGACTATCCAGGAGATTGCGTACCAACTGGAGTTTTCGTCGCAGGCTCATCTTTCCAATTTCTTCAAGCGATTCACGGGAACATCACCGTCGGAATATAGGAAGATAAAATGATTTTAGAACGTAAAATTTTCGGAAATTTATCGTAAAATTTTTGGCAATTATATACGAGTTGTCCAAACACGCTTATTATTTTCACGCTCGTCCTACGGACTCGCGTTGGTGGGTTAGGGCCCAAAAATCAAACAATGGGCCCTTAACAATCCTCATTTTGGACAACTGCTATATAATCTCCGATTTTTTTTTGAATGACGTTACAATAATTTTACGAACCATTTTACGGGAATTTTACGTTTTGTGGATGCTATTTATTTGCTTGATTCCATTTGTATATTAATTTTGCGTCATAACAATAGTTCCAATTGTCGATGACTGACAAACTTACTCCCGAGCAGCGTCATAAATGTATGTCGCACATAAGATCGAAGGATACGAAGCCTGAGGTCGTTGTGCGTAAATGGCTGTGGGCGGAAGGTTTCAGATACAGACTTTATGTGAAAGGATTGCCTGGCTCGCCTGATATTGTAATGAGGCAATATAAGACGGTGATCTTCATCAACGGTTGTTTTTGGCATGGACATGATCTTGGATATAGTAAGGAGAATGGGGAGGTGATCGACAGCAAATGTTGCCGTATTCCGAAATCCCGAACCGACTTCTGGGTGCAGAAGATCACTCGCAATATGCAGCGCGACTATATCAATGTGATGCACTACAAGAAGGCTGGGTGGCATGTGCTGACTGTTTGGGAATGTCAGTTGAGGGGCAAAGAGCAACAACGTCAGACTCTGATGGCTTTGTCCAATAAAATTAATTCCATCATTCTTGATTCCTACCGTGTTTCCAAAACGTATAATTTTGAACCAGAAGCAGAAATGTCTATGGTGGCGGAGGAGTCATTTGTTTATGAGAAGAAATGAAGTGTTCATTAAAATGAATATTATGAAATGTTCTCGTTGCGGAAAAGACGCTGTTAAAAGTACAACAACTTTTGTTTCTGATTTAGGAGACGTTTTAGTTGTTATTCGTAATGTTCCTTGCTATAAATGTGAGGAATGTGGTGAAATTATGTATACAGGTGATGTGGTATTGCATATAGAGAAATTTGTCAATACTGCGAAAGAACTTAAGCAAGAGGTGTCGATTATTGACTATATGAAGCAAGTGGCATAATTATCTGTTGGAAAAAGAATATGAAAAAGACTTTAATTGCGATGTCTGCGGCATTATCGCTTGCAGGTTGCGGAAATAAGCAGAATGCTGTGGTGGATGAGACTCCATCGTCGGCCACAAAATCGGTGGTGATCTATTATTCTCAGACGCATGTGACTGAGCAGGTGGCAAAACTTATCGCTGAGGCTACATCGGCTGATTTGGATTCTATCGTGGCTGTGGAGCCATACAACGGCACTTTCGAGGAGACTGTTGCTCGTTGCAGGAAGGAGATGGAGAGTGGTGTTGCACCTGCCGTTAAGCCTACTAATGTCGACGTCGCTAAATACGACACTGTATATCTTGGATTCCCAGTGTGGTGCGGAATTGCTGCTCAGCCTGTTGGCAGCTGGATGAAGAATGTCGACCTTTCTGGTAAGGTGGTTGTGCCTTTCTGTACTTTCGGAAGCGGTGGATTGGAGACGAGTGTGGCTGAACTTAAAAAGGCTGCTCTAAACGCTAAATTCATGAATGGCTACGGTGTGCGTACAATCCGTATCGCTAAGGCTGCTGACGAGGTTGACGAGTTTCTTATCCGTAGTGGAATCAAGGCAGGCGAGGTGGAAGCTGAGGTTCCATTCGTTGAGAAGAGAAATTTGAACGACGAGGAGAAGGGTATCTTCGACGCTGCTTGTGGCGACTATCCTTACCCACTTGGTTCTCCAGTTTTGGTTTCGAGTCGTGCGGCAAAGAATGGAACTGAGTACCGCTACATCACAGAGAGCAAGGATGCAAATGGCAATCCTACTCAGGCTGAGGTGTTTGTGCTTGTAAGCAATGAGGAGGGTGTCGGCCCTGAATTCACAAAGGTTGTGAGATAAAATAAGGCGGGTAATGAGGGTGTATTTTTATGCACCCTCATTTTTATATAGTAGATTAAGCCGCATCCTCCAGTGCGTATAAATATTCAGGAGCAAAATCTGCTCCATTTTCCCATTCTACTGTATTAAACTTTATGCTAAATTGCTTGAAATAATCGATGTTTTTAAGTGGCATAAAGATTTCGCCGACAAGGGAAGGTTGCAAGTCGACAACCTTCACAACGCCGTTGTTGAAGAAAAGTCGTAATTTGTACTCTTCTACATATTCTGCTTTTATTATTTCAAGAAATAGGTCCATAAATTCTATTACTTTAGAGGTTCAATTTTTTTCAATGGAGCACCTTTTTGTGCAAGTTCCCAATTGTCCATCAACTCTTCGCGATGAAGATCAAGCCAATCTAATATCATACGTAGTGCACGTCCTGGCATTTCTCCTTTGACAACACCATCGTTTATGTTTATAATAGCTTTGTATTCTCCGTACCATGCATGAAAGTGTGGTGGTAAATGATCATTGTAATTCAACCATATTAAAATTCCATAAAAATCACTTATTTGAGGCATAACTCTTTTTTGACTGTTAATATATACTCAGCAAAGGTAATATTTATTCTGATTTTTATTGTGTTTTTGTTATTCATTTTTATAAATCTTCACTGTTGCCCATTTTCGGAGAATCAAATCCCCGAATTTGGCAAAAATCGGAGATTTGATTCTCCGAATTTTGTAATTTTGGGAAATTTTTGATTCCCATAAAACCACACAATAATGAAAAGAGTCTTAGATTTCCTTCAGAATCTTGCTGCCAACAACAATAAGATCTGGTTTGATGCCCATAAAGACGAATATCTTGAGGCTAAGAAGGTGTTTGAGGATTTCACAGAGCAGTTGATAGCCAAGGTTGAGGCTTTTGATCCGACGGTCAAAGGTCTTGCTGTGAAGGATTGCACCTATCGTATCTATCGCGACGTGAGGTTTAGCAAAGACAAGAGCCCGTACAAGACTCACATGGGATGCTATATCTGTCGCGGTGGAAAGAAATCAGGTTTCAGTGGCTACTATTTCCACGTCGCCACAGAGCAGAGCGACGTCTACCCATCGGGCCACATGCTTGCTGTGGGCGATTATTGCATCGATCCTAAAGCGTTGAAGGTCTTAAGAGAGGATATTGTCGACGGTGGGGGAGATTTCAAAGATATTATTGAAAGACAGGTCGATCCTGTTTTTCATCTCGACAAATCATTCCAAATGAAGCGTCCTCCTAAGGGTTTCGATGACTCCACGCCGTATATCGACTTGGTGAAGTATAAAGTCTACTGTCTGACAAGTGAACCGTCGACAGAGGATATTCTTTCTCCTACACTCGTAGATTATGTGGCGGAGAAATTCAAATCAGCCAAGCCATTCCTCGACTATATCAACCGTGCGATTGAATATGTGAAGGAAGGGAATGAGGATTAATTCATAATTCATAATTCATAATGAGACGGGGTTTACAAATTCCGTCTTATTTATATAGCAGTTGTCCAAGATGAGGATTGTTAAGGGCATATCTTGCATGGAAACTATTCTTGCGTAACTATCTCTATTTGGATAAATTCGTTAAAAATGGGATAAAACAGTCAAAAGCACTACACATAATCTCTTTTTTACGCATCACTATTTTGTATTGAGTAAAATAAGTTTACTTTAGCCGGTGAAAAACTTACTACTCTAATAACATGAAAAAACTTATTTACTCAATCTTAGGTTCGGCACTAACCGTGTCATCCGCATTCGCCGATATGCAGTCGGTAAACGTCGGAGGTCAGAACCGTCAGTTTTATGTCCACGCTCCAAGTGGGCTTACGGAGAATCGTCCGTTGGTAATCTCTTGTCATGGTATGGATCAGGATATTCCTTATCAGCGTAATCAGGCTAAGTGGGAGCAGATTGCAGATACTGCAAATTTCGTGGTAGTCTATCCTGGTGGAGGAACTGGTTTTTCCACTTGGGATATCAGTGGCGACAAGGATGCCAATTTCATCTTGGCGATCATCGATGAGATGAACAAGAAATACGCAATCGACAAATCCCGCGTCTACATGTCGGGATTCTCAATGGGAGGTATGCTCACATACCATTTGATGGCAAAACTTCCCGATAAAATCGCTGCTTTTGCTCCTGTTTCCGGTCATTTGATGGGTGGAGGTTCTTATTCAAATGTAAGACCTTTGCCTCTAATCCATGTGCATGGTACGAGTGATAGCGTCGTGCCTTACGACGGTTCGACAGATTACGTCAATGGTTGGGCAAAACAGAACGGATGTAATCCTACTCCAATCACCACTCAATACAACAATGGTTATCCAAACTGTACTAAGGAGGTTTGGACCGGTGGTAAATGTGAGACGGAGGTTGTCCGCATCTCATTCAAGGGCCGTGACCATGAGCATAACAACACTGGAGCTCTCCACACAAGCCAGGAGATCTGGAATTTCGTGAAAAACTACTCTCTTGAGTGTGGAAAGGTTGGTTCAAGCGGCATCAATTTCACGTCTCCGTCAGCAAGCGGAAAATATTCAGATGGAGATATTCTTCCAATCACAGTGAAGGTAGGTGGCAAAGTTGCGGCTCAGAAGATTGTTGTCAGTGTCGACGGAGAAGAGTTGGCTACCTTATCATCTGAGCCATGGACGGTAGATTGGACTGCCACTCAGGGAAAGCATGAGGTAAAGGCTGTGGCCACATTGGCGGATGGTTCTTCGATGGATGTAGAGACAAAGATTTCGGTAAATGCACCACAGACTCCATACGGAGGAAAAGCACCTGTCTTGCCTAGTAAGATAGAAGCTGAAAACTATGACGAAGGAGGCGAAGGATTTGCGTTTTCTGATTCTGACGACAAGAATGAGGGCAAGGAGTATAGGAATGATGGTGTAGACGTCGTTGACAATATGCATGGTGATTATGCTGTCGGTTATACAAAGTCGGGAGAGTGGCTTGAATATACGGTTGAAGTGTTGAAAGATGCGGAGTTTGGTATTGAGGCAAACGTGTCAAACGGAAACGGTAATTTTGAGTTTGACGTGTTGTGCGACGGCAAGAAATTGGCGACACTTTCTGGAACTAAAACTGCGGATTGGGACACTTATGCGATAGTGAAGTCAAAAAGCAAAGTGAATCTGACTAAAGGCAAACACGTCATCAAGGTGTTGTTCAATTCCGATTACACGAATATCGACTATGTGGAGTTCACAGGAGAGAAAGTTGATTTGTCGGATGTGGATAATATAGAGTTTGAAGCAAAGGGTGTGGAGGTATATCCTAATCCTGCAAGAAACGAGATAAAAGTGCAGTCAGCGTCTCCAGTCAGAAACGTGAGAGTTATGTCAATGAGTGGATCTGTTGTGGCTGTTTCAGGAGAGACGACGGTGGATGTATCCAAATTGTCGTCTGGCAGCTATCTGGTGGAAGTCACCACGGATGAGGCTGTTGTTATGAAGAAAGTGATGGTAATTAGATAAGTTTGATTTACTAATTTGTAAAGGCTTGCCCTATTAGTCTGGGGCAAGCTTTTTTATTGTTGAGTTGGTGACAATAAGAAAAAATATCTATCTTTGTACTGTTAAATTAAATTTGTGAATTATGGTAGCAGTTAAAAATTCGGAATTGACGACAAAAACAACTTATATTGTCGTCGAAGATCCTAAGATGAAGGCATTTTTGCTAAAACTTAGAGAAAGAAGTGTTGAAAACTTGAAAAAATTGGAGGAAATAGGAAGATCCTTGAATAATGGTACAAAATGATGTTTTTCTAAATGTTTCGTTAGAAGACACCGATTTAATTATTCAATTATCTTTACTAAACAATTTGATAGGATGCCCTGTTGAAAAATACAGGGTGTTTGATGTTTCTTTATCAAGATCAGGAGAAAGTAGTACAAAAATATTTGAATGCTTAACTAGTGTTATTTTAAAGCTAATTAAGTTTTTGGAAGAAAACCCTAATTCTGTTTTGTACTATTATTGTGATGATGTTCATGATTTGAATAGAAGAAATAAAAATATTTCAATGCAAGAATATCGTCATCGATTGTTTAGTCAAATGTTCAATTACTTAAAGAGGAATGTTTCTAAGGAAATCTCTGATGAATCTGTTATTTGTGTGTTTGATGGAAGTAAGATATTCATTCATCTGATTTATTTCGATGATATGAAATATGCTGCAGATGAGCTTAAACAGCTAATAAAAGATCAAACTTCAAAATAACTATGTATAAATTAATGGTAGAGAGGAAAATCCCCGTGTTTCTGCTCTATCTTTGCAATAGCAAATCAAAAGAGTATGGATTACGAAAAAAGAATAGAGAGGGCAGTGGAACTGTTCAATAGTGGTTTCAACTGTTCACAATCGGTGGTGGCAGCCTTTGCCGACATGTATGGCTTCACTGAGGAGCAGGCGTTGAGGATGTCGGCTTCGTTTGGCGGCGGAATAGGTAGAATGCGAGAGACGTGTGGCGCCGCATGCGGAATGTTTATGCTTGCCGGATTGGAGTGTGGGCAGACGGATCCTAAAGACGCTGCAGCAAAATCGTTGAACTATAAGGTGGTGCAGGAGATGGCTGCGAAATTCAAGGAACAGAATGGATCAATCAAATGTGCCGACTTGTTGGGCCAGTTGAAAGAGAAGAATACGACGCATGTGCCTGAGGCTCGTACTGCTGAATATTACGCCAAACGACCATGTCCGCGTATGGTGGAGTGTGCCGCGAGGATTTGGGTGGAGACGTTGAAGGAGATGAGAGATAAGGATTAAAAGTTCAAGATTTATAGATTAAAAATGGCGGACACATCAGTGCTCGCCATTTTTGATTGTCTCAAGAGTATATCTTGTGTCTTTTGCTATGCTTGTTTTGAGCAATTGACATGTTATTTAACGATAATCTTCTTGCCTCCCTGGATGTAGATATTGCCTTTTTGAAGGTCAGTCACCTTTATACCTTTCAGATTATAAATCGTGTTGTTCTCTTCAGTCGCGTCGGCAGAGATATTATCCACAGAAACGTCACCCTTCACATTATAGTATTCATCCAACTTTTTGAAACGTTCCTCATACCATTTGATGATAAGGTCAATCTCCTTTGAAAGGTCGTCGACGAAACAAGGCGTGTATTTCTTACTGTTCCAATGTGAGCACGAACGTTCCCAGGCACCAGAATTGATTAATTGGTCGCGGTAGAAATATAGTTTGCTTCTTACAGAGTCAACGGAGAAAGCTCCTTTTCTGCCTTTTATCCATGAATTACGCAACATAGTTTTGAATTCTGGCATTTGGTTGCAAATGCCGAATGGCACAGGCATTGTTGATCGCTCAATATCTATTGGCTGCCAGACAGAATAATTGCCATTGAATAATTGGCCATTGTATGATCCGCCAAGTGCAGTGTCAAGATCCCATGGAGTGTATATAAAACGTTTTTTATCACCATCTGCAGTCACGTTACGAGCGGAAATGAAAGCGTTCTTTGTTCCCCAGTTGTCCTCGATGCATAAAGCTGTGATGAACACCTGGTAATCAGCAAGCTGCTCAAGGTAGAAATGGTCTTTTATCCATAAGGAGTCTTCGCTGTTTGCATACAACTCATGAAGAGCGTCCCATGCTATACTTGCGTACTTTTCTGGTTCGACAAGTTCCCAAGCATCATGATATTCAATGACATGGGCTGTGCTGTCTGCAGAGAATTTGAAACTGTCTATGTTGGTATGAATGAAATCATTTGTTCCATGTTTGTATAGCACACCACGAATGGTCACACTGGAACTGTCCTCACCTAGATCAGGTTTCTTTAAGTCTAGCAGTTTACGGTTGATACGGTCGCTCATGCAATAGATGCCTAGATACTCCTTGTTGATGTATACTTCTACAAATTTGCCGACAGTGCCGTTTCTAGAATCAAATTTTGTTTCGTAAGGCAATTTGGAGAAATCATTCCATAAATCGAACGCTACTCGGTTGCGCATACATATACGGTCGATTGCCATAGCGTCTAAAATCCATGAAGACATTGAACGTATACCAAGTAGAGATGAATCTTTCTCCGCACCGTTCTCGTCTCTTAGTTTCATGTTGAATGACGGCTTCATAGAGTATTCAGAAGCGGTCGCACCACGGGTTTTGAACTTGGCGTTCATCTCCACCACGGAGCCGTCAGCGTCGGTAAGCTTCATATTGCCTGACACATATTCATCTGGGACTATACCGATGGTGCCAGCAGGATTAAACGATACTTCTAAAACAGGTAGGACTGTTTTGTTTGTGTCTGCTGCAATGTATGTAGAGATCAACAGTGAGACTAGAAGCAGACTTGTTTTAAGTTTATTCATGATGTTTTTTACTATTTCGTTAATTTATAACAAATCAGGCTTGTTACCAATCTCCTACTGCAACAGGACTATAATATTGCGGTAGAAGTCAATAATAAAACGGTGCAAAATTAAGAAATAGAAGCGTTTTTTGCAAAAAATTTCACAGATTATATGTTTTATACATTTTTCTGCATTTTTTTGTGCATAAAAAAGGAGAACACAAAGATTGTGCCCTCCTAAAAACATACATTTTTTCTCTTACTTCTTTTTTGCCTGAATGAAATTGATAGCCCAAAGAAGGATGGCAGAACCTAGTACTGCAGTGATCAAACCGCCTAGGCTGAAACTTCCGATTGAAGGAAGGTCGGAGAATAGGTCGCCAAACAATTTTCCTCCAAGCATACTGCCGATGATACCAACTATAATGTTTACCAAAAGGCTGTTAGCTGTACCGATCAATTGTCCTCCAAGGTAACCTGCAAGAGCACCTACTGCCAAAAATATAATTAGTTCCATTTCTTAAATATTTGTTTTGTTTTAATTTCTTGGAGCAAAGGAGCAAAAAAAACTTAAAAAATACAACATATAGTGAGCCAAAACACTAAAAAAAAGATATAAAAAGACTATTTTTGTACCCGAAATATGTTTAGAATGCAGTTAAAACGTCTACATACATTCCTGTTAAAGGATTATTTGCTGAGTTTCTTGGCCACATTCTTTGTGTGTCTGTTCATCCTGCTGATGCAGTCGTTGTGGAGATATATTGATGAGATGGTAGGTAAGGGACTCGAATTGACCGTCCTTGCTCAATTCTTCTATTATGCGGCTCTTTCATTGGTTCCGATGGCTTTGCCGTTGGCGATATTGTTGTCGTCACTGATGAGTTTTGGCGGTTTGGGAGAACGTTTGGAGCTTATTGCGATGAAAGCGGCGGGAATATCGTTGTTTAGAATCATGAAGCCGTACATTGTGGTGATAGCGCTCCTTTCCGTCGGATCGTTCTATTTCTCCAATGTGGTGATGCCGGATGTCCAGCTGAAGTGGACGGTGTTGCTTCGTTCTATCAAACATAAGTCGCCGGATGTCTCTATCCCGGTCGGATCGTTCTACACAGGTATTGAGAACTATAGTATCTATGTGCGTAGCAAGAATCACGACACAAAGATGCTGTATGATATGATGATATACGACTTCTCCGGTACGGCAGGAGGTGGTGGTTCCGACAATATCAGAATTGTCACTGCCGATTCAGGAATGCTTGTCTCTACTGCCGACAAGAAAGGATTTATTCTTAAACTTCATAGTGGAGAGATGTTTGAGAATATGAAGGGGTCTGAGGTACAGGTTTCGAGAAAGAATATTCCGTTCCGACGCGAGACGTTTGAATACAGAGAGCTTATTATGGACTACGACAACAGCTTGAACATGGTTAGTGAGGAGTCGGTGTCTAACAAACAGTCTACAAAGAACCTTGATGAGTTGACTGCGTCCATTGATTCGCTTCAGAGGATGTCCGACAGTATGGCTGTCGCCTATTCGCATAAATACGTCAATTCTCTGTTCTTCGGACGCACTTTGGACAGTGGCTACGTCAAAGCCAATTTGGATACAATCCCGCAAGAGATGTTGAAGAGCTATCAGACCATGATCAACCGTCGTACGTTGATGCAGCTGAAGGAGTCTTGCGACAGGGCTGTGAACAAGATGCAGAATGTGCGTAATGAGCTGGATTATTTTGGCGACCGTAAGCTTAACACTGTCGACAAGGTGATGTGGAAACATAATATAGAGTGGCACCGTAAGTTTACTCTCTCATTCGCGTGTTTCATATTCTTCTTTATCGGAGCTCCATTGGGCGCGATCATCAGAAAGGGAGGATTTGGACTTCCGGTAGTGATCTCCATCGTGCTGTTCATCATTTATTATATTGTGGACAACACAGGATTCAAGATGGCAAGAAACGGAGGCTGGCCAGTGTGGGCAGGAACATGGTTGAGCTCGGCGATGTTGTTCCCGCTTGGATTGTTCCTTACTTATAAGGCTGCGATAGACGCTACTTTCAATATGCCGACAGTCGGCGCATTGGGTAAAAACATATCAAACTTTTTTAAGAAGTTGTTTGCGAAATTAAAGAGATCGAAAGATAAACCAGAGATTATATGAATTATAGTATAAATACAATAGAGGAGGCACTTGAGGACTTCAAGGCAGGTAAGTTTGTGATAGTTGTAGACGATGAGGATCGCGAGAACGAGGGAGATTTCATCACTGCTGCTGAACTTATTACACCAGAGAAGATCAATTTCATGCTTCGTGAGGGTCGTGGTGTTCTTTGTGCTCCAATCACTATTTCTAGAGCTAAGGAGCTGGGTCTAGATCGTCAGGTGGCAGACAACACGTCTATTCTAGGTACTCCTTTTACTGTCACTGTGGATAAGCTTGAGGGTTGCACAACCGGAGTTTCGGCACACGACCGTGCAATGACAGTTCAGGCTCTTGCTGATCCTTCTAGCTCGACAACAACATTCGGCCGCCCCGGTCACATCAATCCACTTTATGCTCAGGATAACGGTGTGCTTGCCCGTGCTGGCCACACTGAGGCCGCTGTGGATTTGGCTCGTCTTTCTGGACTTCAGCCTGCCGCCGCTCTAATTGAGATTCTTAACGAAGACGGTACGATGGCTCGTATGCCTCAGCTTGTTGAGGTGGCGAAGAAATTCGGTTTGAAGATGATCGCCATCAAGGATTTGATCGCATACCGCAGAAAGAAAGAGTGTGTTGTTGAGACGGGAGAGAAAGTGGAGATGCCTACTTTGTATGGCAACTTCAAGTTGATACCATTCCGTCAGAAATCCAATGGCCTTGAGCACGTTGCTCTAATCAAGGGAGAGTGGAAGGCGGATGAACCAGTCTTGGTGCGCGTCCACTCATCTTGCGCAACAGGAGACATATTCGGCTCACGTCGTTGCGACTGTGGCGAACAGCTTCAGAAAGCCATGGAAATGGTGGAAAAAGAGGGCAAGGGAGTCATATTATATATGAATCAGGAAGGCCGTGGAATTGGTTTGATGAACAAGATCAAGGCATACAAACTTCAGGAGGAAGGACTTGACACTGTAGACGCCAACATACATCTTGGTTTTCAGCCAGATGAAAGAGAGTATGGTGTGGGTGCGGAGATCCTTCAGATTCTAGGAGTGAAGAAGATGCGTCTGATGACCAACAATCCAGTTAAGAGAATCGGATTGGAAAGCTATGGTCTTGAGATCGTTGAAAATGTGGCAATAGAGGTGGAGCCAAACCAGTATAACCGTTTCTATATTGAGACGAAGAAAAATCGAATGGGCCATACAATCAAAAAAGCGTAAACAAAGAACCTTTTATATAATATTGTGAATTATGAACTTTAACATGCTATTACAAATTCCTGAGACTGTTGCAGTAAACAACGTAGAGGAACCTGCACAGCAGAGCATCAACTTGCTTGACACTGCGATGAAGGGTGGTTGGATTATGATACCATTGCTTCTTCTTAGCATTGTGGCAATCTACATCTTCTTCGAGCGTCTGACTGTGATTAGAGCAGCGTCTAAATATGATGCTTCTTTCATGAATAAGATCAAGGATTACATCAAAGAGGGAAAGATAGACGCGGCTTTGAACCTATGTCGCGACAACAACACACCATGCGCAAGAATGATCGAGAAGGGAATACAGCGTCTTGGCCGACCAATGTCTGACGTGTCTGTAGCTGTAGAGAACGTAGGTAACCTTGAAGTGTCAAAACTTGAGACTGGTCTTTCTTACCTTGCCACAATCTCCGGAGGTGCTCCGATGATCGGATTCTTGGGTACTGTGGCCGGAATGATCGAGGCATTCTTCCAGATGTCTAACGCCGGTAACAATATCGACGTGTCGTCGTTGGCAGGCGGTATCTACACAGCCATGGTGACAACACTAGGAGGATTGTTCGTAGGTATCATCGCATTCTTCGCCTACAACTATTTGACTACTCTAGTAGACAAGGTGGTGCGCGACATGGAGGCTCGTTCGCTTGAGTTTATGGATATTTTGAATGATCCAGGAATCTAAATAACTGAATGCTATGGCTTTAAAACGTAGAAATAAAGCAGAGGCAAGCTTCAGTATGTCGTCAATGACGGATATCATCTTCTTGTTGCTGATATTCTTCATGTTGACTTCATCAGTGGTGCATCCCAACGCCATCAAGCTGATGTTGCCTCAGAGCAATTCGCAGACGGCCGCAAAACCGTTGACGCGAGTTACAATAGATAAGGAACTCAACCACTATGTGGCATTCGGAAATGAGACAGAGCGTCCTATCCAGCTTGAGGAGATAGAAGACTACCTTAAGAAAATCGAGTTGGCTGAGCCAGAGATGTATGTCGCTCTATATGCCGACGAGAGTGTGCCTCATGGTGAGGTTGTGAAAATATTGGACATTGCCAACAAGAACAAGTTCAAGCTTGTTATTGCGACACGTCCGATGAAGAAATAGTCAGAAAAACGAGAGTGTATGGATAGAAAAAAACTAAAATCCTGGGCCAAAGCCAATGGTGTGACGGGAACAGTGGTATTCCATGCTGTCATTTTCTTGGTGCTTATCTTCGGCTGTATGACATCGCAGATGGACACCACAGAGGAAGGTTTGGCAGTGTCTCTCGGAGCAGACGATTTTGGCGGAAGTGATCTTTTTGAACCGACTCCTGCAAGTGAGATAGAAGGTCAGCTTGCGGAAGCGTCGCCGGCTGCTGACCCATCTACAGCTCCCGAAGCCTATCAGACTCAAGACATAGAGGAGACTGTGGCCATGCCAAAGGCCGACGAGGAAAAGAAGAAGGAGGAGGCAAAAAAGAAAGAGGCTGACGCAGAGCGTAAGAAGAAACAGGCAGAGGAGGCTGAACGCAAACGCAGGGAGGCAGAGAAACTTGCCAAGATAGAGAAAGAGAATAAGCAGAAAGCTGAAATCGGAAACCGTCTGAAGAATGTCTTCGGCCAGGGTGGACAAGGAGGACTCGGCAACGACAACTCGTCTACAGGAAAGGGCGACGGCACTTCTACAGGAAGCCAAGGCAAGGCGACTGGTGATCCTAACAACGCTCCGTCGCAAGGACATGCAAAGACAGGCAACAACAACTCATGGTCGCTAGCCGGTCGTTCGCTTCGTGGTACAATGGCACTTCCAACTTATAAAGATCAGGAAGAAGGAACGATAGTTATCCGCATCACTGTGAATGAGAACGGAGACGTAATCATCGCAGAGGTTGCACCAGGAACAGACATCACATCCAAACGTCTTCACACTGCGGCAATAGAAGCAGCAAAGAAGACAAAATTCAATGCGATACCGGGAAAGAAAAACCAGAGCGGTACCATTACTTACAAGTTTAGTTTGAATTAAGATAAAATGAAAAAAGTATATGTTTTTTTGGCAGACGGTTTCGAAGAGACTGAAGCCATTTTCCCAATCGACTTGCTAATCAGAGCAGGTGCGACAGTGGAGAAAGTCAGTGTGATGGGCAAGAAGGAGGTCACAGGCTCACACAACGTCACTGTGATTGCCGACAGCTTATTCGCCGACAATAATTATGCCGACGCAGACATGTTGTTTTTGCCAGGTGGTCCAGGCCACAAGACACTATTGGAGCATGCTGATTTGATCGAGTTGGTAAAGAAGGCCAACAGTGAGAAGAAATGGCTGGCTGCAATCTGCGCGGCTCCGATGATCTACGGATCACTTGGATTGCTTGATGGCAAAGCTGCAACTTGCTACCCAGGTTATGAGCAGTATTTGAAGGGAGCTGTGGCTACGGGAGCTCCATACGAGATTTCTGGCAACTTTGTCACAGGAAGAAGTGCCGGCACTGCAAAGGCGTTCGCTTTGGCATTAGTAGAGGCATTGTTTGGAAAGGATGCTTCCAAAGATGTGGCGAAAGCAATCGTCTCTTAAAACTGTAAACGAGGATAGAATATTGAGGATTTATTAACTTTTATGAAGTTTTTTGGCTATACAAGCAAGTTAGTCTTAAAATATTCATATATTTAACTGCAAATTACAAAAATTAAACAACATGAAGATTATTAACTATATTTCAGCTTTCGCACTTTCTACATTGATGTGCTGCTGTGCTGGTACTCAAGAAAAAAATGCAAACACAAATGCAGAATCATCAGACTCAGTATCTGTATCAGTAAGTACAGGTGAGTTTGTTCCTGTAGAGAACCTAAATGCAGAATGCTATGTAGACAAGTTGTCGTACGCAGTTTGTATCGATTGTGATGTGCTTGACCAGTTCCGCACACTCTCAATCTACGGACCTGAGAAGAAAGAGAACGAGAAGATGCCAGTTGTTGTGTTTATCGAAGGATCCATAAACGAAATGCCTTCCTTCGAGTGGCCACGTATATTTGTTGATTTGGGATATAAGGTTTGTATTCCTAAATGTTCAAATATCAAGGCTGACCGCAACAACGACAAGACTATCAAGACTTTCCGTACAGCATTGAGCGACGTGAACGATGCCATCACCACAATGAAGGCAAAAGCTGACAAATATGGTATTGACACAACTAATATTTTCTTGGCAGGTAACGCGTCTGGAGCGTATGTAGCTTCATCTTATATGTACACTTACGTATCTGGAACAGAGCATCTATCTAAAAAAGGTATCAAAGGCGTGATTTCTATCTCTACTTCCTCAGCTTTGAACTTGAGTGAGTTTGAGATGAACCTTGAGAATAAGATCAAGTGTCTGATCTTCCACGGAACTGCCAACGAGCAGTACGCAGAGCTTCTAAACTCAAAGCAGTTGTCATCTCAGCTTGGAGAGTTGGCAGACTACACAGAGGTAGAAGGAGCAAACGATTTCCCTACACCGGAGTATACAAAAGTTGTAAAGGACAAGTGTAGAGAATTCTTGAAAGAAAATATAGCGAAGTAATCGCAAATATGTTAGAAGTAGGCAAAAAAAATATTTTAGAAATATCAGAGGTTAGAGCCGACGGCTACATCTTGAAGGATGTGGTCGACGGTGATACTCTTTTTATGCGCAAGCTGGAATTGCCAGACGGTGCGGAGGTCGGACAGCAGGTGGAAGTGTTCATTTTCATGAATGCCAAGCGAGACATGGTTCCGACTACGATGATGCCGTATGTGATGCCAGGCGAGTTCGGTTATCTTTACGTGGATGAAATATCAAAAGCAGGTGCGTTGCTAGACTGGGGTCTTTCGCGTCCGCTTTTTTTGCCGTCTCGTGAGATGACTATGCGCATGCAGGTGGACAGACGCTACTTGGTGTATGTCTATTACGATTTGGTGACACGCCAGATCATCGCAACAAGCAGGATCGACCAGTATTTGAATGTGTCGCCTGCCAATTATGAATTCAACCAGGAGGTGGATATTCTGATAGCCTCGCGTCACGAACGCGGCTACAAAGTGATCGTCAACAACTCTCATTGGGGAATGATCTACCAGAGTGAAATCTTCCAGGAAATAGAGGTTGGAGCTCTTTACACTGGTTATGTAAAGAATGTCCGTGAAGACGGTAAAATAGACATATCACTTCAGCCACAGGGCATAAAGGTGACTGATGATTTGTCGGAACTTATAATGAATGAATTGCAAAAGAACAATGGCAGATTGAACGTATGCGACAGATCAGACGCAGAATTGATCGCAGACATGTTCGGATGCAGCAAGAAGAGTTTCAAGAAATCGATCGGAGTGTTGTTCAAGCAGCGTCTGATTGAGATTCATGAAGATTACATCTGTCTTGTATAACTAAAATTAGGAGGAGATTATTATGAGTAGTATACTGATTAAAGGTGTGTTGCTTAATGGCAAGATTACCGATGTTTTGATTAAAGGCAATCGTTTCAGCAGAATTGCTCCAAATATTACGGAGAATGCGGATCAGGAGATCAACGGCAAAGGTTTTGCTATAATTCCTCCGTTCTATAACGGACATTGCCATGCCGCAATGACGTTGCTACGCAGTTATGCAGACGACCTTCCATTGTTCACTTGGCTAAACGAGCATATCTGGCCGGTGGAGGATCAGATGGTGGAGGAGGACATCTACGTCGGTACTAAGCTTGCCCTATTGGAGATGATCAAATCAGGTACCGTCTTCTTCAACGATATGTACGGAATGGTGGAGGAGAGCATCAAGGCTTGTGAAGAGATGGGTGTACGCGCCCAGATCGGTATTTCCTTGATGGACAGAATGGGCGAAGAGTCGATCAACGGCAGATTCGGACTTCTTCATTCATTCAAAAGCACGGAATTGGTGAAGATGGCTGTGGCGCCACACGCTCCATACACAGTATCGAAAGAGTTGTTTGAGAGATGTGTGAGAGAGGCTGACAAGGCAGGTGTGATGATCCACACTCATTTGTCGGAGACAGCAAAAGAGGTAGAGGATTGCAAGGCTGAACACAACGGCATGTCGCCAGTGGAATGGCTTGACAGTCTTGGCGTCTTGACAGATAAGACAGCGTTGGCTCACGTTGTCCACACTTCAGACAGCGATGCGGATATTCTTGCAAAGCGCCAGTGTGTGATCGTGTCGAACCCAACATCAAATATGAAGCTTTCGAGCGGAGCCTTCCACACTACACAGCACCGTTCACGCGGCTCAAGAGTAGTGCTTGGAACAGACGGAGTGTCGTCGAACAATAATCTTGACATGCTTCAGGAGATGAAGTTCTTCGCGTTGCTTGCCAAGCTTACAGAGGATGCTGAGTCGGCTCCTGCTGATTACGTATTCGATATGGCCACAAGAGCCGGAGCGGAGGCATTCGGTATCGACGCCGGTGTTATCGCAGAAGGCAAGTTGGCAGACGCGGTGCTAGTCAACATGAGCAACGAGAGACTTGTGCCAGACTACAATTTGATCTCCAACCTTGTCTACTCGGCAGACAGCAGATGTATCGACACTGTGATCTGTAACGGACGCGTATTGATGCAGTCGGGAGTAGTGCCAGGTGAGGACAAGATCATTGAGGAGACTCACAGAGTCTGCGCAAGATTCAAGGCAATGAAGAAATAAGACAAAAATATTTCAACACAATATGATATTATTTTTCAAAAAAGAGGATGCCGGCTTAATCGCAGTCGGTGTTTCGTCGAAATTGGGTGAGGAAGATATTAAGAAACTCACTTGGGCATTTAGCGGTGCCAAATACATGGAGTGTGAGAGCCTCGACGGTTGGTTCGTAGGTCCACGTCGCGAGATGATCACACCTTGGAGTACAAATGCAGTGGAGATCACTCAGAACATGGGTATCAAGGGCATTGAGAGAATCGAGGAGTACTTCGTGGCTTCAGGCGAGAACGCAGAGCATGATCCAATGCTACAGCGTATCTACAACGGTTTGAACCAGGATATCTTCACTATCTCAAAGACTCCAGATTCAATTGTCTACATCGACGATATTGAAGAATACAACAAGCAGGAGGGTCTTGCTCTTAACCCTCAGGAAATCGAGTATTTGAAGAGCGTAAGCGCAAAGATCGGAAGAAAGCTTACAGACAGTGAGGTGTTCGGATTCTCACAGGTGAATTCAGAGCACTGCCGTCATAAGATATTCGGCGGAAAGTTCATCATCGACGGCAAGGAGATGGAGAGCTCACTTTTCGCTATGATCAAGAAGACATCAGAGACTAACCCTAACAAGTTGGTTTCAGCATACAAGGACAACGTTGCATTCAACGCTGGTCCGGAGATCGAGCAGTTCGCTCCAAAGTCGGGCGACAAACCTGACTATTTCGAGGTGAAGAAGATGCAGTCGGTCATCTCATTGAAGGCTGAGACACACAATTTCCCTACAACAGTTGAACCATTCAACGGTGCAGCCACTGGTTCAGGTGGTGAGATCCGTGACCGTCTCGGAGGTGGTAAGGCATCTTTGCCAATCGCCGGTACAGCTGTCTACATGACTTCATACCCACGTACAGAGCAGGGCAGATCATGGGAGCAGGCAATGAAGGAGAGAAACTGGCTATACCAGACTCCAGAGCAGATTTTGATCAAGGCTTCCAACGGTGCCAGCGACTTCGGTAACAAGTTCGGTCAGCCACTTATCTGTGGTTCATTGATGACATTCGAGCACGAGGAGAACAATAAAAAGTTCGCTTTCGATAAGGTTATCATGCTTGCCGGAGGTGTCGGATTCGCAAAGATGAAGGACGCGCAGAAGGGACACGCAGAGCCAGGCGAGAAGGTTGTAGTGATGGGAGGAGACAACTACCGCATCGGTATGGGTGGTGGAGCCGTTTCATCAGTTGAGACAGGTCAGTACTCAAACGCAATCGAGCTTAACGCCGTACAGCGTGCAAATGCAGAGATGCAGAAGCGTGTGTCCAACGTCATCAGAACACTTGCTGAGAGCGACGCTAACCCAATCGTTTCAATCCACGACCACGGTGCAGGTGGACACTTGAACTGTTTGTCAGAGCTTGTTGAGGAGACAGGTGGTAAGATCGATATGGACGCTCTTCCAGTTGGCGACGTTACTCTTTCAGCTAAGGAGATCATCGGTAACGAGAGCCAGGAGCGTATGGGACTTCTTGTTCACGAGAAGGACATCGACCTAATCAAGAAGATCGCAGACCGTGAGCGTGCACCAATGTATGTGGTTGGTGAGACAACAGGAGACAACAGATTCGTATTCGAGAAGAAGAACGGTGAGACACCAATCGACTTGGAGATGAAGGATATGATCGGTAA
>JAKSKU010000038.1 GCA_024401565.1 Paludibacteraceae bacterium
AGTAAGGCAAAACCTTACTCTATTTTTTACACGACCAAAGTGTATAATTCCGTAATATTTTGATTTTAGTTTAAATAAGGTATTTATATACGAGTTGTCCAAACATTTTTATTGGTTCTGACCTAGACAGTGACTGATAAATTGCCCCGTCTCATTTCTTTGTCAGCGAGTCCAGAAGAGAGATATAATCTCCCCTTTGGCTAATTCACTCCGCTCAACATTGGTACGAATTTGCACTCCTCCAGTTTGTCGACGTTGAAGTTGGATTCATCGATTCGTCTGACTCGGTAGAGATGGCTTGTCCCGCTTTTGTCTTCAATAGGGATGATCATCAATCCTCCTACTTTCAGCTGGGCCATCAGTTTGGGAGGAAATGAAAATGCTCCGGCGGTGACGATGATTTTGTCGAATGGAGCGTATTGTGGCATTCCATTGTAACCGTCTCCACATATATAGATAGCTTTTGATTCCAGTCCTTTCAGCAAATTGGAGGTGATATGGAACAACTCTTTTTGTCGTTCAATAGTGTATACGTTCACTCCGAAGGCTTCCAGACATGCTGTTTGATAGCCGCTGCCTGTGCCTATCTCTAGCACTCTTTCTCCTGGATGAAGGTCTAGAAGCGACATCTGTCTGGCGACTGTGGATGGTTGCGAAATGGTCTGCTGGGCTGCAATGGGCAATGTGACGTCATCGTATGCAGACGACAGGTACATTTTCTGGCAAAACAGATGGCGCGGCACTCGTGAAATTGCCTCCAGCACGTTTGCCGGGAATGCCAAAGGGTTGGCTCTCAACTGTTCGACCATCATTCTGCGTCTTGCAGCGTATTTGGGTTCATCTTCAAATTTCATCGCTTCTTATTTCAACACGTACACTACACTCTTCGTTGTGAAAAACTCTTCTTCGAAATAAATAGACAATGATTCAACAGCAGCGTTCTTGCCTAATGGTTTCAACTCTTCTGACAAGTCTCCTCCTTTCAATGCTATCACTCCGGCTGGTAGTGCCGACGATGCTTGTGGCTTCAACAGCGGACGTGCCAGTTTCATTAAGTCTGGCATCTGCATCACTGCGCGGCTAACAACGTAGTCATATTTGTTTTTGACATCTTCCGCTCTCAAATGTTCGCCTACGATGTTCTTAAGACCGATGGCTTCTGCCACCGCATTTAGCACTTTGATTTTCTTTCCAACTCCGTCGATGGCATGGAATTTCACCTCTGGGAACATGATGGCCAACGGTATTGCTGGAAATCCGCCTCCTGTGCCTAAATCAAGGATTTCAGTGCCTGGGACAAAGTTCGTGAACTTAGCTATTCCTAACGAGTGCAGCACGTGGTGCTCGTAGAAGTTGTCCATGTCTTTTCTGGAAATCACGTTGATCTTTGAATTCCAGTCTTGATACAACGCATCAAGGGCTTCAAACTGTGATTTTTGTTCGTCTGTAAGTTTCGGAAAGTACTTTGTTATTATAGATATGTCTGCCATAGTGTTAATTTTCAAGTAAATATCTTACGATAGACTTTGTTGGGTCTAAATATTGACGCAATCGCTTGTTGGCCACTGCTATTTTTATGCTGCTCTCTTCGTTCATGCCGAGTTCGTATGGAGAATAAACGAAATAGATGGTGTCTTTTGTAAGCAGGAACTTGTTGCTTGGGGCAATCTGTTCTGGCGATATGCCTTTGCTTTCTAAAGATGCTTCGTCTGCCACACCGTATTTTTTCACCATGCTCTCCACCAGTACATTGCGGATATCTTCAGCGTCTTTCTCGGCGAACAGATCGTCGTACTCAATTTTCTCTTTCTTTAGTTTGTCCCAATTGCTGTATACGAGTCCGTAGAGTGGGGAAGCGTTCTTCTCTTCGTGGATGGCCTTGGCCACACAGTAGAGACGCTCGTCCTGATATGCCACTTTCGCAATGCGGACAACACTCCAGTCGAAATAACGGTTTTTCGAGAACTCGTTAGCGGCGCGGAATTCAGTCTTGAAGTTTGTGGCTAGTGACGCGAAATATCCTGTTGTTGCCAATGTCGGGTTTGTCATCAATCTCTCTGTGGCGAAATTCATGATGTCGAAACGGATGTCTGTCACCAACTTGTCGGAATCATCATTTGTTGGCAATGTCAGTAAAACTTTGTATTTTACAAACTTATGCTGCTGATGGTTGGGGTCGACGTAATATGCGGTGTCGTAAGTGAAGATCTCTGAACTATACATAGGTATTTGTGGAGCGACCTCTACTACGGTATCCTCTTCTATAGGTTCCTCAACTGTTTTGATTGTGTCGGCAACTTCAACTTGTGGCACTGGCGCATTCTTGTCCTGACATGACGCTAACAGAGTTGCCGCGATGACTGTCAATAAAAAAATCCTCATTGTTCTGTGAATTTATATATTGGCGACTCTGGTTTCATAATCTCTTTAAGATCGACGTATTTGATCTTCACTCCTATTTCGCCGACTGCGTATGCCGCGATCTCATAAGGCACATAGTTGAAAGTGAGATAGATGCCGTCTGTACTTAAGTTGTTGTTGGGATGAATATCCTTGACGTCGATGATCCCGGCGTCAACAAGGCTATCCGGATTTTTCACATCCATTATTTTGCAAAGAGAGTCGATGATCATGGATGTCAGTTTTTCCTCACTTTCCTCTATGAATATGTCGTTGAGAGATAGCTTTTTAGCGTTGGCTTTATCCCAGATGTCGTATGTGGTGCTGTAGTATCCGTGGGCACCTCCGTTGAATGAACTGTATCTGAAGACGGTGTTGTAGATGTCAGCGTCTTCATACGAACATTTCGCTTCGCAGTTGAAAGACCATGGAGTGTCTGTTGGTCCGAACATCTCTTTGTATGCCTCCACATCCTCTTCATTCTGCGTAGCCATGGTGTTGATCTTTGCTTTTCTTGCGGACAGAAGATCCATGACGCGAGCCCCTGTTGCTGACGAGATGATCGTCAGACGGATGGAATCGCCACATGGAGAAACACCTTCCTCGGGCATCGTCAGCTTATATCCGTAATTGAACTGTGGATTATTGTCATTGTTGTTGGCATGACCTGTTGTGTCGAAGGCATAAACTGAAGTCGGATAGCCTTGTTCAGCTGCTGTATCGACGTTTTTTTTCTCGGAAGTGCAGCAACACAAAGATGCTGTCAGTGCCGTTAACACTATATTTTTAAGGACATTTTTAGTCATCGGATAATTCTTTTGTTCGCTTGTTTGACAAAAATAACGCAAGATTTCTACAAATACAAGTTTAGATTGTCAATCATCTTACAAATTTGTAGAGTGGAGACTCCTCCTTCATGTAACGCTTCAAATCAGAATATTTGAATGTGGCTGCATATGGATTGATTGTAGTCAAGTCGTAAACAAACGACAATGTGGAATCTGAGATCAGGATGTTGTCGCATATAGTTATGTCGTCGGCGTTGATCTGGTCGTCGTATCTTTCCGACAGTGCGTCTATGATCATTCGTGTCAGCTGACCTCTGTGTCTTGATTTGAAGATGTCGTCTGCTGTGATCTTTTTTGCCTTTTTCATGTCCCAAAGTTCGAATGCATTGAGCTTGATTTGTGGCACTCTCGACGCTATTTCACATACTCTATTTAGCTTGTGGCTGGAATATCTGACATTATACAGATCTTCATTCTCAAAAACAGGGCAAATCTTATGTTCGTAAATGCACGTTTTGCTTATATGAAGAGATGATGAAAATGGGTCAGAGCCTTTGTTTCCAAGTGCGGCCTCGTTCATTTCTCTTGTCATGCTCTCAAACTTTCTTTTTGTAGCCATACGCAAATTGTCGGTCCAATAGCCTGTCGCCATTCTTATCATGGAGTTTCTGATGGAGTCCATGGCTTCCGAAACTCCTATTTCTGGGATAGCGATGCAATATGCGTATTTAAAGAACATGCTTGTGTCGTTGTTGTAGAAGACGGTAGTGTCGAATCTCGCAAGGGATGTTGGCGTGATTGATTGAATCTCAGGACAATCACCGTTGATGATTGTGAACCCGGTATATTTGGGCTCTTCCTGAACAGAAGGAAGTGTATCTGGATTTTGTTGGTCTGCGGTCTCTTCTATTGCTTGTGGCTGATTCTCTGTTTTTTTGAACTGACAAGAACTCAAAAGAAGTGCGGCTGAAACTAACAAAGTGTATTTTAATAAATTATGAATCATATAATAATTTTTTTGTAGAAAACGTAACAAATATACATTATGTTCTGCTCAAACGCAAAATTTATCTTTTTTGTTTGCTGTTAAGTTTTTTATTGCTACTTTGCGGAGATTTCATGTTGACCGAGATGAAAAAGTGGGCTACGTTCATATCAGCATTGTTGTTGCTGACTGCATGCAATAAGCCATCGGGATATAAGAGCCCGACGGAGGACAGTTGTGCCTATTCGTCCGACAGTGTGCTTCGTGTCGGTACAATTTCACGTTCCACTTCCTACTATACTCTTCGAGACGGTCATGAGATGGGTTACGACTTTGAACTTTGTAAAGGGCTTGCTGAACGACTAGGGAAACATCTAGAGGTTAAAGTGGCCAAGAGCAATGAGGAGTTGACGGCATTGTTGGGCGATTCCGTTGATGTCCTGGCTTTTCCTGTTGTCATTAACAAGAGCAACAAAGATAAGATGTCTTTTGTCGATAAGGAGACGATCACGCATCAGGTGGTGGTGCAGAGAAAACGTAACTCTTCCAAGGTGCGACAGGATGTGCTCGATCTGATCGGAAAAAAGATCACGGTGGTGCAAGGCTCAAAATATTACCACCGTCTGCTAAACCTGAATGATGAGATTGGCGGTGGTATGGAGATCAATACCGTCTCCACGGATTATAATGAGGAGCAGTTGATCAAGATGGTTAGTAAGGGAGACATAGATATGACGGTATGTGATAATGATATCGCTTTGCTTTCCCGCAGATACTATAATAATATCGACACTTATCTTGAAATATCACATCCGCAACGTAACGCATGGGCTGTGGCTCTTGGAGATAGCACTTTGCTGAATGAGATTAATGCCTATTTCTCTGAAAATGAGAAATTCATTGAAAAACTGAGGAAGAAGTATTATGAGCCTTCTGTAAAAAAAGAGGTGGCCAAAGATGTGCCTATTTTTATAGACAAGGATCATATATCTCAATTTGATTCTCTATTCAAAGTGTTGTCAGACACTACAGTATGGGATTGGCGTTTGCTGTCGGCTGTGGCGTATACAGAGTCTCGCTTCAATCCTAATGCTGGAAGTTTTGCCGGAGCCAAAGGTTTGATGCAGATGTTGCCAGAGACCATGGCACGTTTGGGTGGCGACCCTAATAAAATTCAAGATCCAAAGGAAAACCTGCGTTTTGCCATAGAATATCTTAACCGTACATATCAGATGACGCAATCTGCCCGTACCAACGATGATAGAATCAGGTTGACGTTGGCTGCATACAACGCAGGTATGGGACATATACGTGATGCTCAGACGTTGTGTGAGCTTCATGGAGACAATCCGGCAGAGTGGAAAGTGGTGGAGAGATACGTTAGATTGCTCGCGTCTCCTGATTATTACAACTTGCCATCCGTAAAGTGTGGCTATCTGCGTGGTTCGGAGACTGCTGATTATGTGGACGACATTATGAATCTGTATGCCACATATAAGAAATTGTATAAGAAGAAGTAGTTGATAGGTTTGTACTCCTACATTACCCAATTATGAAAGGTGATTGTATAATATCCTATTAGAACTCAATGGACTAGTTTCATGTTGGTGTTTAATTGTCCTAAAAATTGTATATTTGCGATGTCGATTAACTTAAAAGCAATAGTATGAAATATCCGATAGGCATACAGACATTTGAAGAAATAATCACAGGTGGGTATCAGTATATTGATAAGACAGACCTTGTGTATAAACTTGTGGATGAGGGGAAATACTATTTCCTCAGCCGCCCTCGTCGTTTCGGAAAAAGTCTGCTTACCACTACTCTTGAGGCTTATTTCCAAGGCAAGAAGGATCTTTTCAAAGGTCTTGCCATGGAGACGCTCGAGAAGGATTGGGTGAAATATCCGGTGTTTCATATTGATTTTACGGGTGCCGACTACACTGATCCAACCGCAGTATATGATCGAATGAACATATATCTAACGGCATGGGAAAAGGAGTATGGGAAAAGTGACGATGAAATTTCGTTGGGCGACCGCTTTTATGGAGTTGTAAGCAGAGCAAAAGAGCAAACTGGGAAACAGGTTGTGATCCTTATTGATGAATACGACAAACCATTGACGGACACAATTGGGGTACAAGAGGTTCAAGATAAGAATAGGGCTGCACTTCAAGGAATTTACGGCATTATGAAAAGAGCCGACCAACATATCCGTTTCGCATTTCTTACCGGCGTCACCCGTTATGGCAAACTTGGCATTTTCAGTGCGGCAAATAATCCCGACGATATTTCAATGAGTAAGAAGTATTCGTCGATATGTGGAATTTCAGAAAATGAGCTTCACAAATATTTCGACATCGAAATCAAGGAATTTGCTGAAGAGGAGAATGTCAGCAAAGAAATGATGTACGAGAGACTAAAGAAAAAATACGATGGCTATCATTTCTGTGCCAACAGCGAAGATATTTACAATCCATTCAGTTTACTCGGCGCGTTAAAATCAAGAGCTCTGGAAAACAAGTGGTTTGCAACTGGCACTCCAACTTACCTGACTTCAATACTAAAACGCAATTCGTATGATTTGTCAAAATTCAGCAGTGGAATAGACGCAACGGCTGAAACAATGGCGTCGTTTGGAAACGGAGAGGAGAACATGATTGCCGCACTTTATCAAAGTGGATATCTCACAATCAAAAACTATGATGGACGTAGATATTATTCATTGGGATTTCCCAACGAAGAGGTTGAGGACGGTTTCATCCAATGTTTGATGAACGAGTATTCTAAGCATAACAATATCGAGGGGGATTATAATCTCCGTTTGCTAAGAGATGCACTTGAAGCGGACGATGTCGAAGCCTTCATGTCTCAAATTCAGTTGATAATGGGACAAGTTCCGTTTGAGAGCAACGAGGTAAAGCAGATAGAGGCAAACTTCCGCAACATGATCTACCTGATGATAAGATTCTCAGGATTCGATGTCTTCGTCGAACTTCCTGTATTAGGTGGACGTATCGACGTCTTCTTCGAGACCGACAATCGCGTCTACGTGATCGAATGCAAGCGAGACAAGTCTGCCGACGAGGCATTGGATCAAATAGACATGAAGAAGTATGCCCAGAAGGTTTCTTCCAAAGATAAACCAGTTGTGAAGATTGGAGCCAACTTCAGCTCGGAGGAGAGGAATATCGTGGAGTGGAAAGTGGAGGAGAATAAGTGTAAATGAGGATTACAAACCAAACATACGAATATTTTGACACACCTCTAAACAAAGTTGTGCTTCCATGGTTGGCAAAATGGAAGCGGATATGCCATTTCTTAATTTCTTAGTTTCTAAATATAGAAACTCATTAACTAAGGAAGTTATCTTAAATAAGATTAATGCGGCAGAAGAAAAAAGAAAGAAGGCAGCAGAAGAAAAAAAGAAGAACATGAGTAAATCTAACAAATCAAAAAAATAACGGCACATGTATAAGATTATTTTAGGTCTATTTACCGTATTGATTATTTCGGAAGGATATTTGTTAAGAGTCCGAACTACTGAAAAAATAAATCTGGCAAATGAAAACATAAGACTTAAGTCTCAATTAAAAAGTAAAAATTATCCTTTTATTGGTTTTTTTAGATTATTAGCAGTATGTTCAAGGAAAGATTCCATTTCATTGCATGATTTTCAGTCTTTTTTTTCCAAGGACACAATTAATCTTGCATGTGAAGCTTATGATCTTGAACTTTCATTAATTTATCCTGATGAATATAAATCGTCTGATTACGATAAAATAATCAAAATTAAAGGATATGAACCTTATTACTTCTTGTTTAAAGATAGCGTATTCGTAAAGGTTGTAAACCCGCTGATAAACGATGATAACATTGATGATGACCTCACTTTTAAGGCCTTAAACGAAACAGATTTTTTTATAGAAGAAAAAAGAATTAAGATGCTATACGAATAAAGAAGAGAATTATACGGATATTGCTGTTAGAAAAAACATTGGTGAATTATATTTTGAAATGAGTGACTATGATGAGGATAATGATATTCGTTATAATGTGAGAATTGATTCTCTGTCCGCCCATTTTATAGGCTATTGTTTATTTGATAAATATATCCTTGCATTGATTACCATTGTAAGGGATTCATATGAATATGATTCTTACGCTAGAGGTTTTTATTATGTATTTACAAAAGATGGTAATTTCATAGAACGATTATTGGTCCGCGAATTGCTTTTTTTTGATAATCCAAAACATCTTTTCTCTATTTTATATGATAAAACACATATATCAACTTTTGATTATAAAGAAGACTTGGATAATTATGAATTAGTGGAGAATAGAAAGTATGGAGAGGAGTTTTATAGGAAAAAAGATCCCAACAAACCTTTCTTTTATGTCGAAAAAAAGTCATACGAATTAGATGAAAATGGAAAATTCAGACAGACCGAAACGAAGAAAATTGATTTGGAAAAAAGTTTAAGTTATTATTTTGATTGCCCAATCAAAAAAGATGACCCTATGTATCTCCAAACAGAATCCAGATAGTTTTGTCGTTAGATAAATAATTTTTGTGAGATGGGGAGTCCTGCTGGGCATCCTTTTCTTCTCTGTGGTGGCGGCTCACGCTGACATCAGGTCCACTAGGCTATGTCGTGGCATCGGCTGGTCCAGACAATTATGAATTATACATTGTGCATTATGAATTGAAAATTGTATATTTGCGATTTGACAACACATTATTCGTTTTGAGACTCTAATATTTATGAGAACACTATTTATTACATTACTCAGCTGTGTCGCTTTGATTGCCAATGCTGTCGACACAAACAAAAAATTCTACATTTTCCACTCGTCTGGAATGGTCCTTTCTGCTGTGGACGGCAGACCAAATCTCCACACTTTCGATGCCACCAACGGTCAGGTTTTCCAATTCGTCGCCACTGGCAGCAACTATTTTATCAAGAGTGTATCTAAAAACAGCAACGTCGCTAAGACTGGCGACTGGGATACAGAATTAAGCACAGGCACGGGCAACGTCGCCAAATTCTCTGTAGAGGAGTGCGGTGGAGAGTATGTCAGATTCAAATGCGTTGAGAACAATCGTTATTTGGGTACCGACGCAATTGCGCCAGGAAGTTACGTCTACTCCGATAAGAATGGTAATGAGACTCTTCATTTCTGGTTTTTGCGTGAGGCGTCTGCCAATGTGCTAGTCACAGATGGTTTGCAGGGCATTATCAATAAAGCGGAAGATAGATTAAAGGCGACGTCAGAGGGCGACGGTGCTGGAGTGTTCTCTAAATCTTCACGCAAATCCCTACTTGATGCCATCTACGTGGCTAAAGACGCTTTGGCAAACGCGTCGTCGCAGACTGAGGTGGTCAATGCCACAAAGGCTCTCAACACTGCCATCACCGACTACAACAACAGCCGCAACCTACCGTTCGCCAACGGTCAGAAATACTATGTGATGCATGCCAGCAACCGTTTCTTGACTAACTCTGGCAACGGAGTCCTTATCAAGAATCCTGCCTACAACGCGTCGCAACAATTTACTATCGAGGCTCTTTCCAATGGCAAATATGCGTTGAAGAGCGTCTCTGGAAACAATTATTTGAATGCAGACGGCGATTACAACACTAAATTTGCCGCGTCTTCAAGCAACTCCAATTTGAATATCAGCTATGCTCCAAACGAGGAGAAATATATCAGAATACAATTCTCTTCCAACAGCAAATATCTCGGCACCGACGGCACAAGCGATGGCAAGGGAGTGTATAGCGACAAGAGTGGTTCGGATGGCAAACACTACTGGATGCTGATTCCTGTGGATTCAAAGATTGGCCAGCCATACAACCAATTCCACAATGGTAGCCCTGCCCTACGTTTGGGTATGAATTGGAACGACGCTGATGGCAAGCACATCAACGCTCACGGAGGCTGTGTGCTTTATGAAAATGGCACATATTATTGGTTTGGAGAGAATTACCGTGCCACTCCAGTGAAGAGCAACGGTATCGTCTGCTATACGTCGACTGATCTATACAACTGGAAATACTACGGAATGGCATACAAATGTCCGGAAGTGCCGTTGAGAAGCGATAATCAGGATATGAACTACGGCCGTACACTTGAGCGTCCGAAGGTGATGTATTGCCCTAACACTGGCAAATATGTGATGTGGGTTCACTGGGAAAACGGTTCAGGCTACGCAGCATCCCGCGTCGCCATCCTATCGAGCGACAAGATCACCGGTCCATATACCTTCATCAAGACAATGCGTCCACGTGGAGATGCCCAGCCATCTGGTTCACGCGACCAGACTTTGATGTTCGACCCCGACTATAATGCCGGCTACCATTTCGGTTCAGCCGAGGAAAATATGACGATGCACGGCACTCTGTTGACCAACGACTATCTTGATCTGTCTCCGACGTGGGAACGAATGTTTGTGAAGAAACAGTATGAGGCACCAGCCATCTTCAAATACCACAAGAGATTCGTGGCAATTACATCAGGATGTACAGGTTGGGATCCAAACCCAGCCCACTCATCATATTCGCAGATGCCGTTGACAGGATGGAACGACTTGGGTAATCCTTGCGTCGACAACGAGAAAAACACCACATACCATTCGCAGAGCAATTACGTCTTCAAGGTGCCAGGCAAATACGATGCCTACATCTACATGGGCGACAGATGGAAAGGTGGAGAATATTTCTCTGATGCCAACGTGGGAGAATCGTGGCATATTTGGCTTCCTATCGACATGCGTACTGGCTATCCTATCATGAGATTCTATGCCGACTGGGATTTGAGCATCTTCGATAAGATCAACCGTTACAGACGCGTGGAGAAGGTGGAAGATGGAAAAACATACGTCTTGCTATCAAAGAATGCCAATAAGGTTTTGTCGTTGAAAGATGGAAAAATGCAGTTGACTGAAGACGACGATGATATCAACCTATCGTTGAAAGTGACTAAGACAGCCGACGGTTCTTACACGTTGACTGACGAAGAGAGTGGTTTAGCGTTAGACGCTTCAAACGGACAGTTGAGCATGGCACCAGCAGGCAACACACCATCCCAGCGTTGGAAACTGACAGATAGTGGCACACACGACGGATATTACTATCTATCACCTGCGTCGAACAGCAACGTCGCATTGACAAACTATAGCGCGTCACCGACAGCTAACGGAGTGGTTGGACTAAACACTGCGTCGAAAACAACCGCTTGCCAGTTTGCATTCTGTTTTGATTCAGAAAAATACGATTTAAAGCCGATTTCAGACGAATCTGACGGTTCATACGACAGATGGATGCAGAGCATGGGATTCAGCCCGGTAAAAGATCCTACTGGTGTGAATAATTACGAAAACGAAGACGGAAACATTCGCGTCTACGCAATAGAAAATGGTATTCGCATAATCTCCGACGTCGACACAACCGTCTGCATCTGGACAATCGATGGTCAGCTGGTTGAGAGATTAGAGTTTAAAGCTGAGAGAGAGAAAGAGGTCAGATTGGAGAAGGGAATTTATGTAGTGAATGGGGAGAAGATTATGCTATAAGAACGATTTTTATATCCAAACCAAATAATAAATGAGCACAGTTGTCCAAACGAGGACGTAATATAAATACTATAATAAATAAAAGAGGGTGTATCGAAATTTTTTGATACACCCTCTTTCTATATTTTGGATCTTATGATTATCTCTGTGGACGGAATCCAGGACGACCAGGTCTTGCTGGCATTGCTGGGTCAACCTCTACAAGTTCAACCTCGAAGATGATACATGATCCTGGAGGGATAGAACCTGCTTCTCCATCACCATAAGCCAAACGAGCTGGGATAGAAAGCTCTGCCTTACCACCTTCCTTCATCATTCTGATACCTTCAGAGAAACCAGGGATAACGCCTCTTACGTTGAACAAAACTGGCTCGCCACGATCGATGTTGCTGTCGAATACAGTACCGTCGATCAACTTACCTGTATAGTTAACCTTTACGAAAGAAGAATCTGAAGCCTGCTTGCCAGTACCCTCAGTGATAGACTTGTAGTGCAATCCAGAAGGAGTCACCTGAACACCTTCCTTAGACTTGTTTTCCTCCAAGTAAGCAACCTCTTTCTCTCTATTCTCCTTGATCTGAGTCTCACGAACCTTTGTTACATATTCCTGCATTATGTTTCTAGCGTCCTCAACTGACATAGGAAGTTTATCTTCGTCTTCAGCCTTCATTGCCTCTACGAAACCTGCGATTAGAGCCTCTTTGTTGACTGGTTTGCCAGGGAACTTCTCCAAGTCGTGCTTGAAACCATCACCGACATTGATACCAAGAGCGTAAGAAACAGAATCTACATCGCTCTTCAAGGACTTAACTGACATCGTGCCGTTCTTCTGGCATGATGTGACACCTGCAAGTAGTGCCATAACAGACACTGCTGTCAAAAACTGTTTTTTCATTATTTTTTTTGCTTTTTACTTTCTTACATTATTGTACGCTGGTAAGACTTGAACTGGAACTTAGCTGTGCTACGAACCTGTGCCTTTTCTATACCAAGAAGCTCAACGTCGAAAATCAAGATTGAATTAGGCTTGATTTTACCCATTGCGCGGTTGCCGTAAGCCAATTCAGATGGGATGAAGAACTTATACTTGCTGCCTACAGGCATTAGCTGGATACCTTCAGTCCATCCTGGAATGACCTTGTTAAGCTCAAACGATATAGGAGATGTTGAACTGTCGAAGATAGTGCCGTCTGTTAGAGTTCCTGTGTAAGTCACATTCACTTTGTCTGTTGCTTTAGGCTTTTCACCCTTACCTTCAGAAATGACCTGGTATTGCAAACCAGAGGCAGTCTGCATCACACCTGGCTTAGTTTTGTTGTTGGCCATCCATATGTTGTTGGCAGCCAAGTCTTTCTGAGCCTTCTCCTGTTCTGCCTTCTGCATCACTGTCATGATCACATTGCCGGCGTCAGCAATCTTGACCTTCATGTTTGCAGTGTCTTTATTCAATATGTTTTGCAAAGCTTCGCAGAAAGCCGCAGTGTTGATCTTCTCTATAGGCAGTTGGTTGAACTGCTCCTGAAGACTCATACCTATATTGATACCAAGAGCGTAGCTGACAGAGTCTGTCGAGTTAACTAATGCGTTGGCATCTTTTTTTGAGCCCTTTGCTGCAGAGGCTCCAACTGCAAGCGATAGGGATAATACCGCTAACCACAGTCTTTTCATAATCTCACTTATTTAATGCCCAACAATTCCACATCGAAAATTAGGGTTTCGTTTGGCATGATGTCGTTTCCTGCACCATATTCGCCGTATGCCAAATTCGAAGGGATGTAAAGCTGCCATTTTGAACCTACTGGCATCATTTGCAATGCCTCTACCCAACCAGGGATAACACCACCGACAGGGAACTGTGCCGACTGACCACGTTTGTAGCTGCTGTCGAAGATAGTGCCGTTAATCAAACGACCTTCATAGTGGCAGTCTACAACGTCGCTCTCTTTTGGCTTTGCTCCTGTGCCTTCAACCAAAACCTTGTATTGAAGTCCGCTTGGTGTTGTGATGACACCCTCTTTATTTTTGTTTTCTGCCAAGAATTGCTCTCCAATCTTCTTGTTCTGTTCTCCGATCTCCTTAAGCTTTGGAGCATTCTCTGCCTCAACCTTTGCAAAGAAAGCATCGATTGTCTCGTTGGCTTCTTCAGGAGTCATCTGCATTTTTTCGCCGTTGAAATATGCTTTGACTGCACCAGCAAAGTCGTCAACATTGATACAATCCAAACCGCTACGTTTCATGTTTGCTGCCATCGACATGCCTAGTGCATAACCTAATTTATCCATATTGATACTATTTGTTTTTCTATTTTATCTGATAATACTTACAAAAATACTCAAATATTTTATTTTTTAAGTGTCCTGAACGACAATACTTTTTGATTTTACATTTTTATTGTTCTATAACATAAATAATTGCTATTTTGTTTGCGTAAAAATGTCGTTTACACTACTTTTGCACCCAAATTTAATAAAAAAGTATGCAAAAGATAAGAAATGTGGCAATCATTGCCCACGTTGACCACGGTAAGACAACGCTTGTAGATAAGATGCTCCTTGCAGGACAGCTTTTCTCTGATCGTGAGAAACCGCAAGAACTGATTTTGGACAACAACGACCTCGAAAGAGAGCGTGGTATAACGATTGTGTCAAAGAATGTGTCAATCCGTTACAAGGGATACAAGATCAATATTATTGATACTCCAGGACACTCCGATTTCGGTGGTGAGGTAGAACGTGTGCTTAACATGGCAGATGGTGTGCTTCTTCTTGTCGATGCGTTTGAGGGCCCAATGCCTCAGACTCGTTTCGTGCTACAGAAGGCTATCGAGATCGGTTTGAAGCCAATCGTAGTCATCAACAAGGTTGATAAGCCTAACTGTCGTCCTGAAGAGGTTCAGGAGGAGGTGTTCGACCTTATGTTCAATCTTGACGCTACTGAGGAGCAGCTTGATTTCCCTACTATCTATGGTTCTGCTAAGAACAACTGGATGAGTACAGACTGGAAGGCTCCAAGAGTAGACGATATCACTCCAGTGCTTGACGCTATCATCGAGCACATCCCAGAGCCTAACTACAATGAGGGTCCAACTCAGATGTTGATCACATCTCTTGACTACTCTTCATTCGTAGGACGTATCGCTGTAGGTCGTGTCCACAGAGGCAAGATCCGTGAGGGTCAGGATATCGCTCTTGTCAAGAGAGACGGTTCTATCCAGAAGAACAGAATCAAGGAGTTGAGAGTATTCGAAGGATTCTCTCAGTCGAAAGTATATGAGGCAGAGTGTGGAGAGATCGTAGCGGTTATCGGAATCGAGAACTTCGAGATCGGTGACTCAATCTGTGATTTCGAGAATCCAGAACCACTTCCACCAATCGCTATCGACGAGCCTACAATGTCAATGGTGTTCACAATCAACGACTCTCCTTTCTTCGGTAAGGATGGTAAGTTTGTGACATCTCGCCATATCAACGATCGTTTGATCAAGGAGCTTGACCGCAACTTGGCTCTACGCGTTAAGAAATCAGAGACTGAGGACGTATGGACAGTATACGGACGTGGTGTGCTTCACTTGTCTGTGCTTATCGAGACAATGCGTCGTGAGGGTTATGAGCTACAGGTAGGTCAGCCACAGGTGCTTTTCAAAGAGATCAATGGTAAGAAGTGTGAGCCAATCGAGGAGTTGACAATCAACACTCCAGAGGATGTTTCAGGAAAGATCATCGAGATGGTTTCTGTCCGCAAGGGTGAAATGGTCTCAATGGAGAAGAAGGGCGACCGCGTTCACTTGGTATTCCAGATTCCTTCACGTGGTATCATCGGCCTTCGTACAAACGTGCTTACTGCTTCTGCAGGTGAGGCAATTATGGCACACAGATTCCTTGAGTATCAGCCATATAAGGGAGATATCGAGAAGAGAACAAACGGTTCTATGATTGCTATGGAGAGCGGTACTGCGTTCGCATACGCAATTGATAAACTTCAGGATCGTGGTAAATTCTTCATCTTCCCACAGGATGAGGTATACGCAGGACAGGTTGTAGGTGAGCACGCTAAGGACAACGACTTGGTAGTCAATGTGACTAAGGCTAAGCAGCTTACAAACATGCGTTCTAAGAGCTCGGATGAGAAGGCCAAGATCATTCCTCCAGTTGTTTTCTCTCTTGAGGAGGCTCTTGAGTATATCAAGGAAGACGAGTATGTTGAGGTTACTCCAAATCACATGCGTCTACGTAAGATCATCCTTGATGAGACTGAGCGTAAGAAAGCAAGCAGACAGTAATTACAATTGGTAATTCTTAATGCATAATTCATAATTGTCGGTATAACTTATAGTGTTGATCCCCGGCAATGAACCTTTTATAGAGACGTCGCAATGCGGCGTCTCTTATTGTTTTAATGCGACGGTTTTCCCCTTCTGCGATATCCATAATCAGAAATAATTTAGCATTTCGCATTTCATAATTTCGGATTGTTTCATAATAGTTTATGGGATTTAACAATTGTTAACGCGTATGCTTATCATGTTGGAAATAAAAGATATAATTTTGCAAATGATTAATAGAAACTATTTTGCTAATATGAAAATATCTTCTTTATTGCTGGCTTTGTCATTGACGACAGTAGCGTCTGCCAAGACGCAAGTGTGCCTATATACCAATGGCAAAGAAATCTGTTATGACGCGGACAAGGTAGACAGCATTTCCTTTTTCAATGATACGTTGAGTATGTTGAATCTGCATGAGTATGTGGATTTAGGATTGCCTTCTGGGACTAAATGGGCTACAATGAATATCGGTGCCAATGCCCCTGAGGAGTTTGGTGATTTTTTTTATTGGGGTGGCACTCATGAACAAAAAGTGTTTTCTTCAAATACAACGTTGACATATAAACTTGAACTTGAGGAACTTGTCGCAAAGGGATATTGTGATGAAAATGGTGTGTTGACTAGTGAGTACGACGCTGCTACTTTTAATTGGGGAGACGGATGGAGAATGCCGACTACCGATGAGATCGAAGAGCTGGTGATGTACACTACTCATGAGACAGTTACTGTGAATGACGTTGTTGGAGTGATGTACACATCTAAGAAAAACGGTGAAAGTATCTTCATGCCGAATGCCGGTTATTACAATATGGAATATCTCGCGCAAGTTGGCCATAACGGAGTGTATTGGAGTTCTACCTATGCGGTGACAAATGTTGAAAATCTTTTTTATGAGTACAAAGGTTCAACTTTTTATTCGAGTGGGGGATTTGTCTCGAACTCTTACAGAGAAACAGGTTTGCCAGTTCGTCCTGTGACAACATTTGAATATAAAGAAGAAGAGGAAAAAGAATCAAATCCTAATGAGGCAAATGTGACAGTAGTGTCTGATTATTTATTCGAACAATTTGTTGAACAGATTCCGACAGCTGAACAAGTGGCAAGATATTGGACTTCAACTGTAAATAAATAAGGATGGTGTTGGAGAAGCAATTTCCTTTTCTTTCTCACATAAAAACAATTCTGTAGAGTTGGAGTCAAGGCAACGATCCGAAATTTTTAGATATAGACCGATAGTCAACCTTTCTAACTATAAAAAATAGGGAAGACTAGAGTCAATCGTACGTATATAAAATATACTGAGAATTAAACTTAATGTTATTATCAAATGGAATTCACTATGAAAAAAACAATAATTCTAACGTTATTTTTTTTGTTTTCTTTCATCACAATGGCACAAAAGAAGATTGCTGTCGTAATGAAAAGTGGTGACTTGAAGGTTCATGTGTTGGCAAAAGTTGACAGTATGAAAATAGTAGAAAAAAATCCAACTATTGGTGGCCACGAATTTGTTGATTTGGGTCTTCCTAGCGGAATCAAGTGGGCCACGGTGAATGTCGGAGCAACGTCGCTGCCGGATGTAGGAGATTTCATTTCTTGGGGAGAAACAGAGGAAAAAGAAACCTATACCAACAAAAACTATTTGGCTCCTGGCTCTAAGTCTGAAGCTCAGCTGGAGGAGATGGGAATCATAAAAAATGGTGTTTTGACAAAAGATCATGACGCCGCATACGTCAGATGGGGAGAGAAGTGGAGAATGCCAACAGATAAAGATTTCAGAGAACTGTTGAAAAGTACCACTGCAGAATGGACGGAAGAATTTGGCATTACAGGTTTTAAACTGACAGCTAAAAACGGAAATTTTATTTTCATCCCGTTAGCCGGACATAAGGCAGACCAGTTTAAAATAGATAGGGATTATCCATATGGCAGATATTGGACTGCTGATTGGAGTGATGGATTTGGGGATGGAGTATCCACATCTTATGAGATATCAGAAGAAAGAGGGTTTGATCGAACTATAGATAACAGATTCAATGGTTTATGTATCCGTCCGATCTCTGATGCTGATCCGGATGAGGAAGATTAATTGGTTTCAGGCCAAATTAAAGACGGGAGATTTCACTTCCGTCTTTTTTATGACTTAAAACTTAAGAATTAGCAAAAAAATTCGTAAATTCGCCCCAATTTTGTAATTAACTATAAAAATTTACAGCTTTGGTACCTAAAGTAACAAATAAGAAGCCTTCGGAATGCACAAACATTACCGATGTTCGTAATGAAATCGACAACATTGACAATGTTATCATCTCATTGCTAAGCGAACGTTTCGAATATGTAAAGGAAGTGGTCAAATACAAAGAGAAGACTGCCGCAAGTATCGATGCTGCAGACAGAAAGAAGGCTGTTCTTGAGAAGCGTCGCCAGTGGGCAGAAGAGAGAGGGTTGAATCCGGACGTGATTGAGGATATGTACAAGAACCTTATCCAGTACTTCATCAGCGAAGAGACTAAAATCATGAATTTATAATATTACATAACAATATGTTTAGAGAAGAACTAAAAGTATTAGACTGCACTATCCGCGACGGTGGATTGATGAATAAATGGCAGTTCAGCAAGGACTTCGTTAAGCACGTCTACAACTCATGTGTTGAGGCAGGCGTTGACTATATGGAGATCGGCTACATCAGTAGCGAGGATCAGTTTCCACGCGACGTTTACGGTCCTTGGAAGTTCTGTGCAGAAGACGAACTTCGTGAGATCGTTGGCGACAACAACACAAACACAAAGCTATCTGTAATGGCCGACATAGGCCGTGTTAAGTTTGATGATATCCGTCCTAAGTCGGAGAGTGTTATCGACATGTTCCGTGTGGCATGTTACGATTACCAGATCGACAAGGCAATCGAGTTGGCACACCACGTGATCGACAAGGGTTACGAGGCTACAATCAACCTAATGGCAGTGTCTAAGGTTACAGACCGTAAGTTGGATGAGGTTTTGGCAGACGTTGCAAAGTCAAGAGTTGGCACATTCTACTTGGTAGATAGCTTCGGCAGCTTGTATTCTGAGGATATCCACACATTGATGGACAAGTATAGAACAGCTCTTCCTGGCAAGACAATCGGGTTCCACGGACACAACAACCAGCAGTTGGCTTTCGCTAACACTATCGAGTGTATCATCAAGGGTGCTAATATGCTTGACGCTACAATGCTTGGTATCGGTCGTGGTGCAGGTAACTGCCCAATGGAGCTTTTGATTTCTTTCTTGAAGAACCCTAAGTACAAGTTGAAGCCAATCCTTCGTGTTATCCAGGAGGATGTTAAGCCACTTCAGAAGGAGATCGACTGGGGTTACTTCATGCCATACATGATCACTGGTTCTCAGAACGACCACCCACGTTCAGCAATGGCATGGATGGACGGCGATCAGAAAGACGACTACGTAGCTTACTACGAGTCTGTAATGGCAGGTAAGGAGGTATAATCAACCTCGGCCAATGTTCGAATAAATTATAAGCCTATGGATTTTAATTCATAGGCTTTTTTGTTTGCTTAGACGGTTGCCCTTGCCATGTCTTTGTCGTCAGTAAGGGTAAAAAATTAAGTATTTGGTTTATATGTGTGGCATAAATAGTAAATTTGTCGAATCAAAACGGATTCAAGCATGAAAGTAGTGATTAACGACGAATATAAAGATTATCGTGGACTTGTGGATTTCATAGAGAATCTTGACTCTAAATACTCGACAAACGGAACAACTATGTATTTGGCCAGAAATGAGGTGAAGAGTTTTTACGTGGAAGAGCTGGATAGGGAAATTGTCATAAAAAAATATAAGAAACCAATTCTTGTACAGCGATTCGTTTACTCTTTCTTCAGAAAAAGTAAGGCAGAACGAGCGTATCTGAATGCAAAACGACTTGTGGAGATGGGAATAGGTACACCAAACCCTATTGCTTATGTAGAGCAGAAAAATTATGGAATGATGGAGACTTGCTATTTCGCATGTGAAAAGACAACGCAGAATAGTATTCAGCCCATCATGCTATTGGAACGCCCTTTAGAACCTAGCCTTGCAATGTCGTTGGCTGGCTTTTTCATAAAGTTGCACACAAATGGTGTTCTTCACAACGACTTGAACGCTGGAAATATATTGTACTGTCAGGATGATGAGAAAAACTATCATTTTTCGTTGATTGACAATAACCGAATGGACTTTGTTGACGGGGAAATTCCGTTTGAGAAGAGAATGGAGAATATCTGTAAATTCAGCAATGAAGAGATTTATAAGCAGGTTGTGGCTTGTTATGCGGAGATGTTAGGTATGGAGTCTAAATCGGCTGTAGAAACCGCCATAGAGGCCAGAACAAAATGGCTTGGAAACAGAAATAAAAGAAAGAATTTTCTTGCCAAGTTCAAAAAAGTGCAGCCTCGATAAGAGGAAAGATTGTTGCAGTTAAAGAAGGGCATTGCACATTTCCCCCTAAAAGTTCTGTAGCGTGGCAATAATTAAGAAGCAGAAATAGAACAGCAGGTTATGGCACGAAACACCTCATCAAACTGATAAACAGCGTTTATAGAGTGACGTTTCCCCAACGTCTCCACTATGGTCTTACCAATTGTTTGGTCAAATTTGTCGGCAACATGATAAATTCCGCCGAAATTGAAGATGTTCTCGTTTTAATACTTACTTTTGTCATAATCCATTGTTGTTTTTTTTGTTGCAACACCAATTTAGGTGAAAATTATGACATATGGGAATCCTGGGAAACTTTTGTTTCTCAGGATGTTAAATAAGTTTGATTTTTTTATTTGCGTAATTTAGGATATAAACACCTTTAAGAAAAAAGACAATATGAAGAATATATTAAACATAATACTACTATTGTTCGTCATGGCAACAAACGCATTTGCTGCTA
>JAKSKU010000039.1 GCA_024401565.1 Paludibacteraceae bacterium
CCTCTGCGTTTCGTCCGCCTAACATCTCTTCCTTGATATTCAAATGACGTCCACCGGCTTCATCGTAGAGGTAGAGAGAAAACATAGTACATCTATCCAAAGAAGATAACGTATCCTTACTTATTATTTTATCTGTCACATAAACATTTATAGAGCCATCTCTTGATTGCCTCATTGACAATAATGAAAAATTATCCTTGTCAATCATATTTTTCATCACTTCAAATCTTGGCCGTGCCATTATTCCTTGCTTTGATATGTAATTAGTGAACCTTATATCAAAAGGTCTATATGCGATTTTGTCTGTCAATAATGGATTAGAAAGAAATCCTTCTTTCGCGTTTGAGGCCCATTCTATTGATACTTTATATTTGTCACACAATTCCATTACATTTAGATTTCTAAAATCGACATATACGTCATTTCGATCTCTGTCATTAAAGAAAATATTCAAAGCATCTTTTTGTGTTTCAATACCAGAAAAGAAATTCTTAAACAATTCATCAATCTTCAATCCTTTCTCATATTCTTCCTGAGCACCAAAGTCTTTTGGCACAAAGAAATAATTGGGGGCTGGACAATCAAGAATCTGCCATTGAGGACATTCGTTAGACGCATGTTTTTCTTGACACGCACGTCCGTGCGTCTCTACGAGAGCAGGCAACGATAAATTGTCCAATTCATCGTATTTTTCCTTTCTTGCACCGTATAGATCAAGATAATGCACTGTTGCTGGCTCGTTCTTTTTCTTTGATGGTTTATTCGTGTTCTTTACAAAGATACCGATGTTTGTGCCAACCATAATATCGAAAACATTCTCGTCTTTTCCTCCATCTGGAGCTGTCTCCTTTCTCTTGCTATTGCCGTGAAGATTCACAATGTAAATATCATCAAACACATCAAGCAGTGTCTTTCGCATCTGGCGATGAGTAATTCCATCTATGTAAGAATTGTTGCTGATGTAAGCAAGAATGCCTTGCCCATTTTTCTCTATATAATGTTGGCCAAGACGAATGAATTTGATATAGTCATCATCAATATTTATCTTCTTTTCATTCAAATCTTTCTTATAGATTTTCAGCAAGTCAGTTATCCATTCTCCTTTATTATGAGAAGATATCGAATAAGGTGGATTTCCCATCATTACCATCACAGGGCAGTCTCTCTTGACGCTGTCCGCTTGCTTGCTCTCATCGCTCAACCATGTTGCAAACAGAGTGTTCGCATCACGATGATGCTCCTCAAGTGAGTTGGTAAGGAAAATTCTTGTTCTATTGTTTGAAGTCGGAGCATTCTCGTCGCCATTCATCATCATATCCAATTTAAGATGGGCAATGGTGTACGGAGCCATAAGAAGTTCAAAGCCATTCAATCGTGGACGTAATCCGCTCTCCACGTAGCTTGGCCACATTCCTTCGTTACCCTCAAACTTTTTATAGATCTGCCGCACCGTCTCAGCAAGAAACGTGCCAGTACCAGTGGCAGGATCAAGAATCTGCACACGGTGAAGTTTCTTTGTATACTCCTTATCTGTAGCATCCTTAAGTTTATAAATCTCCTGTTTGTCGTCGGCCAACCCGTCTGGAAAATCAAAATCTCTAATAAGAATATTGTCGACGGCACGAACTATAAAGCGAACCACAGATTGAGGCGTATAGTAGACTCCGCATGATTTTCTTAAATTTTTATCGTAAGCGGCCAGGAAATCCTCATAGAAATGAATAAGCGGATCCTCATGTAAAGCATTCTGACGGTATCTTCCCATCACTTTATCCATATCCGTAGCGGCAAAGGCTTTGGCAAGATCATCTACGATCCACGCCACACGAGAATCAAGGTCGAATCCTGCGATACTTTGGAAAATCTTTCTCAAAAATGGGTTCGACGTTGGTATTAAAGTCGCTGCCTCTTGTCTGCTGAAATCTTCGGGAGTATTATCATGCAGACGTGCTGCAAACATACCGTAGGCAATGGTCTGAGCATAGATGTCGGCAAAACTTGTTTCAGTGAGGTCATTAATCAAAACCTGCTTAAAAGTGGCGAACTGATCGTGGATTTCAGAGTTTTCTTCCGTCTTCAAAGTCTTTAGAATAGACTCTTTAAGAAGTTGGGCTTTATGGGCCATGATTTCAGCTAGACGGGAAGCCGACGTAATCTTCTGCATCGGGCAATCAGCCCACGACTGAAGCACACTGATGAATTTATCCTCGTTGACGACGTTGAATCCACCCTTCGAATTTGGTTCAAGCAAACATACAGAGTCGACAGCCTCACCGTCGACATAAAAATGGAATTCAAGATAATCCGTGAAACAAACATGAGAGAGTGCTTTTTTGTAGCGGTCGAATTGCTCCTTATGAATCTTTGGATTCACACCACGAAGATCATTATCAAACAAATCTTTTGCCTCTACGTAGGCGTATGGAATCTTATTTTTCTTATCAATCAGAGCATAATCAGGAGCACCACAAGCCGAACGCTTTGGCTCATTCACAGCCATATAATTTGGCAACAAAGATTCAAGGAGAGTTTGCAGATATCCACGAAACGAGTGTTCGGTAGTGACACCCGTCTTGAAAAGTGCGGAGACATTCTGCGCGTATGTATTAATCATGGCAGTTTGCTTTGTGCGCTGCCAAAGTCTTCAAAACAAAATAGAAATCCTAGAGAAACCAAATGCGGGCGAATCTTCACCTACATCGGCAGCCCTAGGAAAGCTGGAAAAAGACGGCAAAGAAACGCCCACAAGCGTGGACGTTTGCAAATGCGTCATCTTTTTCATTTTTTTGCTCAATACAAGTTGAATTTCCTAGGTTCCCGATGTATTTGACAAATAGCAAACGCGTATAAATATGTTATGTTTTAATAAAACTCTTTTCTTTTTATATTCGAAATTTAAAATTTATATATAACGAAATCATTCCCTTAATATTCTTTACTGAACAAAGATAATAATTATAGGCAAATATTTACGAATAGTTCAACACAAGCTTTTTCTCTTTATACGCTCGCCCTCTGGGCTCGCGTTGAAGGAAGGGCAAGGGCGTTTCGCCCTTTGCAATCCTCATTATAGACTGCTATATAATCTCGTTCTTTATCTCATAAAGTGTCTGAACCAGATTTCCGGCACCTCTCGATTAATCATTGCAACGTAGTCTGATTCTTTGCATGAGACGATACGACTTCCTTTATAACCTGGAATCTCAACCCACCATCTGCCATTCAACGGATTATTGAAAAACTTCACTTCTGTGTTAGTGCGCGTGTCATACACTAGCGACTTCCTGTAATTGCAGATGTTGTTTGTCGGATAGTCATTGTATCGGTGATCCACTCCATGAAGATAATGCCACACAATCTGGGCTGAAAGGGCAAGAGACGACTCATTTTGGGCGTATACATCGGAGATATAGAACACAGAGCCTCTGTCGCTCAACCCTGCCAACTTTGCCAAATGGCATGCCTCTTCCCCATATAATCCGTTGGGCATGGCCATACAAGATGGCATATCTGAATTGCGTATCGCTCGTGCCGACATAGAAAACAAATCATTGTCGCGAAGCAACGGTTCTATATTCTGCACATTGTCTTGCACCTCGGCCAAACGAGTGAAGCAGATTCTCTGATCATCGGCTCTGGCAAACTTATCGTCTGAACACAAATATGATTGGTATCCTAGCACGTCGATGCAATCCACCTGTTTGATTTGAGCGATTTCATCGAACGACGACAACAATCCACCATTCTTTGCCAACTCGTCTTCCCCACTCAACGTGATCAACGAATCTATCTTTACAAAGTTAATTTTCCCGATGGATTGGGCCATTCCTTTTACAATAGGCACATTACAGCTGTCTCCGCCTCCGATAATCACGACCTTCTTCCCCGACTCCACAAGTATCGACACAACATCTGCCACAGCGGCCGTCGGCGACTGATCGTCCTTCACATTGATATTGCCAAAATCAGCTATCCTTATATTGTGAAAATCCCCACACAAACGATAGAGATACTTCCTCACTCCGTCAGGTGCATACGCAACTGAGGGATTATATTTCTGCGATCCCCACGCAGACGGGATTCCAATGATTGCAACATCAAAATCTCCGGTGGAATCGCCAGAACAAATAGAAAGGAACGACGAAAAATCACTCGCGTCGTCCATATAATGAAGAGGAAGATCCTCAACTTGAGCTTCCCTAAAATAAGCTTTTATATCCTCCATCTCACTACTTCATTACTGTGTAGAAAATGCGGGGAACTGGCGATTCAAACGAGATAATCTTACCGTTTGTAGGATTCTTGATGGCAAGATATGTGGCGTGAAGGCACAGACGCTTTACGCTTGTGACAGGTGCTCCATACTTCACGTCGCCAACGATAGGATGTCCGATCGATTGCATGTGCACACGGATCTGGTTCTTTCTTCCTGTAGGGATCTCGCACTTCAAAAGTGTGCGTCCGTTGCCACGCTGAATCACTTTATATTTAGTGACGGCAAACATTCCTCCGTTATCATAGTTGTACGAGTGTACAATGAATGTCTTGGGATCTTCTTTCAGCCAGCTCTCCACTGTATCCTCGTCTTTCTCCACAATACCCTCAACCAACGCATAGTAAACCTTTCTGTGGTCAGCGTCGTGCCAGTGAAGTTTCACCGCCTGCTGCACCTCCGGAGTTTTGGTGAACATAAGCACACCGCTTGTGTCACGGTCGATTCTGTGTACCGTGTAAAGTGCATTCTGACGGTTCTGTCTCTTGACATAGCCTACCATCACCTTCAGCACTGTATCCTCTGCGGCATGGTTGGGAGCTGGCACCGAAAGGATGCCCTCCTTCTTGTCTACCACTAGGAAAGCATCGTCTTCATATATGATAGATATTTTCGGATGAGCGAAAGTGTTCTTCTTGCCAGTAAAGCATACCGACACTTTCTGGCCTTTCTTAAGCTCCAAATCGAATTGCGTCTCAACTGCACCGTTTACCGACACAAGTCTCTTGGCCAAAAGACCCTTTATATTATTTCGGCTTGAACCAATCTTCTGCTGCAAGAAATCAAACAGTTTTGCAGGCTCGTTCACTACAAATTCAGTTGAACGCTCACGGATAAAGTTCTTTCTGTTATTCGTTTTTATCATTGTCAAACAAGTTTTAATCAAATAATGTTAGTTGTGCTCCATCACGTCTTCTGCCAAGATGGTTGTATGCAAGTTCAGTGGCTTCACGTCCTCTTGGAGTACGCTTAAGGAAACCTTCCTTGATAAGGAATGGCTCGTACACCTCTTCCACAGTGCCAGCATCCTCTCCGATAGCAGTGGCAATTGTGGAAAGTCCGACAGGTCCACCCTTAAATTTGTCGATCAATACGGCCAAAATCTTAGTATCTGTCTCATCCAAACCATACTGGTCGATATTCAACGCCATCAACGCATCATTTGCTATATTGACGTCGATGATGCCGTTTCCCTTCACTTGGGCAAAATCACGCACACGTCGCAGGATAGCATTGGCGATACGCGGTGTGCCACGGCTACGGCTTGCTATCTCACCTGCAGCCTCCATATCGCAAGGAGTATAGAGTTTTGAAGCCGAACGGCAAATGATCTTTGTAAGCACATCCTTATCGTAGTATTCCAAATGACAGTTGATTCCAAAACGCGCTCTCAACGGGCTGGTAAGCAAGCCGCTACGTGTTGTTGCCCCGATAAGAGTGAATGGGTTCAACGGTATCTGCAACGCTCTCGCATTCGGTCCTTTATCGATCATGAGGTCGATACGGAAGTCTTCCATAGCTGAATATAGAAATTCCTCTATCACTGGCTTCAAACGGTGAATTTCGTCGATGAAAAGGACCTGATTTGGCTCCAAACCAGTCAAAAGACCTGCCAAATCCAACGGTTTGTCAAGCACAGGAGCCGAGATCAATTTAAAGCCGACACCCAACTCATTGGCGAGGATGTTGGCAAGCGTCGTCTTACCCAATCCTGGAGGGCCATAAAGGAGAGTATGGTCGAGAGGCTCACCACGCATCTTTGCAGCCGCCACAAACACCTTCAGATTCTCAAGGATTTTCTGCTGACCAGTAAAATCATCGAAAGAAAGGGGTCGTAGTGCTATCTCGTAGTCTACCTCACGCTCCTCAGCCGCGTTATGTATGTCAAGTTCTTCGATATCTTCCATTTCTTAAATAGACGGTACAATTTTTCTTAAAATCTCAACGACCTTATTTGCAGCCTTACCCTTGCCGGCGATAGTCTGTATTCTCGACTTGACGTATTCAAATCTCCACTTGTATCTCATCATAAAATTGAATGAGATAGGAAGAGAAAGCAACCAGCATATAGTGAACACTAAGAACGACAATGTATTGGCAAAATACTGTGGAGCGAATACCGCATACAATATTATATATACCAGATAAATTAATGGCAGCACCAAATATACGAATCCAAGCAACAGGCTTGCCTCAAAACCAGTGTTGTGTGCCAATTTGTAAGCCACACCCTTGAACAACAAGTATGGGAATCCATTGCATACGAAAGCATAGAAAGCAAGTGGAGACGATCCGATCAGGTATAGAATCGATGTGATCAGTTTGGCATCCACCTTGTGCGGCTCCTCAAACGCGCGCGCATAAAGCTCTACCTTGTTGCTTTTGCCCAACCAATCATTCACCGCCTTCTGAAGTTCCGGCAAAAGTGGGTTTTCATTCACAACCGCCTCATCAAGCAAAGTGGAGATTCTCTGGCGCACCTCAAGACGGTTTGTCTCGTTGTCTTCCCAATCCTTTGACTCTAGCATCTCCTCAGCGTAGGCATATGATGAAGCATAGATGGTATCGTAGTATTTCTCCGACACAATATGGTGCATCAACGGTTTCATGCGGTTATACAACTCGTCTCTCACCTTATTTTGTGTCACAGCCTCATTAGCAAGGTAATCCTGATAATAGTCTGCGATACGGATTGGTTTTCCATAATTGATCACCAAATGGTAGCCGCTATGATCGTAGTGTCCATAGTCGATACCCGTCGGAACGATAAGCACGGACTCCCCTTCTGGCTTCTGCTTCTGCGCTGCGAAAGCGATACGGAACATACCTTTCACCAACGGGCGAAGACGACGGAACTCATCCTGTCCGCCTTCAGGCATCAAGCAGAAATACTGATTATGAGCAAGCACCTTCACAGCCTCATCGAAGCTCTCCTCATTCTTCTTTAGATTGCTGTAACCGTCGCGCATACGGTAGGCAGGCATAATCTTGAAGAAATTCAATGCCTTCGCAATCACCTTATTGTTGAAAATGGAAGCTTTTGCCAAGAACATAATAGGAGCTGGAGACGCCCATAGCAAAGCCATCGCGTCGATAAACGCATTCTGATGATTAGGTGCAAAGATCACCGACGTGTTCTCTGGAATAACCTTCTCATTATTCACTTCAGTCGATGAAAACCATCTGCTATATATTGTATTACTGTAGACTCTCAAAAATTTGTAGAAAAAGGGAGTCTTATACATTTCTGCCATAGTATTCTTTAGTGTTTAAGATATTTCCTTATCCGCATCAGCCGGCGAAGAGAACTGTTCCGGATAAAGCACGATAAAACTATTGTCTGCAAAATATTTAGCCAACTGCTGCGGAAGTTTTTCAAACGCAGGCAAGTATGATTCATTGTTTTTTCTCGACGACACGATCACCAAAAGGTCGTCCGTCTCCAGTTCACGCGTAAGGACAAGTAGCTCATCCCAGTCGTCGAGAGTCTCATATTGCGTCTGCACTCCGAACTTGTTTCTGCCCGCAAGCACTTTGATCTGCTCAAGTGTATCGCTCGGCGCGAAGAATTTTGCCGAAGCTCCAATCTGCTTACATATGTTCTTCACACGGTCGTACCACTTCACAAAACCGATTTCAAACTCTGCCTTAGGAGGTACCGCCACCACCACTCTGCGTATTGTGTTGAGCGGCTGAACTGCTTTCACCACCATCACCATCTGATTGGTAAGCTGCAGCAGCGTCTCCGTTTTCTCGCCGAAGAAAGTGTCGGTGAATTTGCTCTTATAGTGAAGACCAAGCACAATGTCTGTGATATTGTTCTCCTTGATTGTGTGTATGATTCCCATCGCGATATTGGCGTCGTAACGGGAAACCATCTTGACGGAATTATCCGTGGCAGACGCTATTCTCGCCGCTCTCTCAAGCAGTTTTCGGCCATGGTCCATTCCGTTGCCAGGCAAGTCGTTTGCCACATGCAGTACATACAACGGCTCTTTTGACTTCTTTGCCTTCAATATGACAGCAAGCTCCATCAGTCTTGGCAAATTATCCGGATGATAAAGCGGCACAAGTATTCTGTCGGCCTGTTGAGCTTTGGCAATCTTCTCGTCTATATTCTCCGACTGTGTAGCGATAACCTTTGCCGATCGCTCCGTCACCGTGGATGAAATGATACAAGTGACAAGGATCATTATGACGGTACCATTCAATATATCATCACTGAAAATACGGATCAGCGAACCGTCGTCGGCATAGACAACCACTGTGTCGTAACCAATCTTCACGGCAGCCAAAGTAGCTGCTGCCTGAGCTGTACTGAGTCCGAAAATCAAGTTTCCTTCTACCTTCTTCAACTTAAATGTACGCTGTGTGACAACAGCCGCCAAATACTTCGACATATTCGAGACGACACACATCACCACAGCCACAAGCAACGTGTTCGGACCAGCGATCACCGCTTTGATATTGATCAGCATTCCCACTCCAATAAGGAAGAAAGGAATGAATATCGCGTTACCCACAAACTCCAGACGGTTCATCAACGGCGAGATTCTCGGAATCAGCGAACTGATCGCCACTCCAACCAAAAACGCCCCTATGATAGCCTCGAGTCCGGCAAGCTGTGCAATATAACCTCCTAAGAAAACGAGTGCCAGCACAAAAATATACTGACCCACACTGTCGTTCACACGCTTGAAGAACATGCTCGCAAGACGCGGAAAGACGACACCTATAATAAACAGGAATATGCATATAGCTATTCCCATACGTACCCAAAAGAAACTGTTGATCTGGCCACGCGCCATACCAACGATCACAGCCAACACCAACAATGACGCAGTGGTGGCAATCATCGTACCACCAATAGTGATACTTAGGCTTCGGTTCTTGTTGATACCGTATTTGCTGACAATCGGATAGGATATCAGCGTATGTGAGGCATACATACTGGCAAGCAAAAGTGATGCCACAAACAAATAGTATGACGCCGTCATTTCAGATGCCCCGACAGTCGTTTCGTCTGGGAACACCTCATGGTGAGGAATGTATTGCAACAGGAAATAGCTGCTTAGTGTACCTATCACCATAGGGAAAATAAAGGTTATGCCTCCGAAAAAGACTCCCGCTCTACGGTTCTTCTTGAAATCGGACACATCCATCTCAATGCCGGCCAGGAACATGATGTACACCATGCCGACAGTACCGTAAAGTTCAAAACTGGAATCTCGCGTCAAAACACCTATTCCATTATCTCCCAAAACAATACCTGCCAAAATCATAACAATGATACTTGGCAGTTTAAGTTTCTCCGATACGAACGGAGTGATAAGAATCACGAAGAGAACGAGCGAAAATATGAGTACCGGGTTGGTTACCGGCAAACTCATACCTATATTCGTGAAAATTGAATTCATCGCTCGAACTTTTCAGATTCTGAAAATTACTTCATGCTATATCCGTAAACAGTAACACTGCTTAAAGCAATACCTAGTTTTCTAGGGTCTTTGCTCTCTGGATTGTACTTGCTAGGTTTAGCGGCATTCTTGAACGCAAGCATCAAACGCGCAGAACCGTCAGCACCAACATTCTCCTTTGATACGTTTACATATACAGACTCATGTCCGTTTGTAGACACGTGAGACACAGGCTCGCTGTTAACTAGAACGTCGAACTCAATAGGCTCACCCTCAGTACCAATTCTGTGAACATCAAGTCTGGCAGTGAACTCCGCCATAGGAGCTGTCATCAAATCGATTGTAGAAGTGTCTCCACTCGACCAACGTCCAAAGCTCTCATCACCTGAAAATCCTGAGAATTCACATCCTGGATCCTCCTTTGAAAAATCGTAGAAAGAATAAAAATGGTTCACATTTGAATCCTTCTCTGATTCTGACTGAGCCGCTGCTTCAACAGGCTCCTGCTTTGAAGAACAGCAACACATTGCAAATGCCATTCCCAAAAAATACATAATACTTTTCATAAACACATTTATTTTATGTGAGAACTAATCAATCTTCCTCAACTGAGAATCCGTAAAGCGAAACGCCTGTAACTGCCAATCCCAAAGGACGAGAGTCATAAACATTAGGATTCTCATCCATCGGTCTCACTGGATTCTTCATATATAGATAAAGATATAAATCTTCCTTGTCTCCGATAACGTTAGCAGGAATGTTGATATATGTAGACTTTGTTCCTGAATATGCCTCATTTGAACAAATCTTCACATCATTTGCGTAAGCGTCATACTTAAGAGGAGTGTTGCCCGATGGACCTATCATGCAGAAATCAATCTTTGCAGTAAGATTAGAATTTGGAGAGACTCCCTCAAACTTAAATGAGACAGAGTCGCCACTTGTCCAACGACCGAAATCCTCTAAACCTGAAAAACCATAGATTTCACAATCTGGCTCCTCAACTGTGAAATCGTAATATGAGAATGTTGTTGTCACATTACCAAAACCACTAACAAAACCGTAAGCAGCCATACGGTTTCCATTCTCTTCAACTGTGCCAGAGTCACAGCCACATAGCAATGCAGCCATTCCTAACGCATAGAAAAAATTCTTTTTCATGTCTTTATTGTTTTCTTTATTTCTTCATTTCTTTTGCCCAGCTATCTTTTAGGCCGACGGTACGGTTGAATACCAAGTGGTCTGCCGTAGATGTCTTGTCGACAGTGAAGTATCCGATACGCTGGAACTGCAAATAGTCGAGTGGTTTGCACTCTGCCAAGAACTTCTCCACGTAGCAGTTAGTCAACACCTTCAATGAGTCAGGATTAAGGATCTCACGCATTGCGTCGATTGCCTCACACTGCTTCTCTTCCTTGATGCGGGCCAACTCATCACGTGGATTCTCCACCTTCCATAGTCTGTCGTATAGACGAACCTCTGCTTTAAGTGCGTGAGCGCAGCTTACCCAGTGGATTGTCTTACCCTTGATCTTCATGTTGCAGTTTACCTCTCCTGTCTTTGTCTCTGGGATGAACTCAGCATGAACCTCAACAATATTTCCGTTGGCATCCTTCACGCAACACTCTGCCGGATTATCACTACACTTGATGATGTAAGCGTTCTTTAGGCGGACCTCCTTACCTGGGCCTAGACGGAAGAACTTAGCTGGAGCATCCTCCATGAAGTCGTCACGCTCAATCCACAGCTCACGGCTGAACTCAACCTTGTGTGTAGCCGAATTCTCGTCCTCTGGATTGTTGATAGCGTCAAGTTCCTCAACCTTTCCCTCTGGATAGTTAGTGATAACCAACTTGATAGGGTCGAGCACCGCTGCCACACGAGTAGCTCGCTTGTTCAAGTCGTCACGCACTGCGCTCTCAAGCAATGAGAACTCGTTAAGGGCGTCGTAAGTAGTGTAGCCGATCTTGTCGATAAAGTTGTGTATACTCTCTGGCGAATATCCGCGTCTTCTGAATCCACAGATAGTAGGCATACGAGGGTCGTCCCAATCCTCTACCACATGCTCCTTAACCAATGTCAGAAGATTACGCTTCGACATTAGAGTGTAGTTAAGATTAAGCTTATTGAACTCATACTGGCGAGGACGGTTGTCGTCAAGATCCTTACCCTCCTTCACCCAGTCGACGAACAAATCGTATAGTGGACGGTGAGGCACAAACTCAAGGGTACACAATGAGTGAGTGACACCCTCGAAATAGTCGCTCTGGCCGTGTGCGAAATCATACATAGGATATACCTTCCACTTCCAGCCAGTACGGTGGTGCGGATGAGTAGTGATGATACGATAAATGATTGGATCACGGAAATGCATGTTAGAGCTTGCCATGTCGATCTTTGCACGAAGCACCATCTTGCCATCCTCGATCTTACCGTCAGTCATTTCCTGGAACAGTCGCAAGTTTTCCTCAACCGGACGATTTCTGTATGGGCTTTCAGTTCCTGGCACAGTAGGAGTACCCTTCTGCGCGGCGATCTCCTCAGGAGTCTGCTCATCAATATAAGCCTTACCCTCTTTGATGAGAGTGACAGCAAGATCCCAAAGCTGCTGGAAATAGTCGGAAGCGTAGTAGATATTACCCCACTCGAAGCCCAACCATTTGATATCCTCCTTGATAGCCTCAACATATTCGTTGTCCTCCTTCACAGGGTTAGTGTCGTCGAAACGGAGGTTACATACGCCATTGTATTTCTTAGCGATACCGAAATCCATGCAAATAGCCTTTGCATGACCAATATGGAGATAGCCGTTTGGTTCAGGCGGGAAACGAGTCTGAACTTTTCCACCGTTTTTGCCATTTGCCAAATCTTCCACCACCTTCTGCTCAATGAAATTAAGCACCTCTTTGGCTTCGTTTTTTTCTATCTCTTGGTTCTCTGCCATAACCGTTAAATTTATTCTACATCTATAATTAGCCTATTTTGTGCAAAAATAGTTTTATTTTCTCAATAAATCTAATTTTTTTGCGAAATGTAGAGACGCACAGACGAGCGTGTCGCAGTGGAGATTATATGTCGGATTTTTAATTACAACAGTTGGGAGATTATCTAAAAAAATTTATCTTTGCAGAAGAATAAAAATTTAGCTTATGATAGGATATCCAAGAAGCAAAAAACCTATAGAAGGTGAATATGCAAAAAAAGCTTTGAAGGATATGAAGAATCCTAAAAAGCGTGAAATTTGCACAAAATTCAGAGCAAAAAATGATTTCTTTTTTAATCAAGAATAAATGAATCCACAGGTAAGTATCATAATGGGCAGCACATCAGACCTGCCAATCATGGAGAAGGCCGCTAAGATTCTCGACGAGTTTGAGATTCCGTTCGAGATCAACGCGCTTTCCGCACACCGCACTCCATCCGAAGTTGAGAGTTTCGCCACCAACGCAGAAGGCCGTGGCATCAAGGTGATTATCGCAGCGGCAGGTATGGCAGCAGCTTTGCCAGGTGTGATCGCAGCGCAGACGTCAGTCCCTGTGATCGGTGTTCCAATCGCATCTACTCTTGAGGGTATGGACGCACTTCTATCAATCGTTCAGATGCCTCCTGGAATTCCAGTTGCCACTGTTGGTATCAACGGAGCCATGAACGCCGGTATTCTTGCGGCTCAGATGATCGCATTGAGCGACAAGGCTGTGGCTGAAAAGGTTAAGGCTCACAAGGCTGGTTTGAAAAATAAGATTGTCAAGGCTAACGAGGAGTTGGCTAAGGTACAGTTCAAATTCAAGACCAACTAAAAACGGCTATAAGACACAGCACTTTATGAAGAATTTACTATTTCCATTACTAGCTATAATCTCGTCAGCAATCCTGTTCACAGGTTGCAAAGACGATGAGGAGAGCGACGGAAAGAAAACTGAACAGACCACCAACGTCAGCGAAAGCAAAAGTTGGCATGATTTATGCAAAGAGAACTCTTGGCTAGGCAACTTTCCCCAGCCAGGCAGCGGATGTCATAATGTATCTATAGCAGATTACACTGGAATCAGCAACGTCAGAGTTGAAGTGTATGGCGAAGGAGACAAGATGATCGCAGATTACGAAAAAGCTCTAGAATCATCTGGATTCAATGCTTCTTTTGCTCCTCACGGCAAAATCATCGGTCCGTATAAGTACTACGTAGACATAGCCTTTATTGGCAATGGTCTATCATTCTCGTTCTATAAAGTGACTGACAAATAAAAAAGAATTTAAAGATTTTTACAGATATGGCAATTCTAGACAGTATTATTGCTCGCGCTAAGCAGAACAAGCAGCGCATCGTTCTTCCTGAAGGAACAGAGGAGCGTACAATCAAGGCCGCTGACCAGATTTTGGCAGAGGGTATCGCAGACATTATCTTGCTAGGCAACCCAAGCGAGATCAACAAGTTGGCTTCTGAGTTCGGACTAAAGAATATCTCAAAGGCTACAATCATCGACCCAGAGAACAATCCAAACAGCCAGAAATATATCGATCTATTGCTTCAGCTTCGTCAGCGCAAGGGTTTGCAGCCTGAGCAGGCAGTTGAGCTAGTTAAGGATCCTCTTTACTTGGCTTGTTTGCTAGTTAAGGCTGGCGACGCGGATGGTGAGGTTGCTGGTGCAAAGAACTACACTGGTAACGTGCTTCGTCCTGCATTCCAGATCATCAAGACTCGTCAGGGTGCTAAGTGTGTGAGCGGCGCATTCCTTATGATCTTCAAGGATAAGACATACGGTCACGACGGTATGTTGCTATTCGCCGACTGTGCAGCCACTCCAGTGCCAACAGCTGAGGAGCTTGGTAGCATCGCTGTTGTCAGCGCAGGTACAGCCAAGTCTATCTTCGGTTTCGACGAGCCTAAGGTTGCTATCATGAGCTTCTCTACAAAGGGTTCAGCTAAGCATGAGACAGTAGACAAGGTTATCGAGGCTGGTAAGTTCGCTAAGGAGTACGCTCCAGACTTGAAGATCGACGCTGAGCTTCAGGCAGACGCAGCTCTTGTGCCAAGCGTAGCTAAGAGCAAGGCTCCAGGCAGCGACGTCGCAGGTCAGGCTAACGTATTGGTATTCCCTTCACTTGAGGCTGGAAACATCGGCTACAAGCTTGTTCAGCGTCTTGCAGGTGCAGAGGCACTTGGACCAATCCTTCAGGGTCTTGCCGCTCCAGTGAACGACCTTTCACGCGGTTGCTCAGTTGAGGACGTAGTTAAGATGATTGCAATTACAGCAAACCAGGCTATTGCTGCAAAACAATAATAATCTAATGTTGTAGACGCGACCCGCGTCTACAACATTTCATAATTTATATTACATGAAAATTTTAGTACTAAACTGCGGTAGTTCATCAATCAAGTACAAATTGATCGACATGCCAAAGAACGACACATTGGCGTCGGGAGGAGTTGAAAAAATCGGTTTAAAGGATTCATTCTTGAAATATAAGACTCCATCAGGTGAGAAAAAACAAATTGATTGCGAAATTCCAGAGCACACAGCTGGTATTGAGTTGATTCTTAAGGTTCTTCAGTCGAAGGAAGACGGTGCTATCAAGAATCTATCAGAGATCGAGGCTGTAGGTCACCGCGTCGTACATGGAGGTGAGAAATTCAACAAATCCGTACTAATCACAAAGGAGGTTATCGATAACATCAAGGCGTGTGCTCCACTTGCACCGCTTCACAACCCTGCCAACCTAAAGGGTATCGAGGCTGTTACAGCAGAGCTACCTAACGTTCCACAGGTTGCAGTGTTCGATACTGCGTTCCACCAGACTATGCCAGCGGCTGCATATATGTACGCTCTTCCTTACGAGTATTACAAGAATGACGGTGTCCGCAGATATGGTTTCCACGGAACAAGCCACAGATATGTGTCAGCTCGCACATTGGAGATCCTTGGCATGAAGCCAGAGGGAACAAAGATGATCACTTGTCACATCGGTAACGGTGGTTCTATCTCTGCTATCAAGGACGGTAAGAGCGTAGACACATCAATGGGATTGACTCCGCTTGAGGGTCTTGTAATGGGTACACGTTGTGGAGATATCGACACAGGTGCCATCACATACTTGATGGAGCGTAACAAACTTGACATTCCTGCAATCAATAATATCCTTAATAAGGAGAGTGGTTTGAAGGGAGTATCTGGTATCTCTCAGGATATGCGCGACGTCGAGGCAGGAATCAACAGCGGCAACGAGCGTGCCACACTTGCAAGAGACATGTTCGTTTACCGTGTTCGCAAGTTCATCGGTTCATACACAGCTGTTCTTGGTGGTCTTGACATCTTGGTGTTCACAGGAGGTATCGGTGAGAACCAGGCTACAATCCGTGAGCTATGCTGCAAGGACTTCGGTTATCTAGGAGTAGAGATCGACGACGCTGCCAACAAGGCCGCAGGAGGTGTGGAGAAGGTAATTTCAACTCCATCATCAAAGGTTAAGGTTCTTGTAGTGCCTACAGACGAGGAGTACATGATCGCAAAGGACACTCTTGAGCTTGTAAAATAAGCTTGTCTTTTATACCCTCCCCTTCAAGGGGACAAAGGGGTGCATTATAGACGTTGCAAATAATTGCAACGTCTTTTTTTATGCACGAAATTTATATCGTCATAACACCAAAAAAGACGTGGCTTAACAAAAACCACGTCTTTTTCCTGTTGATGGTGTAGGGGCGAAACCCAGAGCGAATGAGAGGGTTCGATAAGTAACGACCCTACATGCCATCATATATTTAAATGCTGAATTATGAATGCGAAATGCTAAATGATTTTACATTCCGCATTTAGCATTTCTAATTAATACTTAAAACTGCTTCCTCCAACGAACTCTCTCAACAATGATGTCGACGGAATCTCGTTCTCCTGAATGTCGGCAAAATAAGAAAGGAAGTTGAGCAGACGGTGTGCCTCCGAATAGTATGGCGACGTCTGCGGCACCATCGATAGTGGAGCGATAGCGTGATGCTTTAGTACGCAAAGCTCGAAGATCATAGCCGAGTTGAACATTGCGTCCGCCTCCTCCTGGAATGGCACAATCCACTTCTCCTCGCCCTTCATCACGTCCGGCCAACGCTTGATTGTATCCTCTGCCGAATAGCCACGGTATTTGAAGTCGCGCACGATACGGCGGATCAAACGGTTGTCTGTATTAGGAATACAGTTGTGATTATCGAGAGAGATAGAAGTCAGCGCAGAAACGAAGATCTTAAACTTGTTCTCAGCAGGGATCTTCTCTGTTAGTTTAGGATTCAACGCGTGGATTCCTTCGAAGATAAGCACCTCGTTGTTGTGGATCTGGATTGTCTCACCTTTCTCACGGCCGCCTGTCTCAAAGTTGTAGCGTGGAAGTGTAACAGGCTCACCAGCAATGAGTCTGTTCAAATCACTGTTGAACAGGTCAAGATCCAAAGCGTAAAGGCTCTCGAAATCGTAGTTGCCTTTTTCGTCCTTTGGAGTCTGGTCGCGTGGCACGAAATAGTCGTCGAGCGACACAGCGATTGGTTTCAAGCCGCATACAGCAAGCTGCACAGCCAGTCTCTTGCTCGAAGTCGTCTTTCCAGATGAAGACGGACCAGCAAGAAGGACAATGCGTACCTTGTCGCGTTTAGCAATCTCGTCGGCAATAAGTGCAATCTTTTTCTCCTGAAGAGCCTCCGCAATCTTGATTAGGTTGCTGGCGTTATTCTTTTCAAGCAGACCTATATTAAGGTCGCCCACGTTTTCATAGCCGATAAGCTGGTTGAAAGTTGTATGCTCAGAGAAAGCCTTCAAAAGCTGAGGTTCCTGACGTAGCGGAGCAAGCTCATTAGGCTTATCTGCCGACGGTACAGTCAGAAGAAGAGCACCATTGTATGGACGAAGGGCGAACTTGTCGATATAGCCAGCGTCTGGCACAAGAGCACCGTAATAGAAATCGTAAAGCTCATCAATACGGTAAAGTTCAGTGTATATCTCGCCGCGACTCTTTAATATATTGACTTTGTCGAAAGCAGCGCAATCCTCGAAATATTGGATGGCCCACGATGTAGGTACGATTTCCTGGACAAATGGCGTCTGCTCGGCTATTTTCTCACGCATTCTTTCTGTAAGTCGACGGCATAGATCTTCGTTTATCTCGCCAAGGCCAGCAATCTGGCATAGATATCCGCCAGAAATAGGATGTTCGATGCGGAGAGACGCCTCCTTATTTAAATACATCACAGCCTCAAACAAAAGGAAAGAGACGCTGCGGAGATATGCTCTGACGCCGTGAAGGGAATCTATTCCGAGAAACTCAACACATTTGGGTTTATATACGCAGAACTTAAGGTCTTTAATCTTACCGTTTACTTTAGCGACAATCGCATTGACATCTTTTGGACAGATCTCCTCCAATGTGATGCCAGCGGGATATGAATTAGTTATATTGCTGTTGACGCAATAGATTTTCACTTTCTTTTCCATGGCCAAAATTGTTATGTGTTCAAATATTTTTACACTAAGATAAATGCAAAAAACACAAAAGCAAAAGAAAAACATGTGAAAAAAGGGGATGAAATGATGTATAACATCTTATATACCTCTAAATAACCTTTTTTAACATAAAAAAATACGAATAAGTTAGTTTTATAATTCAAAAATTGTAATTTTGTAGCCGTATATACGTTGGTCGGTTTGTATACCGTCGCGTTTATAGAATGAATATTAGGTTAATAAAATATCTTAAACGTCAGTTGTCATAAGATGACGGACTAAACGATTTAGAAAATGAAAAAATTTTTATTTCTACTAGTGTCAACAGTTTGTTTTGCGTTGACTGCGCAGGCACAGAAGAGTGTAACTGAGTACTTCAACGAGGGTATCCAGAAGTACCGTAACGCTGAGTACAAGGCAGCAATCCAGAGCTTCAACAAGGTACTTGAGCTAAATCCAAAGTTCATTGAGGCTTATGGCAACATGGGTAACGCTAAGTTCCGTTTGGGTGACTATAAGGGTGCTAAGGCCGACTACGATGTAGTACTTGAGTCTAATCCAAATGATGCTTTGACATTCTACAACCGTGCTACTACAAGAAAAGAGCTTGGTGATGTTAAGGGTTCTATCGAGGATAACAACTCTGCTATCAAGATCAACCCTAAGTTCGCTGAGGCATACTTCAACAGAGGTAACTCATACGCTGAGCTAGGCGATGAGAAGGCTGCAATGAAGGATTACAACAAGGCAATCGCTCTTACACCTCAGTTTGCTAAAGCATACTACAACCGTGGTCACCTTCGTTACAAGGGTGGTGATGTAGAGGCTGCTGCTCTAGACTGGGAGCGCGCTGCATCTCTAGACTTCTACAAGGCTTTCGATTCTTTGAAGGAGTACTGCGGTATCGGAACTCAGGAGACAAACTGTGACCCTACTGTAGGTTTGAAGTAAGAAATTACTAGAAAGGAATTATAAAGGTCAGGCTAAAACCTGACCTTTTTTGTTGGGCACGAGCGTCAAATATTTTAGGAGATAATATAGCAGTTGTCCAAAATGAGGATTGTTAAGGGCGGAACGCCCTTGCCTCTCCCCAACGCGAGGCCGTAGGCCGAGCGTATAAAGAAAAAGTGTGTGTTGGACAACTTGTATATGACTGCCTTCTTATTTTAATTGTATCCTAATCTTATTATATTTAAGAAGTCTGCTTTCAATTCAATAAACGACACTCCTTTAAGATTGCGTATAACAACTCTTTTTTTATCGTTTGATTCCATTTTTATCTCCATCGTCATCTGATTGTTTTGCTCAATATTCAAGTTGGCATAGTTGAAAATAGGAGTATTGTCTTTATTATAAAATGATAAACCGATCACGCAGATTTTCGCTCTATTCGCAGCCCATCTTTTGGGTAGAGGATCTGGCATGACATTCAATTCAAATACTATATCTATATTTGTTGGAGAAAGGTGATTTATCTCGAGTATGTGGATCCTTTCAAGACTCGGCTCCTTATCACCGAAAATGGCTTTAATCGATTTGTTTTCTATTAAATAGTCTGTCCACATAATCAATCGTTTCTATGGTCCCAAAAAGTAAAATTTATAATCTTGGCGGATTTTGCAATGAAATCGTAGAAGCAATATCCTTCGTTATCGCTGATTCTTATGCGTATAGAATTTTCTTCTGTTGATTCAATATTTATGTCGTATTTTATACACTCTTTGCTTAAATTGACGTCATTGAATATAACATCTTTAAAATCCATCTTTACCGAAAGACAAGTGTATTGGTCAATATACCAATCTTTGGGTAATGGCACAGGCCAATCAAAGAAGTCTATATCCAAACCTACGGTATTGTTTGCGTAGTCAATACTTAGGTTGTATAATACAATATCGTTTAGGATCGGATCTCTACCATATATTTGCTTGATATCAGATGAGTTCTCAATGCTGTCTAACCACATAAATGTCTTGATTATTATTCACGCTATCTATGAAAAATTAGAATATATCTCAAATTATAAAAATAAGGCAATTATATACGAGTTGTCAAAACACGCTTTTTCTTTGTACGCTCGCCCTACGGGCTCGCGTTGTTGGAGGGAGTTAGGGCGTTCCGCCCTTAACAATCCTCATTTTGGACAACTGCTATATAA
>JAKSKU010000004.1 GCA_024401565.1 Paludibacteraceae bacterium
AGCTTGTCCAGGAGATTACGAATGGAGATGTTTACCGTATCGTAAACAAGAAGAGTGGAAAGGTGATGTCTATTGCTGACGGATCTGATTTGAAGCAGGTTAAGAGAGACGAGACCGACAAGAATCAGTGGTTCCGTTTGAAAGAGACTGATGGATACTACTTCATTCAGAGAGGTGAGACTAAGATCATGTTGACTAACAAATACGTCAACAATGATGGTACTAAGATCACATCAGAGGAGAAGAGCGAATATGACAATCCTAGTCAGAAGTGGACAATCAAGAAAGCTAACGATTGGTTTACTATATCTAATAAGAGTGACTACTCTGCAAGTAAGGTGTTGACTGTAGAAAATGGATCAAAGCAAGATAATGCAAATGTTGTGATTTTCTCTTCTAATAATCAGGATGAGCAGCTATGGGGTCTTGAATACGTCTACACACCAAATCCAGCATCAGTTGACGACATCGCATCTACAGACATCTACGCTCCTACTTTGATTGAAGATGAGTTCCACATCGTGACAAACACAGGAGAAGGCGTAATTGTAGACATCTACACAGTGTCAGGCGTTCTAGTTAAGCATTTCCTTGATGAATGTACTTACAATGTAAGCGACCTTGCAAAAGGCAACTATATTGTAGTCGTAAGCAGAAGCAACGGACAGAGAATCCTATCTCAGGTTATCATAAAGAAATAATCAAGTAAAGACGCGTTATCCTAGCGTCTAAGCATTAAAAGGCATCTTCAGAAATGGAGATGTCTTTTTTTGTGAAAAAAATTTCTCGTCAGTCTGTAACAACCTATGTTTTGCTCCTACTTAATGAAAAAGTTTAACCAAAAACAAAGTGTTATGAAGACAAGAGCTTTTAATTTAATCATCCTTGATGAGAGTGGTAGTATGAGTTGTATCGAGCGTCAGGCATTGAACGGATTGAACGAGACATTGCAGACAATCCGTAAGGTGCAGGAGAAACATCCAGAGCAAGACCAGTATGTCAGCATCGTGCCATTTGAGACGGGCAACATCCGTTTGCTAAGAAACAAGGTTTCGATCAAGGAGATAGAGGACCTTAAGAATGAGGAATACAATCCAGGCGGATGCACTCCATTGTTTGACGCCATCGGATTCGGCATCAACAGCATCAAGAAAGACGTCGCAGAGACCGACACTGTGCTTGTGACCATCATCACCGACGGCGAGGAGAACAGCAGCAAAGAGTATAGTGGCAAGGTCATTGCTGGCATGATCGACGAGTTGAAGCACAAAGGTTGGATGTTCACTTACATTGGAGCCAACCAAGATGCGATAAGAGTCGCCAAATCTATGAACATTGGCAATGCCCTTAATTTCGATCAGGACGAAGCAGGCACCGCAGAGATGTTTCGTCGCGACAGAAAGAGCCGTGAACGTTTCTTGAAAATGAGTTGCTGCATCGCAAATTATGAGTCAGCAAGCTCCATCTTTGACGCTAAACGCAAATTGGCTTGCGAAGAAAATTACTTTGATGACGATAAGAACGATTAAAGAAAATGTCATAAAATGGGCATTTTCAGAAATGGAGATGCCCGGTTTCTACACTTTATGCCAAAATAGCAGAAACTATATGTTGGCACATTTATTGTAATATAGAATTTGTCTAATTCAAACAAAACGAAATTGATGAAGCAAAAAATCTACAATCTGCTAATGGTAGCACACAGAGGTCTGTTGGAGAACTGCTACAAGCAAGTGTTCTTTTCAGACTCTGAAATCCCAGCCATCAAAACATTTGATGACTATTTGTCTGATTTCTATCTATACCTCTATGAAGCAAAGCCAAAGCGTATTGAAGACGACGTGCAAGGCTACTATCTTCAGCAGGTTCAAGACGGAAAAGCTATGCCGGGATGGCTTCGCACTACCTTCCGACGTTTCTTGTTGGAGGAGAACATGATCATGAGGGAGATGCAAGAATCGTTGGCAGAGTACCGTCAGGAGTTGGCGACATCAATAAACAGTAGACCTATTGATTTAACACTTATGCATGTAGGGTTTGCAATTGCGTGGTTCAACCAACACGAGACAAGCGACGATAAATACCTATTCTTCCGCAGTGCATACAAGCATTTCAAAGGCTTCTATTCATGGCCAGACGACGATCTTGACGACAAAGAAGTGGCTATGCTATTGGGTATTCAGCCGGGTGCGCTACGCACTCGCACATCCAGACTGTGTGCGAAGGTAAAGAATTTGGTTGATAAATTAAGCGACGCCGATATCGCGTCGTTGAACAGACAATCGCTTGATATTGTCAAAGAAATCTACGAGACTCCTAATCCGGATATCGAAGCTATTTTAGAAAGACTGCTAGGCGACGCGGAAAGAGAGCTTCCTCAGTATGAGCAGTTTGTGGAATTGAGAAAGGAGAAGAGAAAATCTAAGACTCCTTTCGAGAAAGTAAAAGAGGCAGTATTTGGTTCGTTAGTTCGCGAATGTGTATCCAAAGAAATGGACGACCACGTTCAATACAACGAAATACTTCATGAAGAATGTCAATGCGAATGTTCAGAATTATGTGAAGTGGATTCTCCTAACTATGAAATGCAAAAGGCTCAAATATCAAAACCAACAAACAAAGTTGTTAAGATATTCCAAAATTTGATTGATTACGACATATAGCCCATCCGTTCTATTCTAACCTAATTGAAAACAAAGAGGTCAATGGCAAAATCCATTGACCTCCATTGTATACCTTATCTTTCTTACTCTATCTTTATAGTCATAGGCATGGCAGCCTGGAGCACTTCTAAATTAAGTGCCTGTTCTATGGCTTTACGTTCTCGTTCAAATTCCTTCGGAGCAAACATTCTCACACCGAGAGAAGGTGTTTTCTCTGTAAACGATTCCCAAAGAGATTTCTTTTCTGGATACTCTTTGATATAATAAGTTGATAGATTCGACATGTTAGCTGCCAACTCAATCGCATCATTCAAGGTTCCGAGTGTATCTGCCAATCCTATTTGCAAAGCACGGGATCCACTCCACACGCGTCCTTGAGCAATCTTTTCCAAATCGTCCGGATTCATTTGTCTGCCATCTGAGCAACGCTTAGTAAACAACTCATAGCCATTATTGACGTATTGCTGTATGCGACGTTGCTGAACAGGAGTCATCGATGCAATCACACGTGGAAAATCAGCACCTTCACTGGTTTTTACCACGTCGTAATCAACTCCTATTTTCTCAGCAAGTGGGCCGACATTAGGAATTACACCAAAAATACCGATAGAGCCTGTCATTGTCGTAGGATTCGCCACTATGGCATCAGCACCACATGAAATATAGTAGCCACCACTTGCAGCATAGTCGCCCATGCTGACCACCACCGTCTTGTTTTGCTTGAGGACCTCGACAGCATGCCATATCTGCTCCGAACCATACGCACTACCTCCTGGAGAATTGACACGAAGTACAACAGCCTTTACATCTTTGTCGTCAGCAAGTTTTAGCAACTCCTTTGAAAGTTTAACAGACTGTATTCCATCAGTGTTTCCATTGTCAATTTCACCAACCGCATACACAACAGCTACCTGGTCTCCTTCCTCATTATCAACCAAACCCTCAGCATAATCTACAGTTGAGATAGACGGAATCTTATCCTCTTTGCTCAAGCCCATACGTTGGCGAATACTATTGAGCACCTCATCACGATAAGCCAGTTTATCCACCATATTCAAAGCCAAAACACTGTCGGCAGGCTGCAATGAAAGCATACTGTCGGCAGCTGTCTGTAACATAGCAATTGGAATATTACGTGAAGACGAAACTGAATTTGCCAATACCGTCCACAAATCACCCACCAAAGCGGCTGCCTGTTCACGATTGGCGTCACTCATCTTTTCATTGGTATACTGTTCAGTAAACGACTTATATGTACCAACCTTAATGACCTGCATTTCCACTCCGACTTTCTCAAGCAAACGTTTGTAGAACAAACCCTGGTAAGCCAATCCTCGCCAATCAACCGTCCCACTTGGATTAAGGAATACACTGTCCGCTACCGAAGACATGTAATAAGCCCCCTGCGTGTATGCCCCGGAATAAGCGTAAACAAACTTACCCGAAGTACGGAAATCGGCAAGAGCATCACGTATCTCAGTCAATGAAGCAACACCACAACTTACAGCACCAGGCTCAAGCAGTATACCTTCGATCAAATCGTCGTCTTTAGCAGCACGAATAGACTTCAATATATCATCGAGACCTAGGTTGAGTTCTTCCCATCCAAGAGAAGTATAGATGTCCTCAGAAGAGCGTTCTTCAACTACGCCTTCCAATCGAATAGACAAAATAGATTTTTCAGTAACCGACTTCACAGAACCACTCGTCGCTATGGCGAAGATTGCAAAAAACAAGGCAAGAAAAGCGAGTATATTAACACCCACTATTGTTGCCAAAACCATCTTAAAAAACTGTTTCATAACTTCACATGAATACTTTAATCACAAAGATAAAGCAAATTTACCAATTATTGTAAGGCTAAAATTGTAATAAAATTAAGAGATTGTATAGTAGTTGTCAAAAATGAGGATTGTTAAGGGCGGAACGCCCTAACCTTCCCAACAACGCGAGCCCGTAGGGCGAGCGTATAAAGAAAAAGCGAGAGTCTGCCAACTCGTGTATAATTGCCTAAAATTATTTCAAGCAGAACACAAATCCGATGAACTGGCAGACAGCAGCCAAATTAATGAAAAGATGCCATACAAAGTGGTGGAATTTGAAACCTTTCTTTCCATAGATAACAGCTCCGATTGTGTAGAGCACACCACCCAACGCAATCCAAACGATAAACGACATCGTAGCATTAGTGTACACGTCTTTTCCAAACAACACTATCGACCACCCCATCGCGAGGTAGATAGCCAAACTTACCTTTTGGTTTTGCTTCTTTGCCAGCGTCTTATATAGGATACCAAACAATACTATCGCCCATTGGATACTCACAAGTGTGATTCCTTTCCAACCTCCAATTATTGATAACGAGGCAGGTGTGTACGAACCGGCGATCAACACGTATATGAAAATGTGGTCAAGGAGATGAAAGATTTCCTTTGCCTTTCCGTTATTCAAAGAATGATAAAGAGTGGAGACGGCAAACATCAGGAAAAGGCATGTGGCATAGATGCTTAGGCTTACAGCCTCCACCACACCATAATGTGTAAAACCCCATATTGCCACAAACGGCAACGCTCCCAATGACAGCAGCGTCATAACACCATGAGAAATAGAGTTTGCTATTTCTTCTCCTACCGTAGAAATGTATTGATTACCTAATTGCCTCTCCATGATCACTTATTTTTCCGTATTCCTTATCATCACCACAAACATACAAAAAATAAGTACTTTATTTTAGTGCGTTTTATGTTTTTTCACACGATTTTAGATTAATTAAGATTTGTTTAAATTATTAAACATTTGATGTCCATAGGATCGCTATAAGGCAGACCAGCATTATGAAAGGCTAAGCACAAATAAAAAGTGAGCCGACACAAAAGAACTGTGCCGACTCACGAAAAGTAATAGGATATAATATTTACTTCTTAACTACAAGCTTCTTAACAACAGTCTCATTTGGAGTTGTGATACGAAGCATGTATACACCGTTTGCAACGTCATCAAGAGAAATCTCAGTCTCGCTAACAGACTTAACAACCGAACCTGTAAGTGAAACAAACTCTGCCTTAACGTCTTTTCCAGCACCGATGATCTCAATCTTTGTAGACGCTGGGTTAGGAATCACTGTGATCACATTGTTGTTGTTAGCAACTTGCTCAACATTTGAAAGGTTTTTGAATGAGATCCAGTCAACGTCGATCCAATCCTTGTCGATTGAAAGCTTCATCACCTGCTCACCTTTACTTAGCTTCATTTTGCCAACTTTAACTTCAGCAAATGTGCCCCACTCTCCAGTCTTCTCGATTTCAACTTCTTTAACCTCATTACCAACAGTGATTGTCATCTTACCTCCATCTGAATTTCCAGTACCTACTCTCAATACGACGTCGTACTCTCCATCCTCAGCAACATCAACAGTGTAATTCATCCACTCACCTTTCTGGCAGTGTCCAAGAGCGACACCATCAGAAATCTTCTTGATATCAACATCGTCAGAACGATAGTAGTCAGTGAAATCGTCGCAAACATTACCGTCGCTCAAATCATTGTATGCCTTACCAGCGAAGCCATTATCATAGTTCTCAGCCTCAATAGTTCCTGGGATAACTGCAGCCTTACCTCCGTAAGGTCCGACCTCAATAACTTTGATTGTCACTGAACTCTTAACAGTCTCGTTGCCTGATTTAGCAGAAACCTCAACCTTATACTCACCAGCCTCATTTGGAGTAAACTGAACGCTTGCACCAGTACCGATCTGATTACCGTTAACCGAGTAAGTGATCTGGCTTGCATCCTTCATCTCAGCAGAGATAGTCACCGACTCTCCCAATGCAATTGTTGTCTCAGTAGCAGACACCAACAAACTAGGACCACCAGCGTTCTTTCCACAGAACTTAGCCTTTGCATTCTTTGCCGCATCAGACGCCATGTAATTCTTCAACCACTTCATACCGCTACGGTCAGAACCTGAGCTTGTCACCAAACCAGTGTTGTCTCTCCAAGTGGCACCGTTTACAAATCCCCAGATTGTGATACCAGAAACGAAGTCAGCCTCCCACATCGGTTTGAATGTCTTGTCCATGATAGTCTCAAATGTCTGGTCATTTCCCTGAGAGATATCATACTCTGTGATGTAGCACTGCAACTCACGACCACCCTTCTGAGTGATTCCATTGTGGATCTCCTTCAAAGTGTTGCCAAAATTGTTGATCTGGAAACTCTTATAGTAGTCATCCAAGTCGTGGCTCTGGTGTCCGTACGCATCGATTGGAGCTCCCTGCTGAACCAATGATGACACTAGGTTTATGAAATCGTCTTTCTGCCAAGTGAATGTGTTGTAATCATTGTAGATCAACACTGTATTAGGGAATCTTTTACGAGCCATTCTAAATGCCTCTGCGATCCACTTGTAATCGTATGGATCAGTACTGTTTCCTAAAGCCTGGCTCAAAAGTTTCTTAAACTCAAGAGACGACTTTCCTCCTTCTGTTCCTTCCGCATGTCCTTTGATTGCCTCGTTAACGACGTCGATAACCGCCAAATCAGGATACTTGATAGCAACGGCGTCGAACCAATACTCAACCTGCTGTTTCAACTCTGCAGGAGAACAGCTGGCCAAACATGTAGGCCACTGGCTTGTCCAAAGAAGTGCGTGGAATTTGAACATCACACCGTTCTGCTTACACCAGTTATAGTGTGAATCCGCAGACTTCCAGTTCCACTTCTGGATACCTTCCTGAGCACTGCTTACCTTACAATTAACAATAGAACCCCACTTTGACTCGTTCTCACAAGTAAGCTGGTCCCATAAAGCTTCATATTTTAAACCACCAACATTTGGCTGGATTTGTCCACGTGTAGTGATGTTACCAAGAAACTTACACTTGTTGTCTTTTGCTAGTTGAGCATGCGCCTGACCTATAAACAATAAAGTAGCGATAGAAAATAAAAATTTCTTCATAGGCTTTTCATTTAGTTAGTATTAGAATAGTTTTTCTTGTGGCAAACGTATACTTAAATTCTAAAACTCAAAAAAATTAGCGTATCAATCGTCTTAACAAATCGAAAATTGACTGATTTGTTACTGATTTGAAGATTTTTTCACATATGAAATAGTGGTTTCAGACTTAAATTTTCAATTCCTTAACAAACAAAAAGTGAGCCGACACATGGGGGACGTGCCGACTCACCAGAGTAATAGGATATAAAATTTACTTCTTTACTACAAGCTTCTTTACAACAGTCTCTTTAGAAGTTGTGATGCGTAGCATGTATACACCGTTTGCAATATCGTCAAGTGAGATCTCTGACTCATTTGCAACCTTCACTGTAGATCCTGAAAGTGAAACAAACTCAACCTTAACGTCATCGCCTGCTCCAATGATCTCGATGTTTGAAGACGCTGGGTTAGGGATCACTGTGATGACATTGTTGCTAGCGAAATCTGACACTCCAGAAAGATCTCTTGAGAATGAAATGTAGTCAACGTCGATCCAATCCTTGTCGATTGAAAGTTTCATCACTTGCTCTCCCTTGTAAAGCTTCATTGTTCCTACTTTAACATCAGCGAATGTGCCCCAATCGCCAGTCTTCTCTATCTCAACCTCCTTAACGGAATTACCGATTGAGACTGTCATCTTACCACCGTCTGAATTACCAGTTCCAACTCTCAACACTACATCGTAGTCGCCATCCTCGGCAACGTTGACTGTATAGTTCATCCACTCTCCCTTTTGGCAGTGACCTAGAGCGACACCTCCAGAAATCTTCTTGATATCAACATCGTCTGAACGATAATAGTTTGTGTAATCATCACATGTGTTGCCTTCGCTCAAGTCGTTGTATGCCTTTCCTGCGAAACCATTATCGTAGTTCTCTGCCTCTATCTTTCCTGGAATAGCAGCGGCTACACCTCCGTAAGGTCCTACTTCAATAACCTTAACTGTCACAGTGCTTTTTGCTGTTCCCTTGCTTGATGTAGCGGAAACCTCAATCTTGTACTCTCCAGCCTCTTTTGGAGTGAAGTCAACTTTAGCGCCGGTTCCGATCTGACTGCCATTGACTGTATATGTGATCTGGTTAGCTCCACTCATCTCAGCAGAGATAGTGACTGATTTGCCCAACTCAATAGCCGATGCAGACGCTGACACTGCCAAGCTTGGTCCACCTGCTGCCTTACCACAAGTCTTTGCTCTTGCTGCCTTAGCTTTATCGGAAGCCATGTATTGTCTCAACCATGTCATAGCCGGACGGTCCTGTCCATTCTTGATCAAACCAGAATCGTCTACCCAAGTAGCACCGTGAACATAACCCCAAAGAGTGATACCAGCAACGAAATCTGCCTCCCAAGCTGTTGGGATCTGCTCAGAGTAACGAGTCTTCTGGCCATTGTCTCCCTGCTTTGCGATATCGTACTCTGTTAGGTAACAAGCCAACTCACGACCAGCTTTCTGTGTGATCTGGTTGTGGATATCGTACAAACGAGACTTGAAGTCAGAACCGCTCATATCATTCAAGTCGTGGCTCTGATGTCCGTAAGCGTCGATTGGAGCTCCTTGTTTAACCAATGTTGACACAAGATCAATGAACTCGTTCTTCTGCCACTGGAATGTGTTGTAGTCATTATACACAAGCACTGCGTTAGGGAAGAACTTACGAGCCAACTTAAATGCCTCTGTAATCCACTTGTAGTCGCCAGGGTTTGTACTACCACTCATAGCCTGGCTCAAATTTTTCTTAAATGTCTTAGCCTGACCGTTGTTATCACCTTCTGCATGACCTGGAATAGCCTCGTTAACAACGTCGATGATTGTCACATCTGGGAATTTTCTTGAGCAAGCCTCAAACCAGATTTCGATTTGCTTTCTCAATCTGTCACCTGTAAAATCTTTTAGATAGCTTGGATACTGTGAAGTCCATAGCAAACAGTGGAACTTAAACTGTACACCGTTCTGCTTACACCAGTTGTACTCATTCTCTGCTGATCGCCAGTTCCAAGAAGACAATGCCTGATCCACAGTCTGCACCTCCTTATTAGCGATAGAGCCCCACTTTGTCTCGTTCTCTGGAGTCAACTGATCCCACATTGTGCCATAATCAGAAGGAATAGATCCTCTTGTTGTAATGTTACCAAGGAATTTGCAAGGGTTACCCTTTGCCAATTGTGCATTTGCCTGACCCATAAAGAATAGAGTCGCCGCAACTGAAAGTAAAATTTTCTTCATAGCGTTTTTCTATTAGTATTGTATTAGATTTGTCTAGTTGTGATAACCACATCTGCGTTTTTCACGATGGCAAACATAACCATTTTCTCTTACTAGCATTTAGCATTAACCAACTTTTTTTGTGAATATCAACACTTTGATTGAAACGCTACTTATTTGACTGATTTTTTGTCAATCTAGGCAAGACGGGGAGATAAACGTCACATTTTTGATAGACAAACGCCATTTTCTATGTTGAAAAGCGCCTTTACGAAGTTTTACGGAAATGTAAAACATGCACATTTGTAACTAAATAGATAGTCATTCATACAAAAAAGACAATTATGGACTCAACGTTTTGACTGTATACAAAAATAGCTGGCACATTGCTGTGTCAGCTATTTTCATATAGTAAGGTTATTTTTTATTTCTTTACAACAATCTTCTTGATGACAGTCTCGCTTGGAGTTGTGATTCTCAACATGTATACGCCAGACACAACGTCAGCAAGAGAAATCTCTGTTTCTTTTGATGTCTTAACAACAGAACCAGCAAGAGAAACAAATTCTACCTTAACGTCTTTTCCTGCACCGATGATTTCGATCTTTGTAGACGCTGGGTTAGGAATCACCGTGATCACATTGTTGTTGGCAAATTCGGTAACATCAGACAAATCTTTTGTAAATGATATCCAGTCAACGTCGATCCAATCCTGGTCGATTGTTAGTCGAATCACCTGCTTTCCTTTATACAAGCGGATTGTGCCTGCACTAATTTCAGCCAAAGTTCCCCATGCACCTGTTTTGTCGACAGTGACATTCTTAATCTCGTTTCCTGCTGAGATAGTCAACTTTCCATCGTCGTTTCCTTCTCCGACTCTCAATGTGACATTATAGTTGCCATCTTCAGCAACGTCGACTGTATATTCTAGCCATTCTCCCTTTTGACAATGACCGATAGCCACGCCATCAGAAATCTTCTTGATATCAACATTGTCTTTACGATAAAAATCTGTGTAGTCATCGCAAACATTACCGTCGCTCAAATCATTGTATGCCTTGCCCGCAAAACCATTATCATAGTTTTCAGCCTCAATCTTACCTGGGATTACAGCTGGGCTACCTCCGTAAGGTCCAACTTCGATAACTTTGATTGTCAAAGACGTCTTTACTGTCTCGTTCTTATCATTGTATCCTGTAGCGTCGATCTTATACTCTCCTACCTGAGTTGGCTTGAAATAGAACTCACATGGATTAAGCACCCACTTGTCAACGATCAACGTTCCACTTGTCTTGAACTCAATATGCTTTGCATTTGCCATCTCTGCTGTGATCTTAACAGAATCTCCAAGAGCAATCACATCCTCAGCTGCCTTAACAGCCAAACTTGGACCTCCTGCATTCTTACCACAAACTGAAGCTGACGCATTCTTTGCCGCTGCCGTCTTCATATAACTCTCAAGCCAAGTGAAAGCCGAACGTTTCTGACAGTTTCTGACAAGACCAGACGCACCCTTGTCGCCACCATCTTCAACCCATGTCTTTCCATAGATCCAACCCCAAAGAGTCACGCCTGGGACGAAATCAGCCTCCCACATGATTGGGAACTGCTCCTTGTAACGAGTCTCGAAAGTAGAATCGTCCTTCTTGTTGATATCATACTCTGTGATATACTGTGGCAATTTAGTCTTATTATATATGTCATACAAAGCTGTCTTAAATTCACTGCCACTCATATCATTCAAATCATGAGCCTGGTTTCCTGCGGCGTCGATCGGACCGCCACAAGCCTTGATACCGTTGACAAGATCGATGAACTCAGACTTCTGCCACTTGAATGTGTTATAGTCGTTGTAGATCAATGTTGCCTCTGGCCAACGCTCACGAGCCAAACGGAAGGCCTCAGCCAACCACTGGTATGAGTTGGTATTTGGATAACCGTTTGTGTTACAGTTGTAGCTTGGACGTACTCCAGTCTCCTTTTGAGCACGATCCTCTGCCAACGATCCCAAAGCCTCAATGATCTTTGTCTCCTTGTATGGAGAATGGTAATTACCACCAGTATAGATAGCCTCGTTGACCACGTCGATGATCTTCAAATCCGGATAATGCTTCTTCACCTCGTCATACCACTCGATGATAGCCTTCTTTGTATCTGCAACACTAAGGCTTTCGATCCAACCAGGATGCTGAGATCCCCAAATCAATGCGTGATACTTGAAGATGATACCCTTCTGCTTACAATAGTTGTATGTTCTGTCGGCATTATCCCAGTTGAACGTACCCCAACCACTATGAACAGAGCCCCACTTAGTGGCGTTCTCACATGTCACCTGATCCCAGTAGTCAGAATAGACGTAACCATTGCTACACTCCTGCGGATCGCAATACTCCTGCCAATTATAAGATGTTGTGATGTTACCTAAAAACTTGCACTTGTTGTCTTTTGCCAACTGTGCCTGTGCCTGGCCCAAAAATAGAAGGGCAAGAGCTGAAGTAGTTAAAATCCTTTTCATATGCATATCCTCCCATTATTAAATTAAACCCTTTTGTTAAAAATGCGTTTTTGTATCCTTTTGTACTCGCAAACATATTCATTTTGGCGGCATTTCCAAGAGCATTTCCATATTTTTTCTTCACATTTTTCAATTATAGTCGCCAAAGATGTCGGAGAACATAATCACGATGCAATAATCAAGACAAATGACATTCATCAACAATAAAGAGCCGATACAATCAACTTGCATCGGCTCTTTAGTTTTAACGCTACAATATTAATTATTTCTTAACGATCAATTTCTTGACAACAGTCTCGCTTGGAGTTGAAATTCTTAGCATATAGACGCCACTTGCAACGTCATCAAGAGAAATCTCTGATTCATTTGCCACCTTCACTACAGAACCCGCCAGAGACACAAACTCAACCTTAACCTCATCTCCTGCTCCAAGGATCTCAATCTTTGAAGACGCTGGATTTGGGATGACAGTTATGACATTATTGTTTGCAAAATCAGAAACTGAAGAAAGATCTCTTGTAAACGAAATCCAGTCGATATCAATCCAATCTTTGTCTATATTCAATTTAATCACCTGCTCTCCTTTTGATAGATGAATCTTTCCCGCATTCACTTCAGCGAAAGAACCCCATTCTCCAGTCTTGCTGACTGTGACTGACTTCACCTCATTTCCAGCTGAAATCGACAATTTACCTTCGTCGTTTCCTTCTCCTACTCTCAAAGTGATTTCATAGTCACCCTCTTGCTCAACATTAACTGTATACTTTGTCCACTCTCCTTCCTGGCAGTTTCCAAGAGCAACTCCATCAGAGATCTTCTTAATGTCAACATCATCAGAACGATAATGGTTCTTGAAATCATCACATGTATTTCCTTCGCTCATATCAAAGAATGATACGCTGGCAAAACCGTTATCATAGTTTTCTGCCTCAATCTTGCCCGGAATGGTAGCAGCCTTACCTCCATAAGGACCAACTTCAACAACCTTAACAGTCAACTTTGCTGTAGCCTGAAGATCTGTGCTTGTGTATCCAGTAGCGTCAATATTATATACGCCAGCCTCAGTTGGCTTCCAATAGAACTCACATGGGAACACCCATTTATCCTTAATCTGAACACCGTTTGCATTAAACTTGATATTCTTGGCATTGTCCAACTCTGCAGTAATCTTAACTGAATCACCAAGAGCAATTGTAGTAGCGGAAGCATTGACAGTCAAAGTCACAGAAGGAGTAGCAACACCACCCGCCTTGCCACATACTGTAGCTGACGCGTTCTTTGCTGCTGATGTAGCCATATACTGCTTCAACCATGTCATTGCTGGACGTGGGGATCCATTTTTGTACAAACCTGAATCATCAACCCATGTCTTATTATAAATCCATCCCCATAGAGTCACACCAGGCACAAAGTCCGCTTCCCACATCACCGGAATCTGCTCCGAATAGCGAATCTTCATGTTGTTATCACCCTGACCTGAAATATCATACTCTGTGATATATATAGGCAATTTTGTCTTGTTGTGGATATTGTACAAAACTGTTTTGAAATTAGATCCACTCATTTCGCTCAAATCATGACTCTGACAACCAGCAGCGTCTATCGGAGCTCCACATGCTTTCAATCCATTTAAAAGATCAATGAACTGATTTGTATTCCACTGGAACGTGTTATAGTCGTTGTAGATTAGAACAGCTTCTGGCCAACGCTCACGAGCCATACGGAATGCCTCTGCAATCCACTGATAATCATCAGTCTTGCTATATCCCTTCAAGTTTGGTTGGAAGTTCTTCCCCAATCTGTCATTTGCCAATGAAGTGAACGCCTGAATCATCTTTGTGCTTGTATATGGAGAGTGATAACTGCTTCCATAGACAGCCTCGTTCACAACATCAATAATCTTCAAATCTGGGTAGTGTCTCTTCACCTCATCATACCACTCAACAATAGCCTTCTTCGTGTCATCAACACTTAAAGACGCAATCCAACTTGGATATTGTCCGCCCCATGTCAAAGCATGGAACTTAAAAAGAATACCCTTCTGCTTACAATAGTTGTATGTTCTGTCGGCGTTATCCCAATTAAACTTTCCCCATCCTTTGTGTACAGACCCCCACTTAGAGGCGTTCTCACATGTAACCTGATCCCAAAGATTGCTATAAACAGCATCCGCGGAATATTGGCCACTTGGTTTGTCGGTACCTTGAGGATCACAATACTCCTGCCAATTATAAGAAGTAGTGATGTTACCTAAAAACTTGCACTTGTTGTCTTTTGCAAGTTGGGCTTGCATCTGCCCGGCAAACATAAAAGCTACCGCTGAGGCGAATAAAACTTTTTTCATACGCGTTTTGTCTAGTTATATATGTAGTGTAATAAATGATACTTCCTCTCTTGTGATGGCAAACATATCCAATAATCACTGTTACTGATTCATTTTTACATCTATTCTCTTAACATTTTCGTATTTATGCTGTAAAACATAAGGAATATAGGTTTTTGTAATTTAACATTCGTTAACATATTTAACTTAATTTATGTTAAATTCACCGATGAATTATGTTAAAAAATGTAAAATTCGAAAGACTTGATGTTGTAGACGCGTAAATTTGTAACATCAAACGTAGAAGAACGTATATGGCACCGTTCTGGTTCGTTAGGTAAAATCATTCATAAACAAAACAGAAAAAAATGGAAAAAAAAGAAAATTCTTTCTTCCCAGCCTCTGAAGCGAGATGGAAAAGATTCTCAAATGAGAAGTTTTCAGCATTCAAAAGCATGCACAAGTCTATTTCAATCGGAGTTTTAAGTATCGCGACTTTAACTTCAGCCGACTTAAAAGCTCAGACTCAGGCGGATTCTGCAAATGCCGAACTAAACTATCAGCTTCAAGACATCGAAGTCACAACAGAACGTGTGCCGCTGACTATGGCCGTCGCACCTCGTCTGGTGACGGTGATGACCAAGGAGGACGTTAGCGCGGCATCTGTACAGAGCATCAACGACCTTCTGGAATACGCGGTGGGCGTGGATGTTCGCCAGCGTGGAGAGATGGGTGTGCAGTCGGACATTTCTGTCAGAGGTGGCACGTTCGACCAGATCACCGTCCTACTTAACGGCATCAACATCTCATCACCACACACAGGACACTTGTCTGCAGACTTTCCTGTCAGTATGGACGAGATAGAGCGTATAGAAGTGTTGGAGGGTCCGGCAGCACGTGTGTTCGGCACTTCCGCATTCAACGGTGCTATCAACATCGTGACTAAATGCGACAACTCAAGCCACGTTGCAGGCCACGTCTTCGGAGGAAGCTACGGTTACGCAGGCGGAGAAATGTCGGCCAACCTGTCAACAGGAAAAGTGCACCAGCAAATTTCAGGCGGATTCCGTCGTGCTGACGGCGACCAGGAAAACAGTGATTTCAAACAGACTAAATTCTTCTATCAGGGTAATCTTTCCAACCCTGCATTGAAGGTGGATTGGCAGACAGGTGTGAGCAGCCAGGACTACGGTGCCAACACATTCTACTCTGCAGCCTACCCTAACCAGTGGGAATCAACAACAAAATGGATCACATCAGTGAAGGCAGAGACTAACAGCCGTGTGCATTTTGTACCGTCAATCTACTGGAACAGATCAAAAGACCATTTCCAGCTTGTACGCGACACACACAAGGGCGAGAATTTCCACCAGTGCGACGTTTACGGTGTCAATCTTGGAGCATGGGTAGAGTCTAAAATCGGAAAAACAGCCTTCGGAGCTGAGATGCGCAGCGAAAACATTCTCTCTACAAATCTTGGAAAACCTACAACAGACTCTGTGGCTGTACGCGGAGAGGACAGCATCTACTACAAAAAACAGGATGGACGCGACAATATCTCTTATTATATAGAGCATACCATACTATTGAAAAAGTGGACTCTTTCTCTTGGCGCGATGGCTCACAAAGTGACTAATTTGAATACCAAGATGAAGGTTTATCCTGGAGTTGACCTTGCTTTCCGTCCGAATGACTACTGGAAAATATCAGCGTCGTGGAATATGGCTATGCGTCTTCCTACTTTCACAGACCTATATTATAAGAGTCCGACAAACGAAGGAAACGTTGGTCTTAAGCCTGAAGAGTCGTCGGCCATCGACCTTGGCGTAAGATATCGCAACCGTGGAATCGAGAGCAACGTCTCCCTATTCTATCACCACGGGACAAATATGATCGACTGGGTGATGTATTCAGCAGACGATATTTTCCATTCAGCCGCATTCGAATTGAAAAACAAAGGCTTCGAACTAAACGCAGCTTTTTTGGGTAGAGAGGTGTTTGGCGAAAAATGTCCTGTAAGAAAAGTGTCGTTCGGATATGCCCACATCAATCAGGAAAGAGAGGACGAGGTGGAGATCTACAAATCAAACTACGCTCTTGAATATCTCCGTCACAAATTATCGGCAAGCTTAGAGACAAGGGTTGTGAAGAATCTTAACGCTACCCTATCCCTACGCTACCAGAACAGAAACGGAAGCTACATCAAATATGACGAGAACCACAAATCGACTGGCGAACTTGTAGACTACGATCCTTACACGCTTGTAGATTTGAAGCTTTCTTGGGATGCGGCAAACTGGAGCGTCTACGCAATTGCCAACAACCTTTTCAACGTCAGCTACTACGACCTTGGAAACATTCCTCAGCCAGGTGTATGGTTGAAGGCAGGTGCTAAATTCAAAATTGGCATTAAATAATAAATCCAATTCTACAAAACTGATACTAAAGCGGAAGTGCTATTGTTAGTGCTTCCGCTTTTTTGTCAAACAAGAATCACATTCATGATGGACTGGCGTACCAAATCAGAAATAAAAAAGCATTACTGGTTACAAATATGTCATAATATATATATTTGCGAGAAGAAAACAGGTGATTATAGATGTTGTCTCAAATATGGGTCAATATCATAAAAAACAAACACCATAAAAAATATGCGTATGAGCAAATCTTTACACAATCTATTCACATTTGGCATGGGTGCGGCAATGTTGTCCATGTCCGTCCCAGCATTTGCCGACAACCAGTTTGACGATCTTAACCAGCATGAAATAGTGGAGGCAATGGGTGCCGGCTGGAATCTAGGCAACACATTGGAAGCTAATTCTAACGGAACTCCTAACGAGACTTGTTGGGGCAATCCAGAGACATCTCCTGCGTTGATGAAGCTAATCAAGAGAAGTGGATTCAACACAATTCGTATCCCTGTATCCTACTTGAGCAAGATCGGTTCCGCTCCAGACTACAAGATTGATCCCACTTGGCTTGCAAGAGTCAAAGAGGTCATCGATATGGCATTAGCAGAGGATCTTTACGTCATCACAAATATTCATGGCGACGGTTATCACGGGGTGACCGGCGGATGGCTTCTTTGTGACTCTCCAAATCAGACGGAGATCAAAGCAAAGTACAAAGCTTTCTGGAAACAGATTGCCACTGAATTCAAAGACTATGATGAACATTTGATCTTTGAGTCGATGAACGAGGTGTTCGACGGGACATACGGTCCAGTCAATATCAATTATTACAACAACATCAACGATTACAACCAGATTTTTGTTGAAACGGTACGCCCTATTAGCCTTAACAATGCCAAGCGATGGCTGCTGATCCCAGGATGGAATACCGACATCGACAACACCTCAGAGTCGAGAGGATTCAAAATTCCAAACGACACATATTTGGACAGGTCCGTCATTGGCAAGCGACTTATGATCTCTGTGCACTATTATTCCCCTTGGGATCTATGTGGCGACGACACAGATGCCGGAGTCACTCGTTGGGGAGACGATGCTTGGCGAAAAAGCCAGAACAAATGTACTACCTACGGACAAGGAGCCAACAGTGAAAGTACGATGGCCGGCCAGTTTGACAAGGTCAAGAATTGGTTCACATCACAGGGCTACCCTGTAGTAGTAGGCGAATATGGCACCGTCGACAAGTCTGCTTATGACTCAGAAAACCCAACTTACACTGCATATTGGACAAAGACACTTTGTGAGAACGCCCGTCGAATCGGAGCAGTCCCAGTGCTTTGGGACAACGGTCACTTGAGCACCGCAAAAGGCTTTGCGACAATCAACAGAACCTCAAACACCGTTGCACGCACATATATAACAGAAGCCATCAACGAGGCTTTTGATCAAGAAATAGAGATTGACACTACTACACCAAAGACAAAACTTGAATTGATCACAAGCTATATTGTCAACCTGACTGTCAAGGGTGCCAAGGAGAACCCCAAATTCAAATGCCAGTACGCAGACTGGAGTGAGGTTGCCAAAGAGGTGCCTAACACAGCATCAAACTATGATGTCGACTTGTCTCCAGCCTCAAAAATGGATGGCTTGACAAATATGGGTTATTTGGAGTACAAGAACGACTCCTTGTATTCATTCACTGTCAATAAAGTCACAATCAATGGACATGAGTTCACTAGTCCGATTGTAAAGAAATCATTGATGGCACAATCCTACAAGAACGCATTGCCAAACATTTGGGGCAAAGACGCAGGAGAATATTTGTCGGATGATGGGAAAGCATATCTGTCAATCACAGGAAACAGCATCTCATTGCTGCTGAATCTAGAAGATGACAAGTCGTGCATTGACGCAATAGAAGCTGTATCAGCAAATGTCATTTCCATTGATGGAGGCATTTCCATTCTTGGCGCCGAAGGAGAATCAATTGAGGTGTATTCATTGCTTGGAACATGTGTGGCAAACACTATCGCAACGGGATACCAGACAACTATCATGTTGCATAGTGGAGCTTACGTTGTTAAGGTAGGAAACAAAACTTACAAGGCAGTTGTAAGATAATTATACTAACTAGACTAAACGCAGTTGGAGGGACGCTACGGCGTCTCTCTTTTTATTTGTGACCCCGGCAGATCACCTTGGCTATTTCAGCCACAATATATTGCAGCACATTAATAGAGACACTGTTTCCAAATTGTTTGTAGGCTTGTAATTGATTAGACGGTATAACGAAATCTTCAGGAAAGCCCTGCAATCTCGCGCATTCTCTAGGGCTCAGCTTTCTCACGACTCCGTCAATCAGATAAAGTCCAGTCTTGGCACCAGCCCCACCGCCATACGCGCTCAATGTGATGGAATGGCCCATTGGATCGTAGATTCGTTCTCCCTGACCTCCTTTATTCACAATTCCTATTTGCAAAGGACGGTTAGGCAAATCAACATTCTGAGCAGACGCCACAACACTAATCAACGGTTTATATATCTGGATATCATCACGCGTGATGACTTTGGCGTCGTCCGGATGATCCTGCAAAACAGAGTAGAGCGAAGTCTTTTGATCAACAGAAGGAAATCTAAACGTCTCCTTGCCTGCCACATCATTTCTGAAAGAGACAATATAGATTCTTTCCCTATGCTGAGGCACCCCGAAATCACCACTGTTCAGCACTTTATAATACGTGGTATAGCCCAAATCAGCAAGCGTCTCCAATACCACTTTGAATGTTTTTCCTCCATCGTGACGCAATAGATTCTTGACATTCTCCATAAACAACACTTTAGGCTTATGAAACGCCACAATTCGCGCTATATCAAAAAACAAAGTGCCACGAGTATCTTCAAACCCCTTTTGCTTACCGCTTATTGAAAAAGCCTGGCAAGGAAACCCTCCACAAAGGATATCATGAAAAGGTATCTCTTTCTCATTGACTTTTGTGATATCACCGTCGGGAACTACATTATGATTTAGAGAATAAGTCTCGGCAGCCGCTTTGTCCCACTCGGAAGCATATACACAGTCTGCTCCATAACTGCCCAAAGCATAATGGAAACCACCGATACCGGCAAACAGATCTATGAATTTATAACCTTTTAATAACGGATTGTCGACCTCAATCATAACAAATGGTATGGAAATACACCACAAAGATAACCCCTTTCATTAAATCACCCTATTGCAAGCCCCTGAAAAAGTCTTTTCAAGCCAAAATTTTACTACTTTTACATACAAAATGCTTCAGACAAAGCTCCATAATATGCTCAAACATGCGATATATTATTTGAATAAAAAAGAGTCTGGTCGACATAAAAGCATAAACATTTGACCTATCAACACAAAAAAAAACATAAATAAAAAAACGTCGTATCAGCCGTTAAAAAAGCCGATTAAAAGGCACTTTTTTGAACAATTTGACTTTTTTGACCTATATAAATAAGCGGATTTTACTACCTCAACAGAATAAAAAATATCCATTTCAAAAAATCAGTCACACATTTGCCATTTTTTTATCCAATGGGTAATTTGCAGATGCCCTATATTTGCAGTGTAAACAAAAACGAAATAAAACTCTAATAAACTCGAATATAAAACTCTAATACTAATAAACTACAAACTTAAAAACTCTAATAACATAGACACATACTTTTTACAATTTATGATTATTTGAAACACATACAATAATTATATACTCTAATACTCTAATAACGTAGACTTGAAAAAATTCTATCTTTTCTATCAACGTTAGTTTCTTTAAAAGAAACAGTCCTAATTTCCTTTTATTTTCACATTGTTTGCACAGCAAACAATGTGATGAAGGAAGGGGAAATAAGGAAAATTAAAATGAAAGTCTAGTTGTAAGGTAATATATGATAACTCAGGTTGGCTATTGGTCGTGATGACTAAAGCAAACGAAAAAAAAGACGCAACAGCGTCTTTTTTTTTGCCTTATTATTTAGGCAATTATATACGAGTTGTCCAAACACGCTTATTATTTTCACGCTCTTCCTACTCGCGTTGTAAGGTGGGTTAGGGCCCCAATAATCAAACATGGGCCCTTAACAATCCTCATTTTGGACAACTGCTATATAATCTCCATTATTTATTGGTACTTATTAATATCACTGGCCCTAACCCCTAACCTCTAACCCTCTCATCTCTAACCCCTAACCCCAACACCAACCTCTCATAAAAAAGTTTCCCTTCCAGCTTATCCAAACTGAAAGGGAAGATTAGGATCGTCTCAAATATCGAGACTTAAGGCTTTAATTTAAGTTTAATTTGTATAGAGTTTCTAGTAAGAGTGTATTTTTACAATGTGTTATATGTGTATATGTTATTAGCGTTTTAGTTTCTCTCACATCGCAAAAATAACCAGAAACACACTTCTCGAATTAATAAAATAGCTGAAAACTATTGACATTTTTAAGTATCCACAAATATTTTAGAAAAATAAAAGGTTGGAAACATCCACTCAGACAGCACACATTTCACGCAAAAAAGACGCTACAAAAGCAACGTCTACCCCCTTAAAACGTATTAACATTTTCAATGTTATCATTTAACAAAAAGCATTCCCCTTTTGCTATCAAAGTAATTATAAACAACTTACAACACAACCTTTATGAGAAAATTTTACTTTGGAGATTATATAGCCGTTCCTCCCTTAACATTCCTCATTTTGGATAATAGCTGCGGCAGAGTGTATCGATAGCAGAAGATCAGAAGTGAATTTTCATAACTTATTTCCGCAATGCTTGCAGAAGAGAGAGTCTCTACGATTTGACTTTTCTCCGCAGTGTTTGCAGCTCTTCTCTTTAGCCTTTTCATAGCCTTCAAGCATAGAGGAAGAGACCACTCCAGTAGGCACCGCAAGAACTATATAACCAAGCAACATGACAAAAGTGGAGATTATTCTTCCCATTGTGGTGACGGGAGCTATGTCTCCATATCCCACCGTCGTCATCGTAACCACCGCCCAATAGATCGAGACCGGAATATTATTAAACGCAGTGCCCTCCTCGTCACTCTCCACTATATACATCAAAGCACCAAGAGATATCACCACCAGCACAACAAGCGAAAAGAAAACAATAAGTTTCTTCGAACTGTCTCTGAAGGCATTTATAAGCACCTCTCCCTCTTTCAAAAAATAGAACAGACGGAAGATTCGGAATATACGTATGATTCGGAATATTCTGATTACAGCCAACGCGTGGGCCGACGGTGAGATGAGGCTGATGTATGTCGGCAACGTCGATATCAAATCCACAATGCCAAAGATACTGAAGATATAGTTTGCTTTCCTTTCCTCACAATAGACTCGCATGATATATTCGATCGTGAAGAATATTGTGAAAATCCACTCAAGCACCTCAAACTCAGTGCTGAATCGCGTCGCTACGGCAGGCACTGTCCCGATAATCACAACGATAACAGACAATATGATAACTCCGGTAAGAAGAACATCAAACAGTTTCCCCTCCGGAGAATCGCAATCAAACAATATCTTTCGGCATTCTTGCTTTAAACTGCCGTCCTGTATAAATTTAAACATTTACTCGTCTCTATAAATTGTCTGCAAAGATACACAAAAATAGTTTCAGGTTTCAAGTTTCAAGTTTCAGGTCTGCCCTATTTAAGTAAAAATGTCACGTTTTTTTATTTGATATGTCAAAAGGGCAGAACAAAAGGCCATTAATGCCATTGGCACGCATTTTGATTTTATGTTAGCGTAAAAATGAAATAAAAAAATTAAAATATATGGCTACAGGTAATATTGGTGTTACGACGGCGAACATTTTCCCCGTCATCAAAAAGTTCCTTTATTCAGATCACGAGATTTTCTTGCGTGAGATTGTGTCGAATGCAGTAGACGCTACTAGCAAGCTAAAGACTTTGGCTTCAGTAGGTGAGTTCAAAGGTGAGCTTGGTGAGCTTAAGGTTCGTGTCAAGATCGACAAAGAGGCTGGCACACTTACTGTTTCCGATTCTGGTATCGGTATGACAGCCGAGGAGATTGAGAAATATATCAATCAGATCGCATTCTCAGGAGCAGAGGAGTTCGTAGAGAAATATAAGAACAACGCACAGGCCATCATCGGTCATTTCGGACTTGGTTTCTACTCTTCATTCATGGTGTCGAAGAGCGTGGACATCATCACTCTATCTCACAAGGAGGGTTCTAAGGCAATGAAGTGGAGCTGCAACGGCGACACTGAATACACATTGGAAGAGACTACTAAGGAAAGCCGCGGTACTGATATCGTAATGCATATCGACGACGAAAACAAAGAGTTCCTTGAGGAGAGCAAGATCGGTGAGTTGCTAAACAAATACTGCAAGTTCCTTCCTGTAGAGATCGCATTCGGAAAAGAGACTGAATGGAAAGATGGCAAGAGCGTAGAGACAGATAAGGATAAGATCATCAACAATCCTACGCCAGCTTGGACAAAGAAACCTGCCGACTTAAAGGATGAGGACTACACAAACTTCTACCGTGAGCTTTATCCTATGGGAGACGATCCTCTTTTCAACATTCACTTGAACGTGGACTACCCATTCAATTTGACAGGTATCCTTTACTTTCCTAAGATCAAGAACAACTTCCAGATCCAGAAGAACAAGATCCAGCTTTACTGCAACCAGGTGTTCGTCACTGACTCTGTTGAAGGCATCGTGCCTGAGTTCTTGACTCTTCTTCATGGTGTGATCGACTCACCAGATATTCCGTTGAACGTGTCAAGAAGCTACTTGCAGAGCGACCAGAATGTGAAGAAGATCTCATCACACATCACAAAGAAGGTGGCAGACCGTTTGCAGGAGCTATTCAATGCAGACCGCGCCGATTTCGAAAGTAAGTGGGACAGCCTTAAGATCTTCATCGAATACGGAATGCTTACAGAAGAAAAATTCGAGGAGAAGGCTAGAAAATTCGTTCTTTTGAAGAATGTGGACGACAAGTATTACACACTTGATGAATACAGCAAGTTGGTGGAGTCGAACCAGAAGGACAAGAACGACATGGTGGTCTACCTATACGCCACAGACAAGGACTCTCAGTACTCTTTCATCCAGAAGGCAAAGGATAAAGGCTACGACGTATTGTTGATGGACGGTGAACTTGATTCACACTTCATGTCTATGCTTGAGCACAAGAGTGAAGGCGGCAAACTTCGTTTCACTCGTGTAGACGCGGATACAATCGACAAACTAATTGATAAGGGCGACGAGAAGAAGGTAGCAATGAGCCAAGAAGACCAGACTGCCCTTACAACTGCATTCCAGAGCATCCTTCCAAGAAACGACAAGTTCAGTTTCATCGTAAGTTACGTGAATGCAGACGTTGATTCTCAGGCTGTAGAGATTACTCAGAACGAGTTCATGCGCAGAATGAAGGAGATGTCGCGCAACCAAGGCGGCATGAATTTCTACGGAGACATGCCAGACTCATACAACTTCGTAGTGAACGAGAACAGCGGTTTGATCTGCAAGATTCTTCGTAATCTAAAGGATAACACTTCAAGTGCCTTATCTTCTGTGCTTACAGAGATCCGTGAGCTTGAAGACAATATCACAAACCTTCGCAACCAGAAAGATTCGGAAGGCAAGATCAAGCCAGAAGCTGAGTCGACAATCAAAGAGTGCGAGGCTCGTTTGACTGAAAAGCAGGCCACTCGTGATGCAGCATACAACGCGTTTGCAGCGGAAAATGACGAGATGAAACAGTTGGTCGACTTGTCATTGTTGAGTGTAGGTTTGCTAAAGGGTTCTGCCCTAGACAACTTCATTTCAAGAAGCATGAAGATGCTTTAATGATTGAGATTTCTTAACAAAAAGCAAAGGACAATGGAGTATCATTGCCTTTTGCTTTTTTTATACACAAAAATTTGATACTTTTGCTACAGGATCAAATATTAGGTAATATGAGTATAAAACATTTAATAGTAGCATTTTCTTTATCAGCATTCTGTATTGGCCAAACGATGGCCGTTTCCCCACAAGAGGAAATCACAAACACTATTGAAAAAGCAGGAGGCAACTATTACGCATATCCACAACCAAGCGGGAAAAAGACTGCCGCTCCAGACGGTTATGAAGCATTCTATATAAGCCATTATGGCCGCCATGGTTCTCGTTATATGGTAGACGAAAGAGAAGCTGCCAACGCATGCTCCACTCTTCAAAAAGCCAACGAACAAGGATTACTGACCGCTACAGGCAAGGAGGTGATCGCAAAGCTTGAAGAGGTGATGAAGGCTATGCATGGGCGAGACGGAGATCTTACCAAATTAGGTCTGCAGCAGCATAAAGAAATAGCGACCCGCTTATACAACAATTTTCCAAGTGTGCTCAACGGGAACAAAAAGATAGACGCAAAGTCTACTTATGTTTCACGAAGCATATTGAGCATGGGTTCTTTCTGCCAAACATTGAAAGGCCTCAACAACAATCTGGAAATAGAGACAGACGCAAGCAAACACGACACGTATTTCTTGTGCCATGACAGAGTCAAGAATACAGAACGTCCGAAAGACGAAGGCGAATGGTACCAGAAATTCGTCAACTACGGAAAACATAAACGTGATCCAGAACGTCTGATGTCAGTGTTGTTCACAGACCCAAAATTCTTAAAGAAGGATGACGCCAGAACATTAAGCGAAGAGTTGTTCAATGTGGCCTGCTCCATACAGAACACACCATCAGTGAAATGTGAGCTTCTATCTCTTTTCAGCAAAGATGAGTTGTGGGACTACTGGCAGGCACAGAACGCGTTCTGGTACTATTTCTGCGGCGGATACAATAAAAAGGAAAGAGCAAGGGAATTGTCAATCGATCTATTGAACGATATCGTTGATCAGGCCGACTCCGCAATAGCCAACAACAATGTCAGCGCCCATTTCCGTTTCGGACACGACACCGGATTGTTCCCATTGGTTGTTTTGATGAAGATCAACAGCACATACGACGAAGTGATCAGTTTTGACCACCTCCACTACACATGGGTTGATTTCCGTACAGTTCCAACATCAGCAAACATTCAGTTTGTATTCTACAAAAGCAAGAAAAGCAAAGACATTCTTGTCAAAATCCTTTTGAATGAAGAAGAGGCAAATCTTCCTATAAAGGCATTTGACGGTCCCTACTACAAATGGGAAGATCTAAAGAAATATTGCAAATCATTGTAATCTTCGGATTATGTCTCACATAGAAAACATAAAAGACATAAAAATCTAGGAGAGATATATACAAAATGGCATAGAACTTGCAATTGCAATTTTCTATGCCATTTTATATTTAATCTGGAGATTATATAGCAGTTGTCCAAAATGAGGATTGCAAAGGGCCATGTTTGATTTTTGGGTCCCTAACCACTCCCCCAACGAGCGTATAAAGAAAAAGTGTGTGTTGGACTACTTGTATATAATTGCCTATAATTTTCTAAAAATGTATCGGCGTTATCTTACAACAACCTTTGTGACTGTTGTGTTCTTCTTTCCATTCACCTTTACTATGTAAGAGCCTTTACCTGCAATATCGAAAGCCACAAAATCATTGCCGTTGCCGACAACCGACTCGCTGTGTACTCCGTTGGCACCAATGATGTCGATACTGTGAATGCCCTCAGCCGACTTAGCAAAGAACTCTCCTCCCGAAACTGTTGGATAAACAATCGCGTCTTCACGGGCAGCTACCGATTCCACACTAGCGGCAGCACTCTTCAAAAGCACTGCTTTGATGCTTTTGGCAGGCAACGATGTCTTGACCACTCCTTTGGAAACAGTCGCGTCTCCTTCCACAAGAGCATTTTCAGTATGACTAACGAAAGTCTCCGATTTAGGCAGATTGGCAAGAGAAAGTGTCTTGCAGTCTCCGTCAGCAATCTCCATTCCAGAAACAGTCAACTCCACGTTTGCCTCATCATTCAACGAACGGTTGACGATTAGCAACGTCGCTTCTGAATTATCTTTATTGACAGTGACATAGCTCTCCACCATATTCACATCTGTCGACTTGCTAGGCACATAATATTCCTGGCTGTAGCGGCCCATCAAGTGGATTGCCTCCCACATTCCGGGATACCAGCTCCACGGAGTGAAAAACTCACCGTTGTTTTTCATCAACTCTCCGACGTGGCTGATGTACGAGATAGCATGAGTGATAGGTTCATAACTGCTGCTGATGTTATACTCCGACACTGAGAATGTTACTCCGTGGTCTTCTCCGATATACTCTTTCATCCAATCGTCGCAACGTCCAAGGATATACTCTTTCTTGATGTTTGTGTCCCATCCACCATTCAATGTGTATAGTCCGTTGGCTTCTGGATTATCGTAAGTGCGGTCGAAATAAGTGCGGTGCGACTGAAGACTAACTTCTTCTCCTTTTTCTCCACTTGGATAGTAGTGGATGTCAAGCACATCAAGTAGTTTGACGCCGTGTTTCTTCTGCTCCTGACCGATTCTCATGATGAAATACTGTAGCCATGGCATCTGTTTGCCCTCCCAAATCGGGAATTGATGTCCTTTAGATGTTCCGCTTGTGGCATACCATGTCCACTCACTTCCTGCCACCGGACCACAAAGTTTGATATCCGGAAATTTCTCCTTTGCTGCCAACGCTGCTTTCACGTACTGCTGCACATAAAACTCAGGATCAAAATCTGGATGGACGTCCTTGTGTGTCCAACTCCACATCTCTGGCTCGTTATCCATGTTCCAGTAGATAAACTGGCTCATGTCGCGCTTCAACTCATCTTTCCAATAAGTAAGGATGTCAGTAGTCTGGTCTGTTGTCCACTCTTCAAGATAAAGAGATGTGTCTCCGGCCTTGTATTCCTTTGCTGCAAGATCGATCACTTCTCCGCCGCCACACAAAGGCCATGAGCACCATTCGCCCCATTGGCTCTGGTTGAATTCCCAGTCGTTGAAATTGTATGCTTTTGACGCAGCCACATATCCGCAAAGTTGGAATGAATACATACCTTGTATTCCGGGAAACGACTCGTTCATCACCTTTGATGACATATCCCAGTCGCAGTCGTAGATGTTGCTGTACCAGTCGGGATGACAAGTAAGTTTCTTCTGGTAGTTGAATTTTGTCGCGTTGTTACCATTGTTGAGACGGACGAACTTGATGCCACTCTCTTTCAACTGAGTCTCAAAGGCAGGATCAAGCGTCTTGCCTGGCTGAAACGGAATGTCAGAAGTGTTGCGGCCAAATAGGTACGGACTGTACTTCTTGGCACCACTCTTAGTGTCGACGGAAATCTTCACGTCCGCTGCGTTGACAATAGTCGACGATGCCGCCACTATTGTCAGAAATAGTAATTTGTGTTTCATGTAAGGTAATAATTGTGTTAGTTTTTACAAATGTATATTATATCTCAATTCAAGAAAGGGATATAGCATAATTTATACTATTCCCTATCTAACATGAGACAAACGTCATCTATCGAATGATGTATTTGATGCCAGAGTTCTTGCTTCTGATTATTCCGCCAATTATAGAAGACGGTATAGATTCGATCGATTCGTATTCACCAAGATATTTGCCATCAACGGTAAAGACCTGAAATGGAGGCTCAAAATCGGTATCCTGCGATGATTTGTCTTTAGTGACGGTATTGTTTGCGTCACATTCAGTAAGGGAGAACTGCACTCCCGTCTCCACTTCTCCACCCTCCTTATATTCCACATCTTTTATCACGACAGACTCTCCGGTAGACGCAGTGATACGGAAAGTGTACGGGCCGATCTTGCTTTTATCCTCGTCGATACCGGCATTTTCCACAAAATAGTTATAATCTGTTCTTTTTATCTCCACCCAACTGCCATCTTTTTTCTGATATTCAAGTTTATCTATCGCATAAAGATGGTCGTAGACAGCCATTTTGAAATAGAACTGACTCATTCCCAACTCATATTTCACTCTCATTCCACCAATCTCACGGCATGGGATGAAACACCATTTGATAGGCACTCTTCCGTCCTCAAGCTTGGCGACACGAATAAAAGCCTCCGTGCTGAAATCAATATCTCCATGCTTGCACTCCGGACATCGGTCTACAATCTTCAGGTCAATCTCGCCGATAGGGCCAATCACATGTACACATGCCCCACACGTCATGCTCTCGTCATACTGTTCGTGATTCATAGCGCAATGATAAAAATCACCCTCGTCAACAAAAATACCGCAGTTGCCACCGTTAGTACCCGCAATACCACCATACTGAGTGCCTTCACCAGTATACCAAACAGTGTCGCAAGCAGTCTGCGCTAGAATAGGTGCCGACAAAAGAGAAAGAAAGAATAGTAGTGTCTTTTTCATTTTTCGTAGTAAAAAGTAAGTGTTGATCTGTTGACAACAAAGATAGAAAAAATTACAGACATATATCTATTATTGCTATTTTTGCAATATGAATCGAGAGAATGCCGACAACACGATGATGAAAATTTTGTCGAAGTATGCAGCCGACGGGAAAAAACCGACGGTGATGCTTCACGTCTGCTGTGCGCCATGCGCGTCGGCAAGCATCGAAAGAATACATCCTCTCACTCAACTGACCCTTCTTTTCTACAACCCCAACATCATGCCGCAGCAGGAGTATGAAAAGCGAAAAGCCGAGCTGAAACGTATGATATCGGAAAATCCTGAATACGCTGATGTGAAGTTTGTAGACATCGATTACGACAACAGCGAATATATGCATTTTGTACGCGGCCATGAGAAAGACGAAGAGCAAGGCGAACGTTGCACTCTATGCTTCACATTGCGATTGAGGAAAACAGCTCAAATGGCGAGAGAGAAAGGGTTGGAATTCTTTGCCACGACACTGACTATCGGTCCGAAGAAGAACACCGACGTGATAAGCGCAGTAGGCAGACAAATAGCGAAAGAGGAAGGCATCCAATACCTGCCGTCTGATTTCAAACGGAAAAAAGGCTACGAACGCAGTCTGCAGCTCAGCAACGAGCTGAAGCTTTATCGTCAAAGTTATTGTGGATGTGCGTTTGCAAGAAAATAATTACTACTTTTGTAGCAAATGTTGAGATTTAAATATTACATAGCGGCAATAGCAACGCTGATATCGCAATTGGCGATGGCGTGGACTATCGGAGGACGAATCACTGACAAGGACAATCTCCCTGTCGGCGATGCATCTGTGGCTATTCTTGGCACAACCCTCGGCACACTCGCCGATCACGACGGACGTTTCTCTTTGGAAGTGAACAGCGACACCACTGCTATCCTGTCAGTGTATATGCTTGGCTACAAAGAAGAGAGATTCAAGATTTCCAAGTTGACGGGATATTTGCGCATCTCATTGAAGGAAGAAGACATCGTGCTTGAAGACGTCAATATTGAAGTTCAACGCAAGCAATCCAACTCTGTGGTGCTTATCGATGTGAGTGACATGCGCAACGTCCCATCTGCAATAAGCGGTGGAGTCGAAAGCCTGGTAAAAAGCCAATCGGGCGTTATATCGACCAATGAGTTGTCGCAACAATATTCCGTACGTGGAGGAAGCTATGACGAGAACAGCGTCTATGTTAACGGCATAGAGGTGTTCCGCCCGCAGTTGGTCCGCAGTGCCCAACAAGAGGGACTGTCTTTCGTCAATCTTGACATGGTGGAAAGCGTTGAGTTTTCATCAGGAGGATTCTCATCAGAGATGGGAGACAAGATGAGTTCGGTGTTGGACATCAACTACCGTAAGCCACAGCGTAAGTTTGAAGGTAATGTCTCGGGAAGTTTCTTGGGAACATCCGCGTCTCTCGGCAGCAAAACCGGCAAATTCTCCCAGCTTCACGGTTTCCGCTACAAATCGTCGGCCTACCTGTTCAACAGAAGACAGAATGACTCGACCGACACAAACAAAGCCTCATACGATACAAAATTCATCGATTATCAGACCTACATGACGTGGGAGATCTCTCCTAAATGGGAAATCTGTCTGTTAGGCAACATCGCGAAAAACATATACAACTATACTCCATACGAAAGAGAGACAGATTTCGGTCCGATGACCGACGTGAAGAAATTCAGAGTTGATTTCGAAGGAAACGAGAAAGACGAGTATTCAAACGTGTTTGGCAACCTATCGTTGAATTTCAAGCCACGTGAAAACACCAAATTGTCTCTGCTTGCCACTGGATACACGTCGCAGGAGAATGTGACATACGACATTATCGGAGAGTTTTCATTGAGCGACGCACTAGAGTCGAAAGTGGTGAACAAAGACTACTCAAAAGGAATGTCGACTTATCACGAAAACGCACGTGACTTTCTGAACACAAAAATCGTAAGCTTAACACATCTTGGAGAGATTGCGAAAAAGAGAAACCATATCAAATGGGGTGTCACACTACAGAAAGAGACTGTAGACGACAAAATCTCCGAATGGACAATGAACGACTCCGCAGGATATTCCATTCCACGTAACGAAGAGTCGTTCCCTATCAGCTACAACATGTACTCCGACCAGATAGTGGAGTCGACACGATTCATCTCATTCCTGCAGAACACATTGCACGGGGAGACAGAACGTGGACGAGTGATCTTCACCGCAGGAATACGTTTCAACTACTGGTCGTACAACGACGAGTTGCTGTTCAGCCCAAGAGCATCCGTCGCATATTTCCCTAACAAATGTCCGAACTGGGGATTCCGTTGGGCGGCAGGACGCTACTTCCAATCTCCGTTCTACAAAGAGTTGAGAGACACAATGGTTATGGCGAACGGAGACGTAGAGGTACGCCAGAACGACAAGATACAGTCGCCACGCTCATGGCAGATCGTGATGGGAGCGGACAAGTACTTCACAATGTGGAAACGACCATTCAAGTTTACATACGAGATCTACGGAAAATACATCGACCGTATAATCCCATACAGTGTCGACAATGTCAAGATCGTGTATGAAGGAGAGAACAACGGACATGGGTATGTGGTCGGAACAGACTTGAAACTGTTTGGCGAGTTTATACCGGGCACCGACTCATGGATCAGTTTCGGATGGATGCGGGCAAGAGAAAACATATATGGAGACGGTTTGGATTACCTCTATTCTCCCAACAACAGATCATACAACGTATCACTGTTCTTCCAGGATAAATTCCCTAACATAGAACAGTTGAAGATGAATCTGATGTTGAGTTTTGCCGACGGATTCAAGTTCGGAGCTCCATTTTCAGCACAGAAAGACAGATACGACGCACCGTCATACAGACGAGTTGATATCGGACTGACATATTGTCTGCAGCAAGGAAGAGACAAGGTGATGAGCAAACCAGTGTTGAGACAGCTACGTGGCGTGAGTCTGTCATTGGACTGCCTGAACCTGTTTGACATCGCTAACGTCAGCAACTATACATGGGTATCAGCCGCGACAGGAGGAAAATACGCAGTGCCAAACTCACTAACGCCCAGAATGGTCAATGTAAAGCTTGCAATTGATTTTTAAAATAACAAAACATATTAACACTTATGGAAGCAAAGAGTTATAGACTACCTTTAGCCATCCTGACAGGATTGTTCTTTATATGGGGTTTCATCACATGTCTTAACGACACGTTGATTCCATATTTCAAATCGGTATTCGAGTTGTCAAACTTCCAGGCCAACCTGGTACAGTTTGCTTTCTTCACTGCCTATTTTGTCATCTCCCTGATCTACTTTTTAGTCAGCAGAAACATAGGGGACCCAATCGACAAAATCGGTTACAAAAACACAATCATAGCAGGTCTGCTCACATCTACATGCGCCTGTCTGCTCTTCTTTGAGGAGGCAGGTTCGGAAATGCCAAGTTTCCCGATCTTCCTGACCGCATTGTTCATGTTGGGAACAGGATTCACATTCCTTCAGATTTCAGCAAACCCATTGGTATCGCTACTTGGTTCTCCACAGACATCGTCAAGCCGTCTGAACCTATCGCAGGGATTCAACTCATTGGGCACAACAATCGCTCCTATAGTCGGCACATACGTGATATTTAATTTCTTCAACGATTCCGACACCTACAGAGGCGGAGCGCAAGCAGTTCAGATTCCATATTTGGCTCTTGCATGTGTCCTGCTATCTTTGGCAGTGCTTATATTCTTTTCCGACATTCCAGACATGAAAAACGTTGAGTCTGAAACATCCTCTGAGCTCATCCAAGAAGATTTAAAGGCAGGAGACGTCAAGAAAAAGAAGAGTGCTCTTGAGTATCCGCACCTAGTGTTCGGTATGTTAGCCATCTTCTTCTATGTGGGCGGAGAGGTGACAATCGGAAGCAACCTGATGCTCTATATGAAGGAGCACGTAGGAATCACAGAGGAATTCACTGCAGGAAAACTTCTGTCTTTCTATTGGGGAGGAGCGATGATCGGACGATTCGTCGGATCACTTTCAATGAGTAATATTGACAACGTAAAGAAATATGCTTTGATGGCCATAGTAGCGTTGCTTGGCTTCGGATTGATTTTCGGAATCACTGATTTCAAAATAGACATTGTACTGCCATTCCTTGGATTCTTGATTGCCAACTATATAGCATTCATCATGGCAAAGAGTATGCCATCTCGCACACTAGGTTTATTCTCAACAATAAACATTGTATTGATAGTAGCGATGTTGATCACAGACGGTCTGTTATCGTTGTGGTGCATCTTGGCAGTCGGACTATTCAACTCCATCATGTTCTCCAATATCTTCACATTGGCGATCAAAGAGTTGGGCGAGCACACAGCACAAGGTTCGTCACTATTGGTAATGATGATTCTAGGAGGTGCATTGATTCCGCCTATTCAGGGATTGTTGGCCGACAACATCGGAGTACACTTGGCATTTGTATTACCAATCATCTGCTATGTTTATTTAATGTGGTATGGATTTAAAGGTTGCACAATCCGTAAATAGTGCTATCTTTGCTACAAAATGAAAATAAGTAAAATTTAAAAATATATATTATATTATGACAGATATGGTAAAGCCATACGTTGTAGGTATTGACGTAGGTGGTACAAACACAGCGTTCGGAATTGTAGACGCTAACGGTAAAGTTCTTGCAAACAGCTCTATCAAGACTCAGCAGTTTGGTGCTGACCTTGACGCTTATATCAACGAGCTTCACTCTGCTCTTTCAAAGCTAATCGCAGAGAACGGAGGAATCGAGAAGATCAAAGGTATTGGTGTTGGTGCTCCTAACGCTAACTACTACACAGGTAATATCGAGAACGCCGCTAACCTTCCTTGGAAGGGAACAGTAGAGTTCGCAAAACTTCTTACTAACAAGTTTGGTGTGCCTTGTACTCTTACTAACGATGCTAACGCAGCAACAATCGGTGAGATGATGTACGGTGCAGCAAAGGGAATGAAGGATTTCATCATGATCACTCTTGGTACAGGAGTTGGATCAGGTATCGTCTGCAACGGTAAACTTGTTTACGGTCACGATGGAAACGCTGGTGAGCTAGGTCACGTTATCGTACGCCGTGGTGGTCGTCAGTGTGGATGCGGTCAGAAGGGATGTCTAGAGACTTACACATCTGCAACTGGTATCATCCGTTCTGCGCAGGAGCTTCTTCAGGCTTCAAACGAGCCTTCTCCACTTCGCAACATTCCTCTTGACAAGATCACAGGTCTTGACGTTTGCAACGCAGCTCGTCAGGGTGACAAAATCGGCAAGGAGGTAATGAACAGCGTTGGTACTATCCTTGGTGAGGCATTCGCTGACTTCGTTAAGTTCTCTTCTCCAGAGGCAATCGTAATGTTCGGTGGCCCAGTTAAGAGCGCAGACCTATTCATCGACACTCTAAAGGCAACAATGGACGCCAACCTACCATTGACATTCCGTGGTAAGGTTAAGGTGTTGACATCTCAGCTTAAGGATGGTGATGCTGCTATTCTTGGAGCGTCAGCACTTGCTTGGTAATTGAAGAATCATTAAAATTATGTAGACGGGATTTATTCCCGTCTACTTCATTATAAACTAAAACAATTATGGCTAAAGCACCAGAATTTAAGTATGCTCCTATGTTCCAGTTGGGCAAGGACAATACAGAATACCGCCTACTTACTAAAGAAGGTGTCAGTGTGACTGAATTTGAGGGTCACGAAATCGTAAAGGTTTCAAAGGAGGCACTTACATTGCTTGCTCAGCAGGCATTCCACGATGTAGAGTTTATGCTTCGTCGCGAGCACAACCTACAGGTCGCTAAGATTTTGAAAGATCCTGAAGCTTCAGAAAATGATAAGTATGTAGCTCTTCAGTTCCTTCGTAATGCAGACACTGCGGTTAAGGGAATCCTTCCTTTCTGCCAGGATACAGGTACTGCAATTATCCACGGAGAGAAGGGTCAGCAGATCTGGACTGGATTTGAGGATGAAGAGGCTCTTTCTCTAGGTGTATACAACACATTTACTCAGGATAATCTTCGTTATTCTCAGAACGCTCCTCTAAATATGTACGACGAGGTTAACACTAAGTGTAACCTTCCCGCACAGATTGATATTGAGGCTGTAGAGGGTGCTGAGTATAAGTTTGTCATGGTTGCTAAGGGTGGTGGTTCTGCCAACAAGACTTACTTCTACCCAATGACAAAGGCAACAATCCAGAATGAGGGAACACTTCTTCCATTCCTTGTTGAAGAGATGAAGCACCTAGGTACTGCTGCTTGTCCTCCTTACCATATCGCATTCGTTATCGGAGGTACTTCAGCAGAGAAGAACCTTCTGACAGTTAAGCTAGCTTCTATCAAGTATTACGACAATCTTCCTACTACAGGAGACGAGACAGGTCGTGCATTCCGTGATATCGATCTTGAGGAGAAACTTTTGAAGGAGGCTCAGAAGATCGGTCTTGGAGCACAGTTCGGAGGTAAGTATCTTGCTCACGATATCCGAGTTATCCGTCTTCCTCGTCACGGTGCATCTTGCCCAATCGGTATGGGTGTAAGCTGTTCGGCAGACCGTAACATCAAGGGTAAGATCAACAAGGATGGTATCTGGCTAGAGAAGATGGATACAAATCCAGCAGAGCTTATCCCAGCTGAGTACGCAAAGGCAGGTGAAGGAGCTAACACAATCGAGATCGACCTAGACAAGGGTATGGATGCAGTACGCGCAGAGCTAACTAAATATCCTGTTTCTACTCGCGTCAACCTTAAGGGTACAATCATCGTGGCTCGTGATATCGCACACGCTAAGATCAAGGCGCGTCTAGACGCTGGCGAGGGTCTTCCTCAGTATCTAAAGGATTACCCAGTGCTTTACGCTGGTCCTGCTAAGACTCCAGAAGGATACCCATGTGGTTCTATGGGACCTACTACAGCAAACCGTATGGATCCATACGTAGATGAGTTCCAGGCTAACGGTGGTTCATTGGTAATGATCGCTAAGGGTAACCGTTCACAGGTTGTGACTGACGCTTGTAAGAAGCACGGAGGATTCTACCTTGGTACAATCGGTGGAGTTGCTGCAGTTCTTTCACAAAGCTCAATCAAGTCAATCGAGTGTGTTGAGTTCCCAGAGATCGGAATGGAGGCTGTTTGGAAGATCACAGTTGAGAACTTCCCAGCATTCATCCTAGTCGACGACAAGGGAAATGATTTCTTCAAGCAGCTAAAGCCTTGGTGCCCTGGTTGCAAGTAAGTAAGAAATAAGCTTATAAACTGACAAAAAGACTCCTATTCGCAATGATGGGAGTCTTTTTTTGTGCTCTCAAACGCATATGCACAAAAACTCCACACTATCATTATAATAAAGTGGTGTCATATTATGATTATGCATTTTCAAGTCATTCTAAAAAAATGTAATTTTGCAAACAAAATAATAAAACATACGATAAATGAGAAGTTTTCTATCCATCTTGCTAACTTTAACAGTTGTAAGTACAAATGCACAAGACATTATTCTTATGCGTAATGGCGACGAAATTCAATGCAAACTATTGGAGATCAGCAAAAACGAAGTAAAATACAAGCGTTGGACCAATCAGGAAGGACCTACTTTCACAGAAAAGAAGGACAACATCTTCATGCTTAAGTACGAAAACGGTGAAAAGGAAGTTATAGCCAACCAAACACAATCCGCAGAAGTTCCTGTTCAGACTTTTAATTTATCGGCAAATACACCTACTTTGCATTTGCTTCCAGACCCAACTCCTATTTCAGATGTTTATTTGAAATACACTCATCGTGGCTTTCATTCAGGTCTTATCAAATATGGACATAAGCAGTCGGAAGAGCAGGCACAGAAAATTTTGACAACAGACTGGCTTGAATACAAGAAGGCTCGAAGAGATGACAAGGTTGGTAGAGTCTTTGCAATAACAGGAGGTGCTTTCTTTACTATCGGTCTTGCCAGTACTGTTATTCAAGCTATCTGGAATCGTGATTATAAAGAAACCAAAGCTGATTATGAACATATGGTAGTTATTGCTAAAGCTGATTACTCGCAAAAGCACCAAGAATATTTAAATGCAGAATACGAAGTTAACAAATTGACAGAAAAGTATTATCAGTTACAAAAAAACGAGCCTCCTTATGGATCTGCTGAATTCGATACTTGGAATCAAGAATATCAAGAAACCAGTATAAAAATAGAAGAGGCAAAAGATCTCAAATGGTCATTAGACAAGTACAAGCCAACCTACAATGATGCTTATAAGTTAAGCGAGTACTACAACAATCGCCTAAAAGACTACTGTCGTGACGATAAAAACGATGTAAGAGCAATAAGATATATCATTGTTAGGCAGTTACGCTATCGGTACCCCTTTCCTTGTTTCTGGACTTGTCAAAGCTATTCGTGGCCACAAGAAGGCGACCCAAATTGTCAACAAGCACATCGAGGAGCATGAAAAAGGAACAAATAAAATGAGTTTAACAAAGCCGACATTCAATGTCAACACTCGTGGCAATAACCTAGCATTCACTTTGACTTTCTAGCAAGATGAGAAAAATTTTATCTATACTTTGCGCCCTGTTCTCGTTGTCAACAATGGCACAGGATGTCATCATCAAACAGAATGGTGATGAAATACAATGCAAGCTTATTGAAATCGGCAGTGACGTCATCAAGTTCAAGAAATGGTCGAACTTGAACGGTCCTATTTTTGTAGAAGAAAGAGATGACGTTTTCATGATCAAGTACGAAAACGGTGAGAAAGACGTATTTGGCGTAAGGGCAGCAACCTCTCCCGCTCAACAAACAAATCCTTCGGCAGCAATTTCAAACCTAACATACGACAAAGAGTCAAAATCCGGATTACGCTCCGGCAACATGGAGATTCCTCAAGACTATGCTAAGGTTATCATGGGCTCTGATTGGGATGAATTTGAAATGTATAGGGAGAAAAGATCCAAAGGAAAGAAACTGCTAACTTGGGGCATTGTCTGCAGAGCACTAAGCACAGGCTCTTCATTTGCAGCTATTTTTAGCGGAGAGATTCCTTTGTATATTACTGCGGCAGGACTACGTCTCACAAGCACTCCCCTATTGGCCACCGGTATAATAAACCTTGCAAAGAGCAAAAAAAACTGCAATCGACTTGTCAAGCAACATAATGCACCTGCCATAGGGCTCCGTCCTGAATTCGATTTCGGCATAGGAATTAACAACGCAACATTCATAATGAGTTTCTAACTCATATATTCAAACAAAAACGAGAGACCGAAATCTCTCGTTTTTGTTTTTATCCTAATAATACACATATTCATAGATTGTGCCGAAGTAAAAAATCCAATCGTCGCCACAATAAATCATTGTTTCAAGAGGATTTCCAGCATCATCGAATTTGCTGACAGCGACTCGTCCTAATTCACCGTCAGGATTGTATCGTAGAGACACAGACGTCTTTCCATTATCATCAATGATATATTTATCTTTCTGCATCAACCCGTCTTCCAAAACTATATGCATCGACTCTATCTTTTTTCCCGCGTCATTATATCTAGATATCAACTGACTGCATAAAGTACCTTTAGAGTCGAAAACAGATTCGTCTATACACTTCTTATTGTCATCATACTTATAGACGGTATGCGACTCCAAAACACCGTCTTTATCATATTCATAAACCTCAATACGATTACCATTCTCATCATATTTGTTCTCGAATTTCTGAGTGTTCCATCTAAATTCAGGATCAGAGTGACTCTCCTCTGTGAGATTGCCTTTCTCATCGTACTTATAAATGATTTTGTCGCACAGACTATCATTCGCATAACGCGTCTCTTCTATAATCTTTTGGGTCTCATCATATTTATTGACGGTTCTCCAACGCATATTCAACCCATAACTATAATCTTCATCCTCTATCCTGGCATTATTTTCGTCGAATAAAGCTTTTTCGATTAGCTTCTTATACTGGTCATAGATCGTTCTTTCGACATGATTTTTTTTCCTTTTGTACTTATATACCAATCTCGACGTCAACTCGCCCTCTTGCTCATCATATTCATTGTAATGCCTTTCCTCAAGGCGATTCCCTTTCTTATCATATTTTAGAATACGACGAATTGATGATTTTTCTATTGAGTTAAGATTTTCCTTTACGTTATATGTACGAGCTTCCTTGACTTTCCCTTTAAGACCATCTTCCTTCCAATCTGTACGATCCGCTGCTTGTACGTCAATGGCATACAAACATAGGACTAACATGAAAAAAATTGTATGTATTTTGTGTGTTATGGTCTTCATAGATAGAAATTCGATGTAAATATAATGAAAAGACGCGAATAATCTAATCTCAACCCTAACGTTTTTGACATTGTGTGTCAACAAGATCCGAGCAATCCCCAAAAAATCATAAAAAAATGGGCAGGTCCTTAAAACCCACCCATTTTTCGTTTTTGCGAACAAGGACAGGCACAAGACCTGCCCCCTAAATGATTATTTTCTGACGATGAACTTTTTGCCGTTCTGGATATAGATTCCTACTGGCAACATATTTCTGTCCATTATGTTGTCGCCGACATAAGCTCCTGTGATTGTGTAGATTCTTGTGTCTACCACCTTATTTACCAGACTTGGATAATTAAATGCTGAAGTAGTAGAATCACCGAAGTTCACAATAAATGTCAGACCGAAATCAATCAGTTCAACTTCCATATCATAGAACACTTTAGTCAAACCTATTTTTGAATATCCGTCTGTAACCTTTACCCTTGCATACTCGATCTGGTTTCCAATCTCATAAACATCGTCTGTCTTTATTTTTACAGTATCCTCACCTTCAAAATAAATCATATCTGATGTTCTAGTAGGAAGAACAATCTCAATATCTCCAATCACGATATCTCCATCTCCTAAATCAACAGTCATATCCACCAATCTCAATGTCAGATTATCTCCAGATATTGCAAGTAATGTGTTTCCTTCGCGTACTCCATAATACTGTCCATCCATCGACACTACATAATTATCAGTGACGCAACTCATCTGTGGTCTTGTCTCCTCAGAGCTGTTCTCTTCCACCACACCTGTGTTTGTCTTATCTGAGAATCCAAACTTAACAGTCACATACATATCCTCCAAATCGATTCCAATCACAGCCTGCAACTTATCATAGTTGACAGAAGACGTTGCTGATTTGATCTCAACTGGAATCTCTGGCAATGAGTTGCCCAACGCTTCCGGATTCTTTGATGTGATGAAGATATTCCTTAGAATCTGCATTCTGATGCTATCAGACTCTGTATAAGGGACATTCTCCAAAACAATATCACCAACAAGCATTCCATCCTCACCTTCACCCATGACGAAGTTCATGATCGAAAGTGTAGCCATACCATTATCATAGTATGCGACGGTGATATCCTGCGTCTGCAGTTGCATATCGTCGCCAGAAATGTTGATCACAAGATCATCTGTGTAGACGACGGTGCGAAGCAATTTTGGTCCGACGTTCTCTTCAACGACTCCAGTGTTTGTCTTATCTGAGAATCCAAAGTTTACAGTGACATACATATCCTCCAAGTCGATTCCAATCACTGCCTTTAGTTTATCAAAATTGTTTGAAGACGTTGCTGACTTGATCTCAACTGGGATCTCTGGCAATGAGTTGCCCAACGCTTCCGGATTCTTTGAAGTGATGAAGATATTCTTTAGAATCTGCATTCTAATGCTATCAGACTCTGTGTATGGCACACTATCCAATACGATATCTCCAACAAGCATTCCGTCTTCACCCTCACCCATGATGAAGTTTAGGATTGATAAAGTGGCCATTCCATTGTCATAGTAAGCCACAGTGATATCCTGTGTCTGCGGCTGCATATCGTCGCCAGAGATATTGATCACAAGATCATCTGTATAGACGACGGTGCGAAGCAACTTAGGTCCATTTCCTCCTGGAATAACCGGAGTCACAGTTGTATCCGGCACAACAGGCTGTGTTGTGTCTGGTATTTCAGGAACTACAGGAATAGTGTCATAACCGAAACGGAACATGTTTGTTCCAGCAGTAATATTCATATACAGTTTCGACAATGATCTGTCGGAAACAAACTGACCTACATTCACATTTGCCTCTTTACCTGCCATCGCAAGCACTGCATTTCCACTTGCTCTCAAGCTGTCTCCAAGAGTGTAACGCAAACCTGTCAACGTCATATTATCAACCTTAACCACAACCGACTTATCGCTGTAGTAGTCTACTTTAGCAGCGGCCTCCTTTAGTTCTCCATTGGCATTCAACACATCGTTGTAAGTTGCGCTCATCACAACTGTTGCCTCTGGAATCTCCTCTTTCACTGCTCCGAAGATCACATTTACTTTTTCGCCCATCTCAACCAAATCAAGGTTGATCTCGGCATCAAGAGTAGTGTACTCCAAATCAGTAATCGCAAGTGTCACCTCCACTGGCAACACACCAAGAGCAGCACCGATTGTGCCAAGCTTTGGAGCGATAGTCACATTTCTTGTCGCAGTCATTCTGATGCTGTCTGTCACAGTGTAAGGAACACTGTCAACAATGATATCACCGACTACGATGTCAGCGTCGACAGCAAAATCAAACAATGAAATTGTAGCGTAACCGTTATCGTAGAAATCGACTTTCAAATCCTCACGTCCTGAAGTGACAATCTCGCCATTCGACTTAACGACTAAGCTGTCATTATAAACAACCGACTTAACCAACTCAACTGGGATAGGCAAACCAAATGTAGCCTCTACTGTTTCACCAATAATTGTGTTGCTCATATCAAGAGTCATCTTTAGAACGACGTTGGCAAAATCAGCGTCGACATAAGAACCATAAATCTTAACGGGAACATTTTTAATCACACCATCAACGGATACATCTGCCAACACGTCACCAGACAGATTGATTGAATCACCAGATTTTATCCAATCCACACCTTCGATGTGGAAATCTCCCATCATCTTCTTCTCTTCTCCAATGATACGGTAGAAATCCTTGATGTCAATTGTGGCTGTATTGTCTGCCAAATATGCGATTGAAAGAGACTTGCTCTTCTCCACTCCATACTTCTTGCCAGAGTAAGTAAGCATAATGTCGTTGTACACCTTAGTTGCGACAGTATCAGGAGCAAAACCGAATGTTCTGCCGTCGCTGAATACCATCTGAAGCTTGCTATAGTCTATTGAAGATGCTCCAGAGACGATAATGTCTGTTGCAGAGAAACGGATGCTGTCTGCACCACGCTCGTATGCGACGCTGTCGATAAACATCTTGTTCTGTGGCAATACAACTGTAGCGTATCCATTAGAGAAATAAGAAATGACGACAGTTTCTTTCGATGTCATCTTACCATACTTCATAATGTCGTTGTATGAAGCCTCCTTGATAAGGATAACCTCTGGTTCTACCACCTCAGATTTCTTCTCTGTTGGATATCCAAACTTAAGCTCAGCTATATAGCCAAGTGTACTCAAATCGACGCCGATAATCGCCTTCAAACCTTTATATTCAGCATCTGTCTTAGCAGACTTGATTGTCATCGGAATGACAGAACCAATGGCAGTAGCCACCTGAGCAGTTCCAGAAATCACGATTGAATCACCGACAGTCTCGTAAGCCAAACCTGCAAGTTCAACCTTACCAAGATCGAATGAGCCTACTGTCAAATTATCGATAGTCAAAACGACCTTATTATCAGAATAGTAGTCTGCAGTGATAGCTTTCAACTCAGCCTCAGAAGCGACACCATTTACAATAGCATACAATGTGTCAGAATAAGATTCAGAATCAACAATTGTCGGAGGAGTGTAAATACCGAACTCCAAAGTCTTCTCTCCATCAACGACTGTTCCTGAAGCTTTCTTGTTGTCGGCAGAGATTGTCAATTCCACACCAGAGCCAGACAACTTGATTCCAGTCTCAGTTGATTCGTATGCTACCTTCTCAATCACTACAGAGTTGATCTTCACTGTAGCCAAATTATTGTCGTAAAGATCGATAGAAAGAGTTTTGATTTCAGGAGCAGAAGCGTCGACAATCAAATAATCCTCGAAAGAAAGAGTATTGATGATCTTAGGAAGGACGTACTTTCCGTATTCCATTACTGTATTGCCGACGGTGATGGTTCCGTATGCAGTGTCAGCACCAGCCACAAGATCAACGATTGTACCGTCCTCAGCAGTACCCTTGATCAACGTCAAATCTCCATCCTTAGTATAAGCAACGCTATCTGCCTTGATAGCAGGAGTAGCGTCTACCATCTTAATATTTGCCTTTAGGTTGTCGTAAAGTTCAACAGTCAAAACCTTCTTGACTGGCTCCAAAACCTCTTCTGCCTTGACTACCAACCACTGGATAAACTCCATAGCTGAAACAAGCACTGGTTTATATACAGGAGCACTAGGAACGAACTGAATCTCGTAAGTGTGGAAATTATCCGCGTCGACAGCAATATCATTACCTTTGACAGTGATTGTCAATACTCCAGTCTCCTCATTATAGGATGCCACTGAAGTTGCGCCTCTACCGTCTACATTATAAAACAACTTAGACGCATCATAATCACCCTCGACAGTCAACGTAAAGGCATCTTTATTGCCGTTAAGCAAATCTACGTCATCGTATGTAAGAGTTTGAAGCTTTGAATTATAGATAAAACGGATATCATCCACAATCAATTCATCACTTTCCGATCCTCCAGGAGTAGGATTAGTAGTCATATTCATCAAAAGATACCTTGTATCTTTCTCCATATCTACTTTTGCTGGAGTGTAATACTCGAATGCGATGGCATTGCGTTGCCAATCCTCACTTGGAGTAATAGCAGACTGGAGATATCCTACGACATAATCTTCTTTAGTATAATTATCGTTTGGAGCAGGATCAGCATAGTCGCAATCGCCATGGATAAATGCATTCACATTTCCATTATAATCATCGCTATTGTTTTTAGTTGCCTTTCCTTTTTTATATTTAGAATAAAACTCAAGAGTATCTGGCAATCCTATAAACTCTAAGCTACCATTCTCTTTTAAACCTCTATTGGTCTTATTGTGATTCGATGGATCAGAAGGCGTTGAACTTCCCATCATAATATTTCCAGTGGTAAGATTACCATTGGCACCAATGCCAAGTACAGCTTTCGACTCAATTTTCACTGCATTACCAGAACCTCGTCCGTCCGTTTGGGTTGTCTGTGTAAGAGCAGTCTTTTTTCCCGTATTAAGGATGAAATTACTACTAGCCAAAGATGCGTTATAAAAAGAATGCAAGCCACCACCAGGTTCATTAGCAGAAGTCCAATCCATCTCAAGATTACCGTTTGGAATCTGGTAGACGCCCGCTGCGTAAGATGCAGAGCCACCAAGAAGAGCAGCTGTAAATAGAGATATTATAGATTTTAAATTCTTCATAACAATACATTTAGATACCTACAAATAGACCCAAAGAAAAGAAAATTGGGTACATCTTAAAAGTGATTGTTTCAAAATTATCAGGGAAAACGCTTCCAAAACCTAAGTCAAGATTTCCAAACACTCCGAAATACTTGGTGATTTTGAAGTCAGCTGCGACCTCTGCCCCTAGCCCACTTTTCTTTACATCTCCTGAAAAATCATAAGTTGCTGTAGAACCGTCGCTGAAGACAATCTTCTGACCTGTCGGATTTCCTTCACGCAAATATCCATCGTAGACCTCACCCTTAAACTCTTTGTTAAGATTTATCTGTACGTATGGTCCGACGCGGAAATCAAGACGTGGTGTGACTCTTGCCATAAACTCAAGCGGCATCTTCACAGAAATCAGTCTTGCCTCTGTCTTATCCACACCTGTGAAATAACCACTGATGTAGTCGCCACCCTGCTCGATACTCATCTTGTAATTCTTCACCACAGCCTCAGCATTCATACCCTCAACGGCAAGACGCTCTCCTAAATAAACACCGAATCGCTGTTTCTCGCCAAACATCTTATAGCCATAGATCTCCTGCATGAATGCACCGTTAGGGCTGAACGATTTCATCTCACGAATCTCAGCAGGAAGCGGCATTGGAGAGATTCCTCCGATTGTGAAACCAGCTCTGTAGCCATAACCGAATCCTTTTAAAGTAGTTGTGAAATCCTCGAATGTAGGCTTCACTCTCACTTTTATAACAGAGGTGTCGGCGTCCACGTCAATGAATTCAACGTTTTGTGTCTTTTCCTCCACCACTCTCTCCTCAATTACTTGAACGGCAGCCACATCAATCGAGTCTGATGCTTTGTGACGACGAGCAGATGCCGAAAATGTGGAGATAAAAAGCATCGCCACAAGTGATATGATATAGTAATTATTCTTCATCTTCATTACAAATTAATCGTACTTCATCAACAGTAAATGTGCTTCCTTCTGCTCCAGAGAATTCAGCACCCTCAAAACTAGATGTGAACACAACAGCAAAGTTGTAGCCTCTGTTTGCCAAACGTTCCTCATCAATCTCCTCTAGCATCTCAAAAGGCATATTGATCTCAGTCCATTTGTCTGCAGAAATGGATTGAGCCACCTCCTTTGTCATAAACGCGCGAGCCACAATATTGGGATTTGTTTTTGCATCGTCACCATGCAGCACAACAGGGTTGCCTTTAGAATCAGTGTTCTTATAAAGCACCGCATACATGTCTGGATAATCTACCATACCAGGCACGTCAACCAACGTCTTATTCTCCAAACGTCTATATTTTTCTCCTGGCTTATATTTGGCCATACACTTGATCCTCATCGGACGAAGCTGGAACGGACGTCCAAACAATGTGGCAGCCATCGCATCCTTCAACGCCTGGCTCACATCAAACGATCCAACAAACAAGTTTCCTGCCGCGATAGGCATGCCAGCCATCTCTCCAAACTTTCCAGTTGTGCGGGTAACTAAAGAGACCGCATGACCTTCATATCCATTCTCCTCTACAATTGTAGGGTATTCATTAGGCATGGCAGACGATTTACTAAGTCTGAATCCAGGATTACCGGATGCCCAATAGTTAGCGTCATCATCATTGAGCCAAATATTGAATTTTCCACCATCATCCAGACGATGATCCTCAAAATTAAGCTCTATAATTTTCTTTTCTCGAGTGTATGAGTCATCAGGCACAAAGAAAGATATTGTATATAGACGGTTCCACTTTCCATCTTCACTTATAGTCTGAATCTTAATCAGATCCGACATATACTCCGACACATTATTGCGAGTGGCACCTTCTGTAAGCACATATTCAATGTTCATCAACGACAAATCCGCACTTGAGCGAACCTCAAACTTGATTTCATTATCAGCTGGAGGCACAATCTTTATTGAGTCGGAAAGACGATAAAACACAGATTTTGGATCAGGGTGATGGATTATGACCTTTTCTATATCACATTCAGAATTAGGAAGCTCATCTTGAATACAAGAAGACGCACCTAATGCTAATAGGCTAAGCGCTGGTATCAAACGCCAAAATTGTTTATTTGTAGTTTTTGCCATATTCTATTAAATTTCATATAATAGCAAAATTAGTCATTTTGCCAATAATGCCGAAACAAAAATTCCATTTTCGACCTTACTATCGATAATTAAAAGTCATTTCTCAACGAATCACATTGAATTCACAATACCAAATACTCATTGGGACAATTGGCTAATATATAATCTCCATATTTTTATATTCTTTGTTGGTTTTGTTGATAATTTTATATTCGGCCACTAGTTTATAATTACCGAAAAATAATTAATTTTGCCAATGATATTTAAATCCGTATGAGCGTTTACTCGTTTAGTCCAAATCAATGATAGTAAATCACTAAGCACGAGTAAGATTCCGGCGTTTGTATATTTGTTATTTGTGTATTATATCCTTACGGAATCGAGGAAAGTAAAAAAACAATGAAAAGACTATTTTTAGTCCTAGCGTCGATGGCGTCTATTGCATCGACACTTGCGCAAGATGTTATCGTAAAGCGCGATGGTGAAGAAATCCAATGTAAGATATTGGAAGTCAGCACAAACAAAGTCAAGTACAAGCAGTGGAAAAACCAGAGTGGACCTACATTCGTAGAGAAAAAGAGCGACGTCCTTATGCTTAAGTATGAGAATGGCCAGAAAGAGGTGATGAATTTCACTGCGCCAGTAGGTGCTTCTCAAATTGAAGAGACTGTGGCTGAGGCACCAGTTGATTCTATTGCATTGGCAGACACAATGCCTATCTCAAAAAATTATTTGGAGTATGTAAGAAAAGAGGAGTCAGGTCTTTTAATGTGGGGACGTAGCATCTCAAAAGAAAAAGCTCACGAGATTTTGGGTAAGGATTGGACAGACTTCACACGTGCTCACAAAAAAGAGCGTACTGGCAGAGCTATGATCTTCACAGGTGGTGCTTTGATTGTTGGCGGAGGTGTGTTCACAGCATTGCATATCAAGGCTAACAATGATTACAACGACAAAAAGGCAGCTTACGAGAATCATGTGGCTGAGGCTGAAGCTGGATACTTGGCTAAAATAGATGGTATGTATAAGAATTCTAACGATGCAGAAACAAAGAGAGTTCTTGCAGAAAATAATCGTAATGAGGCAAAGACAGCTTATGACAAAGCTAAACAAAAACATGACGAGAATGAGAAGCTTTTCAAGCTCGGAGATCTAGCTCCAAATGTGATGAAAACTTTTAGAGAGGCTTTGGATTCGGCTTCAGTCGTATTGTCGGCTGCTGAAAATAGTTTAAGCCAGGCAGAGACAGAAGCTACTGAGTCATTAAATTTGTACAATAATTATATCGCAAACGGTACAGCCAACTATAACGCTGAGTTCTACAAATCTTCGTTCTTGTCTGATATGAACAAGGCTAAAGATTTCAAGAATGCCACTTTGTATCCTATGATCGGCTGCTACGCTTCCGGTGCCGCTTTGCTTGTTTGGGGTATCATCAAAGAGAAAAGAGCTCACAAGACAATCAACAGCATCGTCAACAGCCAGAATGCAACTCCTGAGGATGAGATAGATCCAGCAACTGAAATCCAGCAGCTTGAGAGCAGACTAAAGAAGAAGCCTGTTTTCGATCTTGCTCAAAAAGAAAACGGTCTTGCATTTGTGCTTAATTTCTAAAAGGATGCTTATATAAGCAGTTGTCCCAAATGGCACAAAATAGAAGCGGGAAAATCACATGATTCTCCCGCTTTTTTAATACAGAAAACAGAAACCTCATAAAGAATGATGAACAGAATCTTACAACAAATAAAAAGACAGAGAAGTCACCCTCTCTGCCTTTCAAACTAAAAATAAAATGATATGATGAAAACTTTTATTACTTCTTGATTATCTTCACAATACGATCTCCAATCTTTAGCAAGTAAACACCTTTTTGATAGTCTCCGCCAAACATCATGCCCTCATAAGCAACACCTGTTTCAACAACCTGACCTAACATATCAGAGACTGTATATTCACCTTCTGCGTTGATTGTCCACTCTGAAGACGTTGGATTTGGATAAACCAATTCGTCTGCCAAAACATCATCCACATCGGCCAATTCTTTAGAGCATACAAGTGTGCCGTTTGAGACGTTTGGAGTGGCGATCTGCTTGCCGACAGTGTTGTTGCTACAAGCGTCAAACACCGTCATTTCAGAAGAGCCGTCGTTCTTTCTTCCGTAAGAAGCATTCTGATCATGCAACTGATACAAGATCTCATCAATCAGCTCCTCTTTGCCCAAATAAGGAAGAATCAACTGGATTCTCTGTGCCACTTCAGCACTTAATTTGAATCCCATGTGCAATGGTCCGCTGGCCTCCGACTTGTCTGCCCAGATCATCACTCTGCCCTTTGCCGGAACAACTGTAGTGGAATAATCGTAAGGTATAGCAGTCGAAATATTAGCAGTCTGGTTCTTTATAATCATACCTGCCAAATCAACATCATGATCCTCTGCATTGTAGATCTCAATCCAGTCTGGCTTTGCTCCGTACTCATCCTCTGTCCTGTTATTTGAGGCACAAACTTCGTTGAGATACAACTTTGGAAGTTTGAAGTCAGAATCAAGACCCAAATTCACCTCAATATCCATACCGGATGAAGGAACGTTGTCTAAATAAGACGATTCTGCTCCATTCTTTGTCTCACCGTTGATTTTCCAAGACTGAATCTTATATCCCGCTGGGACACGCAATTCTACCTTTACTCTTTCTCCTACAAATAGATCACGGCTATAGTCGGTAGTGCTTGCTATCTTGTTCACCAAGAAACAATACTCTGGTGCGTTACCGTTGAAATTCACACGAACCTTCACACTCGCTTTTGTAGACTGCACTCCATAGTGCGCCACCAATTGTCTTTCTACTATAGCTGGACGCTGCAAAGCGAAATTCAACATATTCTGAATTGCAGCATCGTAATTCTGCTGTGTATCACTACCAATATTCTTTCCTGCCGCAATAGTAGCACACTCCTCTTCTTTAACAAGAGCAGCCATCGAATCACATACTGTTTTTAGACGATTATCAGTAAATCTTGTCTCAAGCAAGTATGTGTATCTATCCAAGAAATGGTACTTGAAATCCTCATTCTGCATACATCCCTTAAACAGAGTACAATACTTTGCGTCAGCATATCCAGGCATATTCATTCCTCCAAAGCCACCAAAGCCGCCCATGCCGCCGCCAAAGCCACCCATGCCGCCGAAGTCACCCATGCCGCCGCCAAAGCCGCCAGGGCCACCCATACCGCCAGGATTACCTGTGTTGTCGGCCACACTTCCGTTGATACAGTAATTCAACATGTTGTTTGAGGCAGAAGAAGACGTTGACAAGCCAAAATCCATATCAAATAGAATCCAACGGAACTTTCCTCCGTCTTTCTTTCTCCAAACTTTAATATTGTTGTTCACCCAATCCGTATTTGCCATAAACTGCTGGATAATCTGATAGTCAATATACTCGTCGATATCCATCATCTGCGACAATTTTTCATAGAAATCCGCGTCGCCATTGTTGTTTGCCGCGAAATTCTCCATCTTATAGTAAGCTTCATCTGTGCCGATTTCAGCCACATACTTGCCGACATCCTTATTCACACGAAGATACTCGATCTCATCTTCGTCGTACCCATAGTTGGAATAGATATAATCCTCGTCAGTACGCTCACGAAGTCCCATCAAACCTTTATACTCTCCATTCAGGAAATAACCTACTGGCTGATATGCCTGATAGTCAATATTCAATCCCCTTGCCAGAGTCTGCATATATCCATCTCTCCAACGAGAATTAAGATAGAATCCGTTACCTCCATTACGAAGGGCCAAAGCTTTATATTTTGTGTAGGATCTGTCTGCAAAAAATTTTGTGTACTGGAATTTATTGTTTCCCGTACGCTTGTTAGCCTTAATCTTAAAGCTCTTCACATTGTGCTGACGAGAGCAATTACCAAATACACCAACCTCAACCTCCTGATTGTCAACCACCTTTCCATCGATAATATACTCAAAATTCGCAGGACGCAACCAGCTTTGATAATAGTTGGCATTTTGAGCCTGATCACTTGAGCAAGTAGCCTGAGCTCCATTCGTACCCCTCACACAAATGCCCACTTTGTCGTCATAAAAATGTTCTCTGTCGGAACAGATAGACACAATTGGCAATCTGGAATTTCCACATGATGAATAAATGTCATCTGTGAAAAGATATGATCCAGTCACGACGTTGCTATAAAGAGCACCATCTTTATATGCTCTTGCACGTACAATCGTCGTCTTGTTGATCTGAATTGGAGAGTCGTAGACGGTGCCTCTCTCCTCCGTAGGAATACTTCCATCCAATGTGTAATAGATTTTTGCTCCATCAGTAGCACATTGAAGCTGGACAGTGGCATTTCCTCCGGCATATACCACTCCAGGATTAGTTCCTGAGAATTTAGGCGACGCCACCCTACTTTCAATTTTGGACGCAGCCTTGTTTTCCACACCTGGAGACGGTATCATATATCCGCCGTCGCCATAGGAAATATGTGGATACTGCTTAGGATACTCTATTGAAATAGTTTGTGATCCATTGGTCAGGATCAGCTTTCCCTCATCAGACGTAAGTTTCTGTGAGACAGTTCCCGCAAACAGCTGGTTTACATTGCCAGCAGTGTTGCTACTTGTTTCAGCGACATCATCCTTAGCGAAGAAAAGCAAGTTGTAACCCTTCTTAATGATATGCGACTGATTGAGACGCAACGACCACTCCGTCTTGCCCTCTTTTTCATTAGTTACCGTCCATCCGTTTAGATCGATTTGGTCGCCGTCGTTATATATTTCGACGTATCCATTATAGTCGTACTTGTCGCTGACGATAGTGGACAAATTACTTGGCATAATCTCTGTAATTTTGAGAGCCGCAGACGAAGATAACGATGCCATACCACTTACAGAAACGACGAGAGTCTTCGCAAGTGTGTTAAACGAGCAAATGTGTTTCATGTCTAAAAATTTTAAGTTTCCATTTGCGATCTTATTTCAGACCACACAAAAAAATCCCTATTAAGTTGTAAAAAGTTTCAAGCAAATGTAGTCTTTTTCGCATACTGACAAAATAGAATACCCAAAAACTACAAAAATAACATTACTTTTTTACAAAAGTATGTTGAAAAGCCTATTACAGGCGTACTAAAATATCATCTATACTGTTTTATCCTATATCGTCTATATTTCACCAATAGACCACCGGACATGGATATCGTTCAACGGTACGGATGATATATATCAAAGCGATTTCATGCGACCATGAACCGTTTTTCTTTTGTGATGTGAACAAGTCATATACATAGTATGCCTGAAAGTTTTTGATCGATGTACCGACCATAAATGAAACATACGACACTTCAGACAAATCCGATTTCAAAGAAATACCTGCCATAAATGGTGCGAAGAAGCCACCGACGCCAAAATCCAACTGTTTCCACACGTCTTGCTTCTGAAATGACACATTGGCAAACAAGTAAGTATCAGACAATGTGTTACGTCCGAACAAACCATTTGAAAGCTCCAAATCCTTGATATAGTTAGCATGTGCAGCAAAACGTCGATACAATGTGTTGTTTCCTGTTTTCTGAAATCCGTTTTCCGGTTCAGACAAATGGTACATAGCAGCCCCCAAAGTCAAGAACCCCTGAATGTTGAGTGCAGCTCCGATATTGAAGTCGGCAAAACGGAACGTCTCATTATCAAACTCCTCAGTAGTGGCTCCATATAAGTTTCCAGTTCCCAAATCATACTGGTCTGCAAAAGTCACCTTACTCATATCGAACTTGTTGATAAAACATGTCCCTTGCACACCCAAGCGAAGGAATATACCATCGTTAGCCATAGAAGAGAACTTGTTTGACTTTCCTGCCTTCAACTGAAACGTGTGGGCATATACCAAACTTAGTTCATTGGTCCTATAGATTCCACCTGCATAACTATCCAAAGCATACGCAAAACCGGCAGAACACATACGTTTGTAAAAATTCTGGTCGTATGACGCTCTGAGTGTATTGTATTTATTCCCCAATTTTGGCCATTGTTGACGGTAGTTCAAACCCAAACGTATAGCGTTTGCATTACCAGCCATAGCAGGATTCAGACTAAATGGCACAATATTGTGGTTGGAGAACGTGTAGTCCTGAGCAAAAATGCCAGCACACGTCATCCATATTGTAGAAATTATCAGTATTAGTCTTTTCATTTTCCTTTTATCTTACAAGAGTGACAAATCCTCTGTTCTCACCGTCTCTTTCAAGATCACCGAACTTACATTTATACTTGTACACCCAACCATATACACCCCATGGACACTCTTTTCCATTCCATTTTCCATCCCATGTGTCATCCATGCCTCTTCCTTCATACATGATTTCACCAAGACGGTTGTAGATGATATATGAGAATTCATCGACATAACGTCCTCCATAGAATCTGAAGCCATCATTCTTCTCATCACCATTAGGAGTAAATGCCTCCGGAGCCCAAATATCTTTCCACACATACAATGATTTCACACCTTCGTAAATACATCCGTTAGCGTCTACGGCACGAGCTATAACGCTTACCGAATCACCGACCAATTCAGTCTTGTAACGATAGTTCATGGTTCTTCCTTCCAACTCATTGGCTGTAGAGTAAGGACGCCATGTCCAAGTGGCCTCCACTGGAGAGATACCGACAAACTGAACTGTTGGATTGTTCTCGTCAATCCAGCCAGGAGTCACTGAAAAATCAAAACTACGACGGTTCGACAGAGCGATACTCTTCCATGTAGTCGACTCACATCCGTTCTCATCACGACCTTTCAACATGAATTTTGTATCCTCTAGGATAGACAACTCCATCGATTCTGAGTTATAATTCTCCGACAATCTGTCAGGCTCGGGTTCAGCGCTCCATTCATAGAAGATAGCTCCCGACGCCGTGATTTTGAGTCTGTCACCCTCCCCAGCGCAACCTTCCGCAGCCGCAATATTAATCTCCAATTTTGGCTCCTTGTAAACCTGCAGATCATAAGGCACGGTGTTAGTACAGCCGTTATCATCTGTTCCTGTCACATAGAATGTTGTGTTTATCATAGGAGAATGAGTGATTGTAGCAAAAGTCTCATTCGTGTTCCACTTATAGAATTTTGCTCCAGACGCTGTGATTGTGGCCGGAGTACCAGGACACACTATCTTATCACCAGTGATCAACACGTTAGGTGGAGTCAACGGATGCACAAAGATATTCATATCCGAAGAACAGTTAAGACGCGTACCGATAAGTTTCACATAGATATCACCCTCCGGTATAAAATCCAGATTCTGTGTATAGACGGTCTCATTGCCATAATGCCACTCGAATGTTGTAGCACCTTGAGCGCGAAGATGTACATATTCACCCTTACAAGCGCTCACATTACCCAAATACGACAATGTAGGCGGCTCAACAGGAAGTACTGTGAATTTAGCGCTATTCTCACAGCCAAACGAGTCAACACCAATCACTTCATACACGGTCTCGTCTGTAATTTTTTCTCTTAATTCCGACCCCTGTTTGCCATGGCTCCATACATACTCTTTTGCTCCGGACGCCTTTATTATAGCTGTACTATCTTTACATACATTTATATCTCCTGTAATCTCCACTTGTGGCAGTTCTCTCAACGTCACTGTCACAACCTTTGTCGACTGGCATCCATTTGATCCAATTCCTGTCAACGTGTACTTTGTTGGCACTGAAGGAGAAACCTCCAACGATTCACCTTCCAAACCAAAGCCCCAAGAATAAGTGTCTGCACCATGAGCCTTAAGGGAAGTGTAACGTCCAGGACAAACTACACTGTCACCGTCAACCCAGAGTTCTGGCAAAGGCAAAAAGCCAAGCACAACACTAGCTTGAGATGTACATCCCCTTCGTGTTCCTGTAACTGTTATTTTTTTGCTCTCTTCTTCCACTCTGAAAGCTCGATGTCCTCCATTCACGCCATCATGCCATACATACTCGGTTGCACCTGTAGCATCGACCTGAGCGACTTCACCAGGACAGACAACCAAATCTCCAACGATTTCAATCTGTGGCTTAGCTATTGTATCCACAAAGAATGAATCTATTGAACGACATCCATTTCTATCAGTACCCTCAAGTTTGATCATCACAGGCTCTCTGACCAAAAATTCCGTCTCCTTCTGGAAATCAAAATATGTATCTCCTGCATACCATCTCTGGCTTTCTACATTTCCCTGTACAGCCAACTCTGCTTTTGCTCCCGCACATACACTGTCTGGGGCATCTATAATCACCTGTACCGGAACATTGACGTTAACGGTCTTTGTTGCAATACTAGGACAACCTTCGGCACTGTAACCTACAACCTGATACTCTGCTGGTCCGTCTGGAATATCAATTGTCTCAACATCACTTCCTGATGCCGGATATATCCATTCTACCCTATCTGGGTTTCCAGCAACCGTAAGTTTCACCGTGTCGAATGCGCAAACTTCATCTTTAGACACAATGCTCACCAACGGAAGATTATAAACATAAACTGGTTTAATCAAGGAATCGGTACATCCATTAGCTGTCACCTTTACTTTCCACTCCTCGTTAGTCGTAATTTTCTTTCTTAAACTTGAGTTGGTTGAACCATCTTGCCATAGAAATGAATAACCTGCAGCTGATCCCATTGTGACGCTGGCCGCCTGATCAGGACAAACCTTATCTAATGAATCCACGATTTTGACAAGTGGACCTTGCTTGATTCGAACCCTCTTACTGGCAGTTCCCTTACAACCATACTTATCATAGCCAATCACAGTATACGTAGTATCATTGAATGGTTGGATTTCCATTGATGGACCACTGTAAATTAGCTCCTGTCCCGATGCATCAACACCCAAATCCCATTCGTAATCCAAGCCTCCTTCTCCATAAACCATAGAAGTCTCTCCTGAACAAAGTTCTTCAGGTGCGGAAAGTCCAATCGTAGGTGCCGGATTTACATGGATAGTGATGGAATCGTCTGTTTTACAACCGAAGTTGAGCGAAACCGCAGAACATTTATAATTATGTGTAACAGTAGGTATCACCTGTATTCTCGAGCCTGTCTTTCCGTTACTCCATGCATAATTACATGACACAAGGCTTGATGCGTAAAGTGTCAGCGAATCCCCGGCACACACCGTATCCTTTGATGCTTTCAGCTTGATGTTAGGCATCAAGACGCGGTTGATATAAAGAGAGTCGTCATATTCACAAGTAAACTCATCCTTAACGTGAACATAAAACCAACTGCTATTTTCAATTGTAACATTTGTGCTTCTGTCATTACTGATTGTAGTCTTTGACGAATCCATCCAAGTCACAGAAGATGCATCTGAAATATTCTGAGCGAACAATTCCACCGTCTTACCCTGACAAACAGTATCAGCGCCATCAATGATAACTGTAGGATAATCTGGAATTGTCACATTAAACGAATCTGTTCCCGAGCAACCATTTCTTGTAACAGCTGTCAATTTAACATTATAATTGCCTGGTTTTCTGAATCTATGAAACGGATTCTCATTAACCGAATTTGTACCGTCGGCAAAATCCCAGTTGTAAGAGAACAACTCATCATCAGTTGTACTCAAAGTTGACATATTCCTGAATTCAACCTGACCTGCGCAACCTACCTCATAATCAATCTTAGGATAGACGTTTACTGGAAGCAACTCTGTTTCCAATGTGATTGAGCTACAAGTTTCCAAAGCACCACGCATTGTACAACTGTACTTTGAACCGGAACGCATCAAACGGCGGTCTACCTCAATCACACTGCCATCTTCACTTATAGGTATGATCATTGGGCTCTCCGCACCGTCAACCAACCATTCATAAGAGGAAAATCCTTTGGGTGCCTTGATTGTCGCATTTTCGCCACTACTCTCACAGTTGTTGACTTCGAGTTTCAGATCAGCAGACTCCACATAGAAATAACCGTATGCCTCATGGCCTCCTGCCCCCTCCACTTTGTTAGAGACACGTAAACAGTCGTGAGTATAGAATGAAATCGTAACCTCATATCCTACCTTGTCCGACAAATCATAAATTGTTGAAGTCCAAGGCAAATACAAATACTCCTTTATTGTATTGGCAGCAAACGAATATGGACATCCTGATGGAGACTGAAGATACGAGGCTGTCTTGTTTGCAGTACTTTCAAACTGTGAACATGCCTCATTTGACATCACACCCGCAGGACTCTTCATGTCGACTGTCATTCCAAAGAAAGGGATCTGCGAACCAACGTGGTCTAAGGTCACAGTATTGCCTCCAGCGGCCCCTCCTGCTCCTCCAGGTCCAGCAGGAGCTCTTGTAATAACTTTACCAGTAGGATCGTGAAGCACACATGCAAAATTGACAATCAGCACCTTTGATTCTTCAGTAACAGTGAATGTATATGAAGCTTTTTCTGCCGCGGCATACAATGTTTTATCTCCTTCCGCTCCTGCATTCGAACCATATCCAAAATTTCCGATTCTCATAGTGACCGCTCCATCGGTAAATGGATTTTGATAAAAATTATCACAACTGACAATCGGATCTACACTTGGCAATGCTGATGTTATCAAGTCAAATCGTGAATTCTCCTCAGTAACTGTATTGGTCCAATCATACACAGCGATACTGTCATCACCTCTATAGTAACGACCTGTCTGCATTGTCCAACCACTAAAATTACCTTGGGAAAAATCAATGTTTGGGGCCGCCACATCTCGCGCAGAAACCCTGACTATCCACAACAGTAACAGCAAGATTAACACATACCTTATTTTCGCCAGTTTTAACATAGCTGAATAATAAACTTCCGTTTGTTTCATAACGTGCCTACTTTGAGGTCCTTAAGGACTAACTAAATTACCCTATTAAAAATTGTATTCTAAAACCCACATTAGAATACATTGCAATACTACTAAAAAATGTTAAAAAAAACAAATTGATGATAAAAAATAAGTAATAATGCATAAAAATGTAACTGAATTTAGCGTAACACTAATGAATTTACATTTTTTGCATCCAATAAACTTAATATCAAGAAAATGAAGATACAATATCTTTAGAAATCAACATCCAATCCGAATGAGAAAGCCTTACTTCTTGGGTATGCGGAATAATCTACCGATGGTGTGGCCGACGTTGCTCGTCTAACACTTACCTCTGGATCATAGCCACTGTACTTTGTCCAACAGAACAGGTTGTTTGCTGTGGCATAAACTCTTAACTTCGACATATGAAGTTTTCTGACCACCTTGTCTGGCAACGAATATCCCAAAGTCACCTGCTGGAGACGAAGGAAAGAACCGTCTTCTACCGCCCACGAATGGAACACATAACGTGTCATTATCGGCGACCACATTGAGGCTCCGGCATTAATCTCCGCCAACTCTTCCGGAGACGCAAGTTCTCCAGCTCCATTCAAATATGTCCAACATCCTTCCACATCAGCGGACATATTTCTATATGAATATTTATTTGTAGTCGTATTCTCTATCTTATTGGCATTATATACATCGCCACCATACTTCCAGTAGAAATCAGCGGACAAATCAAAATGCCAGATCTTGAAATTCAGTCCTAATCCTCCTGTATGCTTTGGCATCGCATTTCCTATCACCACCTTATCTTTCTCATCAATTATACCGTCTTCATTTTGATCTCTTAATCGCAACGATCCAGGACAGATATTGCCAGCCAACAGTGTGGCATCGGACACAAGACCTTCCTTCAATATGTACTTACCATCCTCATAGTCAAAATCATCTACGGTGTACCAGCCATCTGTCTCATAACCATACATTCTGCCTATACTCTCTCCCACCTCAAGGATATAGTCGCCAATAATTTCCGAGCCTGCCCAACCAGACGACATCTCCATATTGTCAACTCCACCCAAATTCTTCACTTTAGAGTCAGTAAAGGCAATGTTGAAATCAATATCAAACTTGAAATTCTTTGAGTTGACAACACCTATATTCAACGCCAACTCGATACCTCTGTTTTCGGTAGAACCTACATTTTGCATCATATATTTATATCCGGATGCAAATGGCAGTTTAGTCTGCAAAAGCAAATCTTCAGTTGTGTTTTTATACACGTCTGCAGTCAGTTGGAAACGATTGTCGGCAAAACCAAGATCGAGTCCGATATTACGGGATATGGTTGTCTCCCATGTCAAATCAGGATTTGGCTTATATTCTCCCGTCTTCAAATATGAAAGATATTCCCCATCGATCTCAAGCACACCATCCCCATCGGAAGGAGCGGCATAAACCTGCTGATATAGATTGCTGCTTATACGGTTGTTTCCTGTGGCTCCAATACTGTATCTTAATTTGGCATTACTCAGTATATAAGCGTTTTGCAAGAATTTCTCCTCATTGATTCTCCATCCGACCGAAGCCGACGGAAAATGTCCCCACTGGTTGCCGACCGCGAATTTGCTGGATCTGTCGGCTCTATAAGTGGCCGAGAAAAGATATCTGTTGGCAAACGAATAATTGGCTCTACCAAAATATGAGAGTATCACATCATTTGGCAAAACGGCCGAATTCGATGGTTGCGGAGTACCAAGACTCATGTTGGCAAGACATTGTTCAGCAGTAAGGTACTCTGGGAAAAAGCGACTCTCACTCTGATTATAATCCTCTTTCTTCTTCAAGAACTCCTCGCCCGCAAGCACAGTCAAAGAATGACGCGTACTTTTTTGCAAAAGTTTGAAAGTAGCCGTATTTGAGTTTCTGAAAGTGGACTGACGCACATTAAGGATTGACGCCATTGGAGCATTGCCATTCTTCAAGGCTTGAGACGTGCCGACTCCATAGCAGCGATCCGTTTGACTAAACAGACCATTGACTCCTATCTGAGAATTCAGTTCAAGGAATCCGACAGGAGAAATCCTTACACCTAAATCGCCTCTCACTCCATTCTGCGATTGTTTGCGATAATCAGCGCTGTTTACGTCAATCGGATTGTATGTGCTCGACACCGTTTCGAAATCTTCCACATCTTCGACATTCAAAGGAGAGTAAAGCAAAGCGTTTCTCAGACGGGCATCAGTGTTGCTTCCTTCCGTTGACAAGCCTGCTCCATTCTGCAACTTATTGAAATAGGCGGTCTTCAAATCAAACGACAAATATTTCGACACCTCATGATTGAGATTGATTCCGAGGTTGTGTCGACGCGAACCCTCTCCAATTACTATGCCATTATTATCACTGTAGTCATACGCGATTTTATAAGCTGTCTTATCCATCTTGTACGTCGTGATAAACGACTGATTCATAAAGAAGCCATTTTCTCCAAACAACTGAGATGCCCAATCATTGCTGGCCACCGACTGATATTTAGACAGTTCATCATACGTGCCATACACAGAAGAGAACGACTCCAAAGCCTCCTCACTTTTCATAGCAGCTGTCTCATAACAGAACCTGGCATAATCATAAGGTGACAAGACCTTCAGTTTATTCTTGAAAGTACGGAATCCATATTGAGATTTGTACGAAGACTTTCTTCCACTCATTGTTGCCTTTTTTGTCGTAACCAAGACAACACCCGAAGCGGCGCGGGCACCATATACTGCCGCAGAGGCAGCATCCTTAAGCACATCTATTCTTTCGATATCAGAAGGTGAAATATTTGAAATATTATCGACAGGAAACCCATCGACTATATACAAAGGAGCGTTATTTCCGGTGATAGACGTACCTCCACGCACAGTGATTTCAGCATCACCCATTCCACCACCTTCACTCATCGACACATTGACACCCGCTATTTTTCCCTGGATTGCACTTTCGACATTACCATTTTCTCCTTGTATTGATTTCGTCAAAGTGATAGTTGAGTTGGCTCCCGTAAGATCCTTTTTACGGGCGACACCATATCCCACCACTACAAATTCATCTATATCATAATTAAAGATAGGATCAAAAACAGTTTTTGACATATCTTCTTCACTCTTGAGGCTGTCTTCTCCAATACCCTTACCTTGCGACCACACGCCAACACAAAATGACATTGCGACAGATAATGACGCAACACGCATGAATTTACTCCTCAATTTAGTTCCTATAGATGTCATCCTTTTCTCAATGTGAATCACTTAAATAGCATGTGAAGCGCCACAAAAATAAAAATTTTATGCCTACTCTTCAAAAACGAAATGCAAAATATCCCCTAATGAGTTTTTTTTCAAATAGTTTTTGCAAATAAGACAATCTTTCTCTATTTTTGCGTCAAATTTTGAAAAACAAGAAAGATGACAAAGGCAGAATTAGTTAACGAGATATCTGTACGTACTGGTATTGGTCGTGAAGATACTCTTATCGTAGTTGAGGGATTTATGTCGGAGGTAAAGAGAGCAATGCGTCGTGGTGAAAACATTTATCTACGCGGATTTGGAACTTTCCTAGTAAAGACAAGAAAAGAAAAGACTGGTAGAAACATTACACAGAAGAGCACAATCATTATCCCTGAGCACAAGATTGCTGCATTCAAAGCTACTAAAGACTTCATTTACGAGAATGGAGACTATATGAGCGTTGAAGGCAAAAAATAAGCCGGAAGTGAACTTTAGTAAAAATCATTAATACATTAGATTATGCCAAGCGGTAAGAAGAGAAAAAGACATAAAATGTCTACTCACAAGCGCAAAAAGAGACTAAAGAAGGATCGTCATAAGAAGAAATAATCCTTCACGGTATTTTTGCAAAGGAAAGCTAAGAACAAACGTTGATTGCCGTAAAAAGCTCAGTGTTTGTTCTTTCTTTTTATCTAAGACCATGAGAACAATGTAAACACCTAAGAATCATTCTTTTATCCGTAAAGACGCAATATTTTTCATATTCGTTCGGAACAAACCCGTTTACATTCAGTCCTCACTAAAACAATAAAAAGTGAACAGTGAACTAATTATCGACGTTCAGGAAAGCGAAGTAAAAATCGCGCTCTTGGAAGACAAGCGACTAGCTTCCTACCATGCTGAAAACAGAGGGTCGGAAAACAAGTACGCCTTGGCCAACATCTATCTGGCTAAGGTGAAGAAGCTTATGCCTGGACTCAACGCCGCATTCGTCGACGTGGGTTATGACAAGGGTGCATTCCTTCATTACCAGGATTTAGGGCGTGGATACCGCTCTATGCAACGTTTCCTTCGCAACGTCCTAATGGATGGCTCACGCGCTCCTAAAGTGCAGGACGTGGAGCTTGATCCAATACTGGAAAAAGAGGGCGACATCAAGGACGTGCTTGCTCCAGGACAGGAGATACTGGTGCAGATCGAAAAAGAACCTATCTCTACTAAAGGGCCTCGCCTGACAGCAGAGATCACCATAGCTGGCCGTTTCCTTGTGCTTGTGCCACTCTCTGACAAGGTGTTCGTCTCACAGAAAATCAAGTCTAACGCAGAAAGAAAACGTATAAAGGAGATCCTTTCCAAATGTCTGCCTAAAAACTTCGGTTGCATCGCACGTACAATGTCGGAAGGAAAAGAAGAGGCCGACTTTAAGGAAGAACTTGACGACTTGGTTGGAAAGTGGGAGGATATGGTGGCCAAACTCGACAAAGAGGCACTGCCAAAACTGGTGTTGAAAGAGATGGATTCCGTCACTGGCCTTCTTCGTGACACTCTTTCTCCCGACTACGACAGCATAGTGGTGAACGACAAGGATGTCTACAAAGAGGTGCTGAGCTACGTTGAGCATATAGCTCCAGAAAAAAAGGAGATTGTCCAGTATTACAACGATGAGATTCCTTTGTTTGATTTCTACAAGGTAACCAAGCAGATCAAAAGTTCGTTCGGAAGAACCGTGGTGTTCAAGAACAGTGCTTATTTGGTGATCGAGCAGACTGAGGCCTTGATGGTGATCGACGTGAATAGCGGAAACCGTTCAAAAAGCAGCAACGACCAGGAGACAAACGCTCTTGAGGTAAACCTTGCGGCTGCCGACGAAATCGCACGACAATTGCGTCTACGCGATATCGGAGGAATCGTGGTGATCGACTTCATCGATATGGCGAAAGGAGAAAACCGCGTCGCTCTATACGACAGAATGCGACAGAACATGGCTCGCGACAAAGCCAGACACAACATCCTGCCATTGAGCAAGTTCTGCCTAATGCAGATCACGCGTCATCGTGTACGCCCAGTGACTAACATCAAAACAGAGGAGGTCTGCCCTACTTGCCACGGAACAGGCAAATGTCAGCCAACAATTCTATTTGAACATGAGATTGAGGAGAAGATACGTTATGTGAAGGAAGAGAAGAAAATAGAAAACTTCACCATCTACGTGCATCCTTACATCTACACATATTTGAATGACGGATTCTTCTTCAACAGTTTGAAGTGGAAATGGCGTCGCAAATATTGTAAATTCAATCTGCTCAAAAATGAAGATTTCGGCATGCTTCAATATAAATTTATTGACAAAGACGGAACAGAAATCAACCTGAACCCAGAGAAAGAGGAATTACCGATAGATGATTCTACCGACGACAGCAACAAAAAATAACTATGCAAGGGCAATCCAACGGGTTGCCCTTTTTTATTGGACAATATGAGGATTGGAATGTCATGTATATAATCACCTATAAAATTTGCGATTCTATATAAATTCAATTATTTTTACGACAAAATCAAAAACAGTTTTTATGGTTAATAACAGACAAAAACAAATCCCTATGAATGGATCAACAATCGATTTAAGTAATACGAAAAACTTCAATTATATAATGCAGATATTCTAAATCTATTTAAATAAGAAAGATGAAAGTTAATAAAAAAGAATGGAATTGTATAGTCGACGCAATAGAAAAAACTATTGCTGTTTGCGAAGCCGTTGAGATAAAAAAACGTGAAAGTCCCGAAAATTTGCACTTAACATCTGAACACGATCAAGAATGGCAAGGAAAAAGAAACTGGAACTTGCAGCATTTATGAAATGTCAAAATTCAACGAAAAGAGATTAGCAATGACTACAAATTTAAAAAGTATCTCAGACAAAGACTTAATATCTACAATTTTAGATTACGAAGGAGAAGAATTTCAAGCCCGTTTGACTGAAGTTCTCCGAAAAACAAGTTTCCATGAACATCCCAAAGTAAAAAATTTACATTTAGCCGATGGTGCGGAAAAAGAAGACGATTACAAGAATTTGGTTGCTGGTGCACAAAAACTACTGAAAAAGGCAGACAATGTTTGGATAATAACAAACTATGGAGGCATAACAACCGCAGACTTTATTGTTCAATACGGAACCTTGCTTAAATACATGGATCTAAAAACTATAAATAGTCTCAATTCACTTGAGCAGCTTATCGGCAAACACAAAAAACAAGCAAGACGTTTTTTTATAAATGTAGCGGATGCTCATTGCGAAGCGAGACATTTTGCAAATAAGGTAAGAAATTGCTTCTTAGAGAACGAAAAACTTAGCGAAATAATTATTTCGCAAAGAGGCAAGATGTTAGCCATTAACAGAAAGACAACTGAACTTAAAGATTATTTCGTTTGGGTAAGAAAGAACTGGAAATAAAAAAGCGTGGTTAACAACCACGCATTTTTGACCACATCGTATCGATGTTGGGTCCCACAGTGACGTTAACTCTGTAGACGGTCTTTCGACAACGCAAATTTAAAGTATTTGTATAACATTTTCAAAAATATTTAAAAGAAATAAGAAAAAGCACACTGTTTTTAGTCGGAATCATCACAATTTTGGCGATTGGCATATACGTTTCAAAGCTAAAAGCAGAGGTTGACAAGTAAAAGGCAAACATGGAGATATAAAAAAACTCTTCCCCATCAACGAGGAAGAGTTTCTCAAAATCATTCGTTTATATGTAGGAATTACTATGTGACTAATTATCCAAGTCTTTTCATCGCTTCAATTGTGGCGTCTCTGTCGCCCAAAGCGGAAAATCTAATGTATCCTTCTCCACTCACACCAAATCCAACTCCTGGTGTGGCTACAATATTCTTCTCTTTCAATAGGTAGTCGAAGAACGCCCAAGAATCCATTCCTGCTGGTGTCTTGGCCCATACGTATGGACTGTTCTTTCCACCAAACACTGTATAACCGGCCGCCTGTAGGCTCTCTCTGATTATCTTGGCGTTACCCATATAATAATTGATTGTCTCCTTCACCTGCTTCTTTCCCTCTTCACTGTAAACAGCCTCAGCAGCTCGCTGGATAACGTATGCAGTTCCGTTGAACTTTGTGCACTGGCGACGGTTCCACAATCCATTCAACGCTACTTTCTCGCCTTTTGAGTTTCTTGCCATCACAGTCTTTGGAATGACAGTCAATCCACATCTTGTTCCTGTGAAACCAGCTGTCTTTGAGTAGCTGCGGAACTCGATAGCACACTGCTTTGCTCCCTCAATCTCGTAGATTGAATGAGGAACGTCATCCTCCTGAATGAATGCCTCGTATGCGGCGTCGAACAAAATCAACGCATCGTTTGCAAGCGCATATTTTACCCACTCTGTAAGCTGAACCTTTGTCAATGTTGTACCAGTCGGATTGTTAGGGAAGCATAGATAAATCACGTCTACCTTCTCCTTTGGCAATGATGGCACAAATCCATTCTCTGCTGTGCATGGAAGATATACAATCTTGCTCCAACGTCCGTCGGCAAGCAAATCACCAGCACGACCTGCCATCACGTTTGTGTCGATATATACTGGATAAACAGGATCTGTTACAGCTACGACGTTGCCCAAACCAAGAATATCACCGATGTTACCAGTGTCACTCTTTGCACCGTCGCTAATGAAAATCTCATCGCTATCAAGAGATACGCCACGTGGAGCGAAATCGTTCTTGATGATTGTGTCAATCAAAAACTTATATCCCTGCTCAGGGCCATATCCACGGAATGTCGATGAATCTGCCATCTCATCCACAGCCTTGTGCATCGCCTTGATTACAGCATCACACAATGGCAATGTGACGTCGCCAATACCCATACGGATAACTTTTGCCGACGGATTAGTCTCTTTGTAAGCAGCCACTCTCTTTGCTATCTCAGAAAACAGATAACTGCCTGGCAGTTTCTGGAAATTATCATTAATTGTAACCATATCCTAAATATATATCGAATCTAAAATTTCTAATCAATTATGACACGCACGTCCGTGCGTCTCTACGTGTTCTAATTAAATTTCAACCTCTCCTTCAAATACTGTGGTTGCCGAACCTGTCATGTAGACGTGGTTGTCTGCTTCATTCCATTTAATATGTAGGTCACCACCACGTAGTTTTACACAAACATCACGGTCAGTCAAGCCGTTCAACACACAAGCTACCGCAACTCCGCAAGCTCCTGTGCCACAAGCCATTGTCTCGCCGGCTCCACGCTCCCAGACTCTCATCTTCACTTCGCTACGGCTGTGAACCTCAACAAACTCAGTGTTTGTCTTGCGTGGGAATGCAGAATGACACTCGTAGGCTGGACCAATCTTCTCCAAATCCAACGCATCCACATTATCAACGTAGATGACTGAGTGAGGATTACCCATGCTGACACATGTTGTCAACTTTGTTTCTCCCAACACCTCAATCGGCTGGCTCACCACCTTCGGCATATCAAATGTGGTTGGGATGTTCAAACCGTTAAGGATTGGCTCACCCATATCCACCGTAACTGTCTCAACCTTACCGTCGACTACATGAAGATCAAGTATCTTCACTCCAGCAAGAGTCTCAAGCGACACCTTTGTCTTTGTAGTCAAACCCTTGTCGTACACATACTTGCCGACACAACGAGAAGCATTTCCACACATCTCGGCTTCCGAACCGTCCGAGTTGAACATACGCATTCTAAAATCACACGTTTCGCTTGGCAGAATCATAACGATACCGTCCGATCCGATACCTGTGTGACGATCGCTCAACTTGATTGCGACCTCACTTGGGTTGGCTATTTTTTCTGTCGCTCCATTGATATAAATATAATCGTTGGAGATTCCATGCATTTTAGTAAACTTCATCGTTCAACTCCTTTTTAGTTCAACTTATTTTCAGTTCGTTTTACGTGCTCAATTCGTTTTACGACTGCAAAATTAAGGCTATTGAGATTAGCAAAAGTTGGTTTCATTCGCCTTTATGGAAGAAATAAGGTTGATTTTACAATTTAAAAGCAAACAGTATATTTTTATAACAATCTATAATCAAACATAAATTATTACTTACATTTTATAATAAATTAAACACACAATAGTCACACATGATTTTTATGTTAAAAAAGATTAAATGACGTTTAGTAAAGTTTATTTGCACATTTCGTCATTTTAGGCAACTAATAATAGTTGTGTGATACAAATAATACGACTACCTTTAAGTAAATTTGCAGAAAAATCAGAGAGTATATTAAATCGATATGAAAAAACTAATATTTTCAGTACTGACAGCATTGGCTTGTTCGGTTCAAATCACAAATGCGGAGACGCAAGTGTTGACGCTCGACAGCTGCCGTGCGTTGGCTATTCGCAACAACAACGATCTGAAAATGTCGAGTGCCAAAAAGCAGAAGGCGTACTACGACAGAAAAGCCGCATTCACAAAATTCTTGCCTCGCATCACCGCAACCGGAGCTTACATTCTTTCATCGAAAGATATAAGTCTTCTTTCTGAGGAGACGCAGGACAAGTTAAACAATCTTGGCACAAACGCAGGAGCGGCAATGGGCCAGAGTTTGCAGCAATCCACACAACAGATGACGCAGCAAATGTCTCAGCAGGCGATGCAACAGGTGATGCAGAATCCAGAGTTGATGCAGATGTTAATGCAAAATCCACAGATGATGCAGCAAGTAATGCAGATGCCACAGAAGGTTCAGGGAATGACTGAAAAAATGACTGAAAATGTTGTAAACGGATTCAACGAAAAAGTCGCTCCAAAAATGAATGCCATCGGTGGAGAAATCGTTGATGAGTTTGATATCGACAACACAAATATCGGAGTCATCTCTGTGATGCTTACTCAGCCAATCTATATGGGAGGTAAAATCGCAGCCTACCATAATATAATGAAGAAGGTGGAGCAGTTGACTAACGCTCAGTCAGTTGGCAAAGAGAACGACGTAATCGTTGAGACGGACGAAGCATACTGGAGAATCGTCGGACTAGAATCAAAGAAGAGATTGGCACAGAGCTATCTTCGCACCATCGACACTTTAAATAAGGATGTTGACAAACTTATCGAGGCTGGTTTTGCCACTAAGGCCGACGGTTTGAAAGTCAGAGTGAAATTGAACGAGGCTAAAGTCGCTGTAATCCAGGTGGAGAACGGCATCACACTTTCGAAGATGTTGCTTTGCCAGATCTGTGGACTTGACATGAACTCTGACATTCAGCTTGCCGACGCGAATATCGACGCTGAAGGATTTGTCGTACCAGAGACAACAGCAGCAGCCAACATAGACGAGGCAATCAAGTCAAGACATGAGATGCAGAGCCTTGCACTTGCCAAGGAGATTGGAGAAGAGAAGGTGAAGATCGCACGAAGCGAATATCTTCCTACCGTCGCCCTTATGGGAGGCTACACTACAACTAACCCTTCTGCATTCGACGGAATCAAGAATGAGTTTGGTGGCATGTGGAACGTAGGAGTCGTAGTCAAAGTGCCAGTGGTCACTTGTGGAGAAAGAATCTACAAGGTAAGAGCCGCTAAGGAAGAGGCTAAGATTGCTGAATACCAGTACGATGAGGCAAAAGAGAAGATCACATTGCAAGTCAACCAAAACACTCAGAAGGTGGCAGAGGCAAGTGAGCGTCTTCACACAGCAAAGGAGAGTTTGAAAGAGGCACAGGAAAACCTACGCTACGCAGAGGTCGGAATGAAAGAGGGAATGATCCCAGTGTCAGACGTGCTTCAGGCAGAGACTGCATTGCTAAAGGCCCAGAGCACAGCTATCGAGGCTGACATCGACCTTCTATTGGCTGATTTGTATTTGAAGAAATCATTAGGAAAGATTCAAAACGCTCATTAAAAACATATCCAGCGGGAGGGTTTGAAACCCTCCCCTACATCCATAAATCAATATCTTCGTAGGGGATGGTTTCAAACCATCCCGAATTAAAAAGTAACAAAATAAAATCTAAATAAGATGAAAAATAACGCAGTGATAATTATCGCGATCTGTGTAATCGTTGTAATTCTAGGAATAATCCTATATGGTCTAACAGCCTCAACACCAGAACCAGTCATCCAGGGTGAAGTTGAGATTTCAGACTATCGTTTGTCTTCAAAGGTTCCTTCACGTGTGATGGAGATCAAGGTGCAGGAGGGAGACTTCGTTAAGAAGGGAGATACTGTTGCAATCATGGAGGCTCCAGAGGTTGCAGCAAAACTTTCTCAGGCAGAGGCTGCCAAACGTGCTGCTCAAGCGTTGAAGAACAAGGCAGAGGCCGGTGCACGCAGCGAGCAGATCGAGGCTGCTTACGAAATGTGGCAGAAGGCAAAGGCCGGTCTTGACGTGTACGAGAAGACTTACCAGAGAGTAGAGAAACTATTCAACGAGGGTGTGATCGCAGCACAGAAGAAGGATGAGGCATTCGCTCAACTTGAAGCTGCAAAGGCGACAGAGAAAGCCGCAAAGTCTCAGTACGATATGGCAGTGAACGGTGCTCAGAAGGAGGATAAGGATGCGGCTGCAGCACAGGTGGCAAGAGCAAGAGGTGCTGTCGCTGAGGTCAACTCATATATCAACGAGACAATCATCCGTGCTTTGGCTGACGGTGTTGTGACTGAGATTTTCCCAGAGGAGGGAGAGTTGGTTGGTTCGGGTGCTCCTATCATGAATGTGGCTAAAGCCGACGGTGCATACTTGACTTTCAACATCCGTGAGGATCTGCTAAAGGATTTTGAGGTTGGCAAGACAGTCAACGTCTACATTCCTGCTAAAGACACAACTATCAACGCTACTGTAAGCGGAATGAAGAATGTGGGAAGCTACGCAGTTTGGAAGGCAACTAAGGCTCTTGGCCAGTACGACCTAAAGACATTCGAGGTTAAGATGCGTCCAGAGTCACAGGATTTGAAGTTGGCTGCTGGAATGAGCGCTATCATAAAATAATTAATAATTAACGATTAATAGTTAATAATTAATAGATTCATTTCCTACGAATATTAATCATTGGACACGTAGAGACACACGGACGTGCGTCTCACCGTTCAAATAAAAAAAAGGAAATGAATTATAATACAAATTAATTACGTATGGATATAAAGTCAATTTTTAGTAGACTAAAAAAGTTGGCTCTTAGAGAGGTCGAGATCTCACGTCGTCGCCCGCTCTACCTATTCTGTATGCTTATCGCCCCCGTCTTCTTCAGTTTCATGTTTATCGACGTGATGAAAGAGGGTGCACCACATGAGGTTCCGGCGGCAGTTGTCGACGAAGACAACAGTCAGGTGTCGCGAACTCTCCTACGCACTCTCGACGCTATGCAGGAGACGGATCTGACAGTGAAATACAAGGATTTCTCCGACGCAAAGGATGCCCTACGCAGAGGAGAGGTGTTTGCTATCGTACATGTGCCAAAAGGTCTTTCTGAGAAAGCTTTGACACAGCGTACTCCGACAATCTATTTCTACACCAACGATGCCTACTTCTTGGCAGGAGCTTTCCTATTCAAGAACATGAAGGTGCTTGGTGAGTTGTCTGGACTTGCGATCACCAAATCAACACTGTCAGCCAAGGGTGTGGATGAGGACAGAATCATGGGATTGATCCAACCAATAACAGTGGAGTCACATCCATTGAACAACCCGTCGCTCAACTACTCCATCTATTTGACTAACATATTTATTCCGGCAATCTTGCTGCTTATCGTCTTCATTGCCACATGTTACTCAATCGGTTTGGAATGGAAGCGTGGCACACAGAAAAAATGGTATAAAGACGCGGGTGAGAATGTAGTGGTTGCGTTGACAGGCAAATTATTGCCACAGACGGCACTTTACATGCTGATGTTCCTATTCATGGATGTCTACCTATATAAGATCAACGGATTCCCGATAGCTTGTTCGATGATCCGTCTGCTTGGCATACAGCTTTTAGCGACACTTGCGTCGCAAGCATTCTCGGCAGCCATCTTCGGAATCTTGGCAGGACAAATGCGTATGGCGATGAGTGTGGCGTCGCTTCTTGGAGTGCTTTCCGTATCTCTATGCGGATTCACATTCCCTGTGATGGCGATGCCAAAACTAATGCAGGCCATCTCGTGGCTGTTGCCATTACGCCACTACTATCTGATATATGTCAACCAAGTGCTCGACGGTTATTCAATCGTTAATGTTTGGAAATCGTTCGCTATTCTTGTGGCGATTCTAGCACTTCCACTTTTGTTCATCAAAGTGTACGAGAAAGCATTCAACGAGGTGAATTACAAAGCATAAAATGAGATTAAGATGAAGATACTTCAAATATGCTATAATGAGTTTAAGGAGATTTTCGCGGACTTCGGTATCGTGATCTTCGTGATCATCCTACCACTTGCCTACCCTTTGCTCTACGCCTACGTCTACGACAACGAGGTGGTGAGAGAGGTGCCTGTGGTGGTGGTCGACGATTCACAGACCAGCATGAGCCGTGAGTTTCTACGTCGCTGTGACGCGTCGCCAGATATCAAAATTATCTCACACGCCACAGGAATGGAGCACGCCCGCACCTATCTTGAAAGTATGGATGCGTATGGAATAATCCGTATTCCACGCGAATTTTCCGACGATCTTGCGGAAGGCCGCCAGACAGCAGTGGGAATCTACTGTGATATGGCGAGCATGATGTACTATAAGAACCTGATGATCACCGCCTCGTTGGTGGCTCAGGATATGAACAAAGAGATCAAGGTAGCCAAACTTGGTAGTTCTACCGACCGTGAGGCTCAGATCTCCGCGTCGCCAATCACTTATGAGACAATCGCAATGTACAATCCACAGAGTGGCTACTCATCGTTCTTGATTCCAGCAGTGTTGATGCTGATCATCCAGCAGTCGCTGATGTTGGGAATCGGAATGCACATGGGAGGCACACGAGAGAATAATTTTGGTTTTGCCGTTCCAAAAGGCGACCTCTACCACAATCCCGTCTACATCTATCTTGGAAAGATGCTTGCCTATTTCGTGATTTATCTTGTCGAAGCGATCTATTTCTTCCTCGTAGTCAACAAGATCTTTGTTCTGCCACAGATGTCGTCGTTCGCCACATACCTTGCATGGATAGTGCCTTACTTGATCGCCTGCATCTCGTACTCTATTCTATTCTCGGCATTGGTCTACCGACGCGAGGATTGTATCATGCTGTTCGTGTTCCTAAGCGTACCATTGATATTCATCTCCGGTATCAGCTGGCCAATCTCAGAGATTCCAGACAACTGGAGATACTTCTCATACCTCTTCCCTTCCTCACTTGGTATCCACGCTTACGTCCGCACCAACACCATGGGTGCAACTATCGACGACATAGCGTTCTACCACTGGGGATTGATCATTCAAGCCGGATTCTACACTATCCTATCGTTAGTGTTCTACTACTGGCAGTTGAAAAAGAGAAAGATTGAGGAATAATTCATAATGCTGAATTGCATACACATTGTGATGGTTTCGGATTTGTAGAGACGGGGCATGTCCCCGTCTTTTCTGTTTAAAAACGCGTTTTCACCACAGATGCCATTTGATTTCTATAGTATCACAATTGGTAATATTCCAAGTGTATAATTTGCGGAAGCCGAGGGGGCAAATATGAGGGTGTATCTGCCTTTGCCAACTATAACATCCAATATCCGACTGAGCATTGTCAACTTACACTTTTGAAAAGAGACGGGGACTGTCAATTAGACATTTTACATTTATGTTTGTTTGGAGTTTGCTCTAGCTCTATAAATAAAAAAAGACGCCTATTTAAAGCGTCTTCTTTGTTGTCCTGCAAGGACTCGAACCCTGACAAGCAGTGCCAGAAACTGATGTGCTACCATTACACCACAGGACAATTAATTATGTGTTCAGGACTTACACCTGAAATTTTTGTTGTCTTGCAAGGACTCGAACCCTGACAAGCAGTGCCAGAAACTGATGTGCTACCATTACACCACAAGACAATATTTTTTTTGCGAATGTCGGGTCTCTCCCTCAATTGCACTGCAAAGGTAGTGCTTTTTTTCTACTTGCAAACAAAAAACTGGATTTTTTTGAAGAAAATCATGCTATTTTGCTCAAAATCTATGATTTTTGAATGATAAATAGTGATTTTTTGGGAAAATGCCATCATGATAAGAAAAACAGGACACACAGAGAAATGTGTATCCTGTTTTTATGCGAATAGTAAGAGATCTGCTCTATGATGTTTATTTCAACATGTCGCTCTCCCATTTCACTGGAGATTCAGCTGTTGCCTCTAGTTCTCCCGTCAACAGCTTGACTACTGCTTTTTGTGTAAATGTATCGACACCTTGTTGGAAGTTGACGGTGCCGGTTCTTTTTCTACTGTGCGGTTGCAAGATGAGCCAAGCATTAATCCGCCACATAATAGTGTTAAATAAATCTTTTTCATTGATTTGTAGGACTAGTTGTTAGTAAAAGTTTATGTTCACATCATTGTCCGATACAAACATCGCAAATGTAATAAAACAATGTCATAAGTGTGACACTTTCGAAGATTCGTTGAAGAAAAAAGCCAGACTGCTCATTGATTAGCAGCCTGGCTTTATTTATTTCAATATGTTAAGACGTGGTGTCCCCACGTCTCAACAATATTACTTCAACTCATCTCTGTTCAATCTTACTGGAGACTCTGCAGTAGCCTGAAGCTCTCCTGTCAAAATCTTAACTACAGATTTCTGAGAGAATGTGTCGATGCTATATGCGTTGATCTTTGTTGGAACGATTCCCTCGTAGATCTCCAATGCGTATGGGTTAGCATACGAGATAGCGATTCTCTTCTTTGGATCCAACATGTTAGCTGTCCATACTGCAAACGACTCTTTGTCTTTTAGCAAGCATGTTCCAAGTGGGTGGAAATAACGGTTCTCGAAGCAAACAAGGATCTTGTCGTATGAGTTCAAAGAGTCAATTCTCCAACCCCATGAGTAGAAGTGAGGGTTGTCAAGAATATCTACGCTGAATCCACGGCTCTCCAACTCTCTCTTTGTAACTGCGAATTTCTCAACTGTCATCTGCTCTCCTACCTCGATAAGTGCGATTCTCTTGCCATCCTCTGCCTTGATTGGAAGCAGATTGTCGCTATTCTCAACAATTGTGACAGCCTTGTCTGCAACTGCTGCACCTGTCTTCTTTACAAATGCTTTGTCTGCGTCTGTCATTGGAGTAGCAATCTGCTGATTCTCTTTAGTGTTGTAGCCAAAACGCTCACGCATAGCCCATACACGCTCTACAGCGTCGTCCAAACGAGACATTGGAATCTCTCCACGTAGGATTCTTGCCTCAACTGTATCCATATATGCTACATCTGGCCATAGCACAACGTCGGCACCAGCCACAAAACACTGAACAGAAACCTCAAGCTCATTCTTATAGTAACCAGCGCAACCACCCATGTTAAGAGCATCTGTAATGATAACTCCTCTGTAGTTGAACTTATTCTTTAGCATGTCTACCATAAGCTCCTTAGAAAGGGTTGCAGGTGGCAACTGACCGTTGATCTTCTGAGTCTGGTAAGCAGGCAACTGGATGTGTCCGACCATGATTGATGCAGCTCCACCGTCGATCAATCCCTTAAACAATTTGCCGAATGAGTTGTCCCAATCCTCCTTTGATAGCGAGTTTGCAGTAGTGACGATATGCTGGTTACGCATTGTCACACCGTCGCCAGGGAAATGCTTGATTGTTGAGATAACGCCCTTTGAGTGAAGACCGTGCATCTGGCTCTTCAAGATTGGTAGAGCTTTATTCACGTCGTCAGAAACAGAACGCTCAACCACCAACTCCTGAATTGGGTTCATGTTAAGGTCAGACACTGGGTGTAGCAACCAGTTGAATCCCATCTCACGAGCCTCCATAGCGATAGCCTGCTCTGAATCGTAAGCAAGAGCTGTGTCGTTGGCAGCACCAAGCGACATGCCGACAGGAAGGTGTGTATATTTAGAATATGTTTCTCCGATTCCTCTCTCGAAATCCTCGCTTACTAGCAAAGGATACTTTGAATTGTCATTGTACTCCTTCAAGATCTCTGGCAATACAGTCAATGGATCTTTAGGCTTATAATTCTCTTTGATATACCAGTCTGCGATAAAGATACTGCCGACAGGGTATTTCTCCATGAATCCTTTGAGTGATCCTCCACCCATAGCCGCCTGATCCAATGGCTTAGCTATGATCTGCATTGTCTGTCCGATCTTCTCACGGAGTGTCAATGTCTTCCAAGTGGTGTCTTTAGCGATTGGTCCGTTGCATGCAGTCAACGCTGCAGAACCCTTGTCAGCGGTCTTTGTGCATGATGTGCCAAGCATCAAACCGCATAAAAGTGACAAATAAATTTTCTTCATAAATGAATTATGTCTTGTTGTTTTATTTTGTTTTCTTTCGCCTAATATTTGTAGACGTGGAAATCCGCGTCTCTGTATGTATTAAATTGGTGTAAATCACCATCAAACACAAACGTTACAAAAATAACAAAATAAATTAGAATTTAGAAATTCGGAATAAGGATTTAATTTGGAATTTGTTATCTTTGCAAAGTACAAAAAAAATTGCTTATGACGACATTGGAATTAAAACGTAATATCAGGATGTAGACAGAATTGCTGGGAAATGATGAAACAGCATTAAATGAGGTCTTGAATTACATTAAAAATCTTTTAAGAAATAAAGGTAAGTCTAAAGAGAATGCTTTTTCTGAATTGACCGGAGCATGGGAAAATGATGGGAAAAGCGTCGAAGAGGTTATGTTAGATATTAAAAATGCAAGAGTAAACGAGGAAACAAGACAAATTGAGAGTTTAGATTGAATTTATATTTATGGAACAGTACAGAGTTGCGGATAATAGCCTGGAAGGCTCAACTGAGCGAAGCGAGAGTAACCCGGGACACCGTCTCGGGCTTAAAATGTAATCCAACTATTTGCCTGGAAGGCAACACAAATAAAATAAACGGTACAAAGTTATGAGTCATATTTGTTTAACATATCATATAGTATGGCGCACTAAGTGCAGCAAACGATCAATCAATGAAGCACACGAAAGAGATCTATTTGCATATATCTTTGGAATTTGCAAAGAAAAAAAATGTACACTCTATCGTGTTAACGCAATGCAAGATCATGTGCATATGTGTATAGAGATACATCCAACGATAGCTCTAAGTGATTTCATGAAAGCTTTAAAACAATCGACTTCCTCATGGATGAAAGAACATAAAGAAATGTTCCCTTTTTTCGATTCGTGGGGTAATGGATATGCAGCTTTTACGTATGCAGTAAAAGACAGACCTAATGTAATAAACTATATCCGCAATCAAAAAGAGCATCATAAAACTTTTGATTTTCGAGAAGAATACGAAAGTTTATTAATTGAATTTGGATTAGATCCAAAAACTGACAAATTTTTAGAAGATTGATCTGGTACTGCCTTCCAGGCAGAGTTCAATGGCAGATCATATTGCCGAGACTTCGTCCCGGGTTACTCTCGCTTCGCTCGGTACAGCCTTCCAGGCAGCAAAAAAAGGCTTGGAGATTTCTCCAAGCCTAATTATGAATTGTGCATTATGAATTATGCATTAATAAGAGCGAGCGAACAATACTCTGCACTTACTTGGCTTACCAGTAACCATACACTTGCCTGGCTCCTTGTCGCCTGGAATGTATGAATCGAATGGCACGCAACGGATTGTAGCCTTTGTCTCTTCCTTGATAAGTGCCTCTGTCTCAGCTGTACCATCCCAGTGCGCAAGGATGAATCCACCCTTCTCGATCTCTGTCTTGAACTCCTCGTATGTGTCAACACTCTTGATGCTTGCGTTGCGGAAATCCATTGCCTTCTTCAACATGTTTGTCTGGATGTCAGCAAGTAGGTTCTCCACGTATGCAACTGTATCTGTCAAGTTGATGCTCTCCTTTGTCAAGTTGTCACGACGCGCTACCTCGATAGTGCCGTTCTCCAAGTCTCTTGCTCCCATACATAGTCTCACTGGAATACCCTTCAACTCGTACTCTGCGAACTTGAATCCTGGACGCTTCTGTGAATCGTCGTCGTACTTAACTGAGATGCCCTTTGACTTCAACTCCTTCATGATTGGATCAAGCTTCTCTGCGATGGCGTTCTTTTGATCATCACCCTTGAAGATTGGCACGATAACCACCTGGATTGGAGCCAACTTTGGAGGTAGAACAAGTCCGTTGTCGTCTGAGTGTGTCATGATCAATGCTCCCATCAAACGAGTGGAAACTCCCCATGATGTTGCCCATACGTAGTCCATTCCGCCCTCACGGTTCTGGAACTGTGCGTCGAATGCCTTTGCAAAGTTCTGTCCCAAGAAGTGTGATGTACCACTCTGAAGTGCCTTACCGTCCTGCATCAATGCCTCGATTGTATATGTGTCGACAGCACCTGCGAAACGCTCTGTCTCACTCTTTACTCCCTTGATGACTGGAACTGCCATCACGTTCTCTGCGAAATCACCGTAGACGTGAAGCATCTTCTGTGCCTCTGCCTCTGCCTCCTCACGTGTCTCGTGAGCTGTGTGTCCCTCCTGCCACAAGAACTCTGCTGTACGCAAGAATGGACGTGTACGCATCTCCCAACGCATCACGTTTGCCCACTGGTTGCAAAGGATAGGTAGGTCACGGTAACTGTGGATCCAACCTTTATATGTGTTCCAAATGATTGTCTCTGATGTTGGACGAACGATTAGCTCCTCCTCAAGTTTTGCCTCTGGATCGACAACTACGCCGTCACCAGTCTCGTTTGTCTTCAAACGGTAGTGTGTTACGACTGCACACTCCTTAGCAAATCCCTCTACGTGCTCTGCCTCTCTTGAAAGGAAAGATTTTGGGATTAGAAGTGGAAAATATGCGTTAACGTGACCTGTCTCCTTGAAACGAGTGTCAAGCTCGTGCTGCATCTTCTCCCAGATGGCGTAACCATAAGGTTTGATCACCATACATCCTCTTACAGGCGACTGCTCTGCTAGGTCTGCCTTTACTACCAAATCATTGTACCACTGTGAGTAGTTCTCAGCACGTGGAGTCAATTCTTTTGCCATATATGTTTTTATCTATTTTTCTTAGTTTAACACTGCCTTGAAACGCTTGATGAACTCGTCTGCGTCTGCCTTAGTCAAGCACAAAGGTGGAAGTAGACGCAATACATTTGTGCCGCTGCATCCTGTGAAGACGTGCTGCTCGAACACAAGTTTTGTACGGATCTCTTTGTATGGCTCGCTCAACTCGATTCCGATCATCAAACCTTCTCCACGAACCTCTACAATCTTTGACGAATTGATTGCCTTCAACTGATCCATCAAGTATTTGCCGACCTCTGCTGCGTTGGCTACCAAGTTTTCCTTCTCCATGATGTTTAGCACGCTGATAGCAGCCGCACATCCAAGGTGGTTGCCACCGAATGTTGTGCCAAGCTGTCCGTAAACTGGCTTGAACTTAGGTGAGATCAACACTCCAGCCATTGGGAATCCGTTAGCGATACCCTTAGCCACTGTGATCATATCTGGCTTAACGCCAAGGTGCTGATGAGCGAAGAACTTACCGCTACGTCCGTATCCACACTGGATCTCGTCGCAGATTAGCACTGTCTCATATTTGTCGCAAAGTTCACGTAGGCCACTCAAGAACTCCTTAGTGACCATACGGATACCACCGACTCCCTGAATGCACTCGATTAGCACTGCACACACGTCGCCCTTAGAGATCTCCTTCTCCCAAGCCTCAAGGTCGTTGATTGGAAGGTAAGTGACGTGGTTGTTAGCGTTGATAGGTGCGATGATCTTTGGATTGTTTGTTGCCTCAACAGCAAGTGATGTACGGCCGTGGAAAGCCTTCTCCAAAGTCAAGACGCGTTTTCTGCCGTTAGTGAACGACGCAAGCTTCAATGCGTTCTCGTTAGCCTCAGCTCCTGAATTGATTAGGAATAGTGAGTAATCCTCGTAGCCGCAAGCCTTTCCAAGCTTTGCTGCCAACTCCTGCTGAAGCTTATTGATTACTGAATTAGAATAGAAACCAAGTGTAGCAACCTGGTCGCTGATCGCTTTTACATAATCAGGATGCGCGTGACCAACAGAGATTACTGCGTGACCACCATATAGATCAAGGTACTCCTGACCTTTCTCATCCCAAACCTTGCATCCTTTTCCTTTTACGATGTTGACATCTAAAAGAGGATATACGTCGAATAGATTCATTATATAATGTATGAATTATTGTTCTTAATTACTCTCATCAAAGCCTTTGGCTTTCTTTGAGAACTCTGGGTCTCTGTGTTTATCGCTCGCCCTACGGGCTCGCGAGAAGGGAGGACAAGGGCGTTCCGCCCTTTGCAATCCTCAATTTTAACAGTCTGAGACTTTTGTTATTATTTAGAATGCGACTGACTTCAAGTTCAATCCCATCTTCTCGTCAAGACCGAACATCAAGTTGAAGTTCTGGACAGCCTGACCTGACGCTCCCTTCAATAGGTTGTCGATCATAGAGATGATAAGTAGCTTGTTGCCGTGCTTCTCAACGTGAACGATTCCCTTGTTTGTGTTTACAACCTGCTTCAAATCTGGGTTTGCATCCATTACGAATGTGAATGCTGAATCCTTGTAGAAATCCTTGTAAAGCTTGATTGCAGCCTCTTCGTCAAGGTCGCACTCTGTGTACTGGCTTACGTAGATTCCACGAGCGAAGTCGCCACGTACAGGAAGGAAGTTGATATCCTTATCGAATGATGGCTGAAGATTTCTCATTGTCATACCGATCTCGATAAGATGCTGGTGCTTGAATGCTTTGTAGATAGAGATGTTGTTGTTCCTCCAGCTGAAGTGTGATGTTGCACCTGGCTTAACACCTGCACCTGTTGAACCTGTGATTCCGTTAGTGTGAACCTCGCTCTTCAACAATCCTGCTGCTGCAAGTGGAAGAAGTCCGATCTGGATGGCTGTTGCGAAACAACCAGGGTTGGCAAGCTTTGTAGCCTTACGGATTCTCTCACGGTTAACCTCTGGCAAACCGTATACGAAACCGTTGCTCTCGTCTCTGTAGTCCTGTGAAAGGTCGATGATCTTTACGCTTGCTGGCACGTCGTGGCTCTCCAAGAATTTCTTGCTGTCGCCGTGACCTGAGCAGATGAACATTGCGTCGATAGAATCAAACGGCAATTCGTCTGTGAACTTCATCTCTGTCTCACCGAACAAACCTTCGTGAACCTCATATAAATAGTTGCCAGCATTACTTGTGCTGTTTACAAACTTGATCTCTACTTGTGGGTGGTTGACTAGGATTCTTAGCAACTCACCTGCGGTGTAACCTGCACCACCTATGATTCCAACTCTTACCATCTGAAATAATTTTTTGCAAAGTTACCAAAACTAATTTATAAATCATAATGCATAATGCATATTTCAGCCCCTAAATCCCCTAAAGGGGACTTGCACAGGTACGATGAATTAAACTATGTTGGAAATTGAATCAAATTAAATTCTACCCTTTAAATTTGGTAGTGACCTAATTCTCCCCTTTAGGGGAGTTGGAGGGGCTTAACTGTACTTCCTCTTTCTCACAAACAAATATACTCCTGCGAAGATTCCAAGCAATAGCACGGGTAATAGCACATTGAGGATCTGCCAGAACTGGCGTTGTCCAATCGACGCTGATTTATTAAGCAGACGTAGTTTCACCTCTCTGTTTCTTAGCTGCATCCATCCGTCATCATCTGTCAGGTAGTTGACGCAGTTGAGCAAGAAATCACTGTTGCCAAACTGCTGGTTCATGTACTGGTCGTAGCCAAGCGGCAAAACCTGTGCGTTGGCTCCGAATCCTTGCACGTCGTTGCGGATGACATCTGCGTCTGCCACTACGATCATCTTGGTAGGCTGGCTCTCTGTCTTTATTGGTGATGTCGCTTTGATTCCCTCCGGTGCCATACGGTTTTTATAGATTGAAGTGAATTCTCCTTCCAGCAAGGCAGCGGTCATCATGTTGCGAATATTGAAATAATAGCCTGTCTTTTCAATGTTAATGACATCCATGCTCACGATAGACGGAATTGTTTGCACATGAGTGCTTGTCGATGTCAATAGCAATGGTGTTTTGCTGATTTTTGTGGTGTCGCCGACGAAATCCATTGAGCTCACAAACTCTGTCTTGACAGGTGTGACGTTTTTTGAAATGGTGTGATATGGATTTGTGATCAACAACGGTGAATAATACCATGGCGCTGGTTTGAAGTCAGGCTGGTCTCCCTCTCTTGCCATGTTCACCGGGATCATGGCACACTGCACATCTTGAAGCAAAACAGGGTTGATGCGCACACCGTAGCGGAAAAGTTGGTCGTCAAGATTAAGAGTGTTTACCACACCGATTGTCTGCGACTCTTTGCTGAGGCTGTCCAACGAGATTTTCACCGCGTCGACAAGCCACAACACCTTTCCTCCATTCATTATATACTGGTCTAGCACATACTTGTCTTTCTCTGGAAGTGCCGATGTCGGACCTGCCACAATCACAGCCGCATAGTTGTTAAGCACATCATCACGATTATCGATGGCTCCGAAATCGATGCTGTAGTATTGACTTAATGTCTTTGTGAAATCGTATACAAATTGTTCTGGCCACTCTCCATGTCCCTCCAAAAACGCCACTCTCGTGTTTCGTTTGTCGACAAGCAGACGAAGCACGTTTGTCAACTCATATTCAAGACTTTGCTCTGATAAATTTAAATTCTCCTCTCCACTCTTTCCCTGAATATTCTTAAGTAGACAAACTGGTCTAGTAGTCTTCTTTCCCGCTGGACTTTTGAATGTGATCTCTGCCCATGGGAACACAACTTTCATGGTAGGGTTTCCTTCCGCATCCTTATCGTAGACGGGAATGCGTCGTAAACCACGTTTTTCCAGCTCTTCGTATTTTTTGTCGCGAACCTTGGTGTTCTCTGCCTCCGACGGATTGACAAACTTATATGTCAAACTTCCACCAGAGTAAACCTTAAACTCGTCCAGCATCTCCTTTGTCGCCTTACGCAGACGCAAGAATCCCGCATTCAAGTCGCCATCAAGATAGACAGTGACGGAGATATCGCCGTCAGCGTTCTTCAACATGTTCTTAGTGTTGTCGGAAATACTGTAACGTTTCTCCTGAGTCAAATCCAATCTGAAGAATAGTTTGTCCGAGAAAACGCAGAAGGCGACTGCGGCAACTGCCACAATCGCAATAATATATTTATGTATGTTTTTGATGCTCATATTGACCTTTTGTTTCCCTTAAATGGGATTTATTTTTTTATCATTACTTATTTTGACTTGCAATTTTGATTAAATCATTGACCGCGTTCAATAAAGGATCTAATTCATTTTTTATAATGTCATCAATATATTCCACGTCAAGTTCAAAATAACCATGAGATATACGATCTCTCATACCCATCACCAATTTCCACGGAATCTCCGGCCTCATTGGGAGAAGTTGTCCTTCAGTTCTTTTATCAATTTGTTTGAAACCTTCTCCTATAGCTTGAATTAGCATACAGTTCCCCGCAAGTTTTTGCATGCCTCCTGGTGAATGTTGAAGATCATCTTGATTTTCAACATCTTTATTCCATTCTTGTAGATCAAGAATAGCTTGCTTTATTTGTTGTAAAGTGTGCAGTGTGATTTCACGCTGCTGGGAAGATTTGAATTCCATCGGACATTACTTGTTTGCGAAAGAAATCACTGATGTTTTTGCTGTCTCTTACAAGATCAACTTTGCATCCTAGAATTTCTTCCAAATAGTCTGCGGCAGCACACGCTTGAAAAAATTTTGGTGGCATATCTACAAAAACATCGACATCGCTTCCCTCATGGTGCTCGTTTCTTGCCACAGATCCAAATAGAATCAGTGAACGAACTCCGAATTTTTCTGCAAGTTCAGTGATGTGTTCTGACAATATTTTTATGTATTCTTGCCTTGTTTTCATAATCTATACACTTGTTGTTACAAATGTAGTAAAAGGTAGGGTGAAATGATATTCTATGTCAATTAATTTTTCACCCTTAGCCAGTCTATTTCCATCGCAAGCTTTCCAGCAATCGGATGATATCTTCTCTGATATACTCCCTCACTGGTGCCACAGAATCCTGGTTGGGTGTGTTGTTGAAATACAACGCTCCACGGAAAAAATGCTTCACACTGTCTGTTGCCACAAACTGTATGGCTGAGGCTGTGTTGCCTTTCAACTCGTACAATAAAGCGTATACCTTTGCTGAATCATCCAGATATGGCTGCTCTGTGATATCGTCGGCTTTAATAGTATGTTTATAGACAAAAGAGCGAGCGTCTTCGTTGACCTCACGGAAATTATTGTTTACTTGTTTGTAGCTGCAGTAGATTTTGGCATTCAGACGTGGATAAACGACGTCTACCCAATATGGCTCGTCTTTAGTGCCTCTTCTCTCAATGTTCGCCACATTGGCATAGTCGAATTTATATGGGAATGAGTCATTGGCAAACGTCTCATACTCTTTTTCAGGCAATGAAATGCGGAAATAGCCGCGCGGACGAGGCACATCGTTCGAACAGCTTGTGATGACGGCAAAGATTGCTGCCATTATGGAAATCACCAGTAGTCTACTTTTTTTCATCTGGCAAACGTAATTTTATCTTTTTAATTCTCCTTTTATCCACAGATACTATTTTAAATATGTATCCTTCGTGAACAATCTCGTCTCCGAGCGACGGAATGTCTCCCTTCAACGATAATATCAATCCGGCAACGGTGTCGGCATCAACATCCAATGCTTCAAACACTTCTGCGTCTATCTTCTCAATCTTATAAAAATCAGACAAAGGCATCTTTCCCTCAAGAAGATAGTTGCGTTTGTCTAGCTCTGTATACATCTTTTGCTCGACGTCGTGCTCATCGTTGATATCACCGAAGATGACCTCGAGAATGTCCTCCATAGTCACGATGCCTGATGTGCCACCGAACTCATCTACCACAATCGCCATGTGCATCCTTTTCACCTGAAACTCGCGAAGCAGATCGTCGATTTTCTTTGATTCTGGCACAAAAAACGGAGCACGGATAAGGTGTTGCCAATTAAAGTCGTCTTCACGGTCGAGATAGTTCAAGAAATCCTTTACGTACAGGATGCCCTTCACATTGTCGACAGTACCGTCGTATACAGGCATTCGTGAATATTCATTGTCGCGAATCACTTTAAGCACATCTGTATATTTGTCGCTATAGTTTACATATACAACGTCTACTCTTGGACGAAGGATCTCACTTACTGATATGCTTCCGAATGTCACGATACTTTCAAGAATGTCTTTCTCCTCGTTGCCTTTCATTGAATCGGAATTCAAAGTCTGAGACAATTCATCAAGAGAAATGTTTTTCTGACGCTTCACTCCCAAACGACATTCTATAAATTTTGTCCGCCTGAACAATGCCGCAAACGGATATAGGACTAACGCAGTCAATCGTACCGGTTTCGACATATAATAGAGGTATGCGATCTTGTCTTTTCTGCTGGTTATGTTGGGTAGTATATCTGCGCATAACAGAATCCAAACAAATGCGATAAAAATTAGCAGAAGAGTCACCCATACATCGTATCCGGCAACCAGTTCACAATAAGCGAGCCATTTGTTGGCGGCTATCGTTACCGCTATGATCACAAGCACAGAGATCCAGTAGCCTAAAACAATTGTGGCAAGCGTGTGTCTCTCGTTGTTAATCAAATATTTCAGTCCTGAATATCCAGAGGAATGGTTCTGTGTTATCTTTTCTTTGTCGGAACTAGATAGCGAAAAAAAGAAGTATTCACAATATGAGAATACAAAAATAGCCAATGACGCAAGCATCCATATAACTGCTGCGAAACTATACACCCACCATTCCGGCAAGGGGACGGAATCGGCAGAACTATCAAAAAGTATCGAAAAGTCCAAAATAAATATTTTAGTTCAACATAGACATTATTCCGTGCAAAGATACATATTTTGAAAATATAATTATATATTTGCACTCGATAATTGAATGTTTAATGTTTAATCAACAGTCAAAAAAAGATTCAAAAAATGAACAAGGTTTATTTATTGGGAAATGTTGGAAAGGATCCGGAAGTAAAGTATTTGGATCAAGGTAAGGTCATGGCTACATTGTCGGTAGCAACCACAGACAGAGGGTTCACAGCGCCAGACGGCACGGTGGTTCAGCCACAAACGGAGTGGCACAGGGTAGTCGCTTGGGGGCACAGTGCAAAATTCATTGAACAGTATGTCAAATGCGGCAACAAGGTGTTCATCGAAGGCAAGTTGTCTACGAGAAGCTGGGTCGATTCTGCCGGTGTCACTCGCTACACTACTGAGATAGTTGTGTTGAGCATCGAGGGTATGTCTGGCAACAGAACAAAGGATGAGACTCCTGCGCCAACTAATCCGCCATTCTGATCAATGTGATGAGAAACAACAGCCAGCAGTGAAAACTGTTGGCTTTTTTGTTTTTTGAGACAAAAAAAGCGGAAGAATCATCGACTCTTCCGCTTTCATTATGCATTTAGCATTTGTAATTCAAGATTTTATAGCTGTGCTGCTGGCAACTCAAAAATAGATGATGCTGTCTTGCCTGGATCACCTGTCTCATAACCCTTTTTCAACCAACGTGAACGCTGAGCTGAAGTACCATGGTTGAAAGTCTCCGGCTGTGTACGTCCGTAAGCCTGCTGCTGTAGATAGTCGTCGCCAATCTTTGTTGCTGCATTCAAACCTTCCTCGATATCACCTGCCTCCATAGAGTTGTACTTGGCATTATCGTGGTGTGCCCATACTCCTGCGAAAAAGTCGGCCTGTAGCTCAAGACGCACATTCAAAGCGTTGCTCTCTGCCTGCGACATTCTTGCCTGCTGCTGCGACACCTTCTGCAATGTGCCAAGAAGATACTGCACGTGGTGGCCTACCTCGTGAGCGATAACGTATGCTTTTGCAAAGTCTCCCTTAGCACCATAGTTTGTCTCCAACTGATCGAAGAAATCAAGGTCGATATATACGGCCTGGTCTCCTGAGCAATAGAACGGGCCAGACTGTGAAGTCGCATTTCCACATGCTGATGATACTGAATTACGGAACACCACCATCTTAGGTGCTTTGTATGTCATGCCAGAATTCTTGAACACCTCTGTCCAAACATCCTCTGTACCAGCAAGGATCTGTGCAGCAAACTGATATTTCTCCTCGTCTGCCTTAGTTGGCTTGTAGCCACTTCCTGTCTCCACCTTTGGCTGGCTTGAATAATTCTGGAATCCAGCCTGTAGACCAGATGCCACACTTCCTGTCTGAAGGTATGTGAAAATACCTACAACAGCAGCGACCAAAAGACTACCGCCACCGACTGCTTTTCCACTTACTCCACGTCTGTCATCCACATTGCTGGATGTTCTTCTTCCTGTTAGCCTCATTATTTTATGTTTTAAAGTTTGTATTCCAAAATGCAAAAATAATAAAATAGGTTTTATTTGACTCCAAATTCCTTGTCTATCTTAAGCAAAGGAGCGATAAAGAACGGAGGTATAGTACAGACACATACCCAAACGAAGAAGTTTGTGTATCCCAACATTTCCTGCATAAATCCAGCGATCATTCCCGGAATCATCATTCCAAGAGCCATCAGACCAGTGCAGATGGCATAGTGAGTAGTGGAATATTTGCCCTGTGAGATATAGACAAGATAAAGAGTGAAGGCTGTGAATCCGAATCCGTATCCAAACTGTTCAATCGCCACCATCACATAAATAATAGGAAGGGATGTAGCCTGCGTCGCACTAAGGAAAATATAGACGATATTCGGCACATTCATAAACAGCATCATAGGGAACAACATCTTCTTCAAACCATATTTCGACACAGCAATTCCACCAAGCACACCTCCCGTCATCAATGCAACAACTCCAACAAGACCATAGATATTGCCTACATCAGTCAAAGTCAATCCAAGGCCGCCATTTTCCAACGTGTCTTTCAAAAATAGCTGTGCTATCTTGCCAAGCTGAGCCTCACCAAGACGATAAGTGAAGATGAAAAGCAAGGCAAGAAGCAACTCAACTCCGCTGAATTTTGCGAAAAAAGATTGGAAATTATTCTTTAGCGACGTGAAAATGCCAACTGGTGCAACCGAATCTTGCGCATCCGACATCATTTTCTCCACGTCTTCATTAGCGTTCTTCTCCTTCGGCAACATTGCAAAATGATAAACAGAAAGGAAAAGGAATGCAGCAGCCATAATAAAGAAGACGGTGCTCCACGCACTCGCATGGGCTGGAATAATATCCATTCCGTCGACGGAATTCTTTTCAAACAATTGTCCAGCCAACACCAAGCATCCCCACTGGCATAACACCGTGCTGATTCGATAGAAAGTGTTTCTGATTCCCACGAAGAACGACTGCTGGTTAGTGTCCAGAGCCAGGATATACAAACCGTCAGCAGCGATATCATGAGTGGCAGAAGCAAACGCGCAAAGCCAGAAGAAAGCAAGTGATGCGTTGAGCCAGAAATCAAGTGGAGCTGTGAAAGCGACGCCGGCAAGAGCAATCGCCACGAAGAACTGCATCACCACAACCCACATCTTCTTACTTCCAAACAGATCAAGTATCGGACTCCAGAACGGTTTGATCACCCATGGAAGATACATCCATGATGTGTAGAGTGCCACGTCGGCATTACTCAAACCCATTTCAGAAAGGAAAAGCATGGCAAGAGTGTTCACTGCGAAATAGGGAGCACCTTCAGCCATATAAAGAGTGGGGATCCAAGCCCACGGAGTCATTTTTCGGTTATTCATAATGTTCTTTGTCAATTTTCACAAAATTAATGTGAAACAGAAATATTTGCAAATGATTTGTGAAAAAGGTCTTGTGTTTGAATATTCATTATATGTGCCGTGTATTTTCCCAATCAAATCATCTGCCAACACAACACATTAAAATTCATTAAAAAACAAATTACTTTATTTTTTTTCTTTCATAACGTTTTGATTTTAGATGAAAATTATATACTTTTGCATTCGATTTAAAAATAATAATAGAGCGAAACAAAAAGTGCGAAATATTGAAGATGTTGTTTGGTCAAAATCAACTATCTTTTTAATAATTAAATTGCAATTATCTGGCTTATGTCTTCTCGACAATAGCTATGAATAATAGTTCTATTGTTGTTTAGTCATAATGCTGAAAAACCGCCTGTAACAGCAAAAATTACAGGGGAAATACGGAATGGCGGTTTTTGAGAGGCACCATTCAAAGTGCCTCTTTTTTTGTTTATAAGTACAACCTTATCTCACATCATGTGTCATGCCTATCAAACCATTTATACGGACTCGCGTTGGATGAATGGTTAGCCCCCAACCACGATATTCTATGTTTTATATGTTTTATATGTGAGACTCAATCTCGGCGATAGCGGCAACATCAAAAAAAGAACGGTCAATCAGGCACGTCCAATCCCTTCACAAAAACAGATAGCAAGAGAATCATTCAGCAAAAACAAACATGGAAAATTCAAATATGGATTCAGCAAAAACAAAAAAGCTTGCAAACCCATAGTTTACAAGTCTTTAAACAATTTTGTTGTCCTACTAGGACTCGAACCTAGTCAAACGGTACCAAAAACCGGTGTGCTAC
>JAKSKU010000040.1 GCA_024401565.1 Paludibacteraceae bacterium
CAGCACGCTGACGGATAGACTCACGTTTATCATGACGGTGCTTAGCACCACTCTTGTTCTGAGCCTTATTAGAAGTCAAGCGAGCAAGAGTATCTTTGATCTGCTTCTGTACATCTTCTTCAGAAACCTCCTGCTTCTGATTCTTCTGCTTGTTGTTGAACTTCTTGTTGTTCTTTCCTCCTTCGTTGGCTTCACGACCTTCATTTCTGTCACCTTTATTGTGACGGTCGCCCTTGCCACCCTGTTTTCCTTCCTTGTATTCAGAGATATCGACTCTCTCTTTACCCTGGATACGATTTCTTTGTTTCTTCTGACCATTCTGGCCCTGACCCTGCTCACCTTTCTGGCCGCCCTGCTCGCCGCCTTTCTGGTTCTGCTTCTGATGGTCTTTCTTTCTCTCTTCCTTAGTCTTCTTCTTAGGTCTAGTCTGAGAGTTGATAGAAGACAAATCGATTGTTCCCAACACCTTAGGTCCTGTAACCTGCTGTGTAGGATTCAATCTGAATACATCTTCAGATTCGTTTTGTGATGCTGACATATTATTTGGTTTAGTCTCAGCGACAGGAGTCGAAGAGACTGGTCGTGTTTCAGTAACTGGGGCTTGTGGTTTTGGAGCATCATTGATCTTGCCGACAACCTTTAGCTGAGGTGCCTTAACCTCCACCTTGATGTCGACCTCGTCTTTCTTTCCAAATCCTGGAATCTCAACGACTTTCTCCTTCTTATTCTTTTTTCTGTCCTTCATGTCGTCAAACTCTGCCTTTGCATCAGACTTGAACGACTTATCCTTGTCATATTCCTGACGTAGGATATCTTCTTCTTTATCAGACAATTTGTAGTTGGGATTCGCATCTTCGATTGCAAATCCTTTCTTTTTTAGTAGTTCGGTAGCAGTTGCGATACCTACATTTAATTCTTTAGCTAATTGACCTAATCTCGACATAAAATTTTAATTACCACACTTAAAAAAACAACACACTTAACTCATCATAGTATGCTGCTTTTTTATTCCTTCCCACAAAATTAAAAAACAGCAACCACAAATTGCACCTTGTCCATAATGTTTTTCCCGAAACAAAATACCTTTGGGTGCTAAATCCGAACGCACCCAAAAGTATCCTATATTTCAGAGAAACTCATTCCTACCTAACGGTTAGGAATTACTTTCATCATTGTTGTCAGCGTCAGCGTCGAAATCCTCAAACTCAGACTTCAAAACTGCCAACACCTCATCTATAGTCTCTTCCTCTAGATCAATACGACGAAGAAGTTCATCTCTTGAAACGTTCAATACGCTAAGAGCTGTATCGAATCCGTTCTTCTTGAACTCCTCGATAACCCATCCATCGATCTCGTCTGCGAACTCGTCAAGGTAGATATCACCATCATCGTAACCATCTGAGTTTCTGAATACCTCAATCTGGTAACCTGTAAGCTGTGTTGCAAGCTTGATGTTCATACCACCCTTACCGATTGCCAACGATACCTCCTGTGGATCCAAGTAAACCTCTGCCTTCTTCTCCTCCTCGATGATTCTGATAGATGAGATTCTTGCTGGGTTCAACGCTCTCTGGATATATAGAGACACGTTTGATGTATAGTTGATCACATCGATATTCTCATTACGAAGCTCTCTTACGATACCGTGGATACGTGCTCCCTTCATACCTACACATGCTCCTACTGGATCGATTCTCTCGTCGTAGCTCTCTACTGCGACCTTAGCTCTCTCTCCTGGGATACGTGCGATTCCCTTGATTGTGATCAAGCCGTCAGCGATTTCTGGAACCTCCTGCTCGAACAATCTCTGAAGGAACATTGGCGATGTACGAGAAAGGATAATCTTTGGATTATTGTTCTCGTTGTCAACTTTAGCAACGATAGCTCTCAATGTATCCTGCTTGCGATAGTTGTCGGAAGGGATCTGCTCTGCCTTTGGCAAAATCATCTCGTTGTTCTCCTCATCAAGTAGAAGAACCTCCTTCTTCCAAGTCTGGTAGATCTCGCCTACAACGATCTTACCTACCTTTTCCTTATACTTGTTGAACAATGTATCTTTCTGTAGCTCTAGGATCTTAGACGCTAGTGTCTGACGCAAGTTTAGCACAGCACGACGTCCGAACGACGCGAAGTCAACCTTTTCAGAGAAGTTCTCGCCGACCTCATAAGATGAATCTATCTTCTTAACGTCTGCCAAAGCCACCTGTGAGTTCTCGTCGTCAACAGTACCGTCTTCAACTACGACTCTATTGTGGTATATCTCGAAATCACCCTTGTCTGGATTGATGATCACGTCGTAGTTCTCATCAGTGCCATACATCTTAGTGATAACACTTCTAAAGGACTCCTCCAAGACACTAATCATTGTGCCGCGGTCGATGTTCTTAAGTTCCTTAAACTCAGAAAATGAATCTATTAAGCTGAGTGTTTCCTGCTTAGCCATAATTATTTGAATCTAATTGAATATTTCGTATATTTTACCTCATCATACTTGAATGAGTACTCTTTCTCAACGTCAACTTTTCTCTTCGCACCTTCTGGTTTCTCCTTGACGGTAACGACGATTGTAAACTCTTCTTCCGTTGCGCTCTTCAACACACCCACTAGTTTCTGTCCTGCCTTGGAAAGCACTTCCACCTCCTTGCCAACATACTTCTGGTATTGGCGAAGCACAACAAATGGAGAACTCAAACCTGCAGAGCCGACTTCCAACTCATAATCTTCCTGCTCTCGGTCGAACTTTGATTCGATGTGACGAGAAAGCGAGACGCAAGTGTCGATGTCTATAGAGTCTTCACTATCAATTGTTACAACAACCTCATTGGCAGGGCTGACCTTAACCTCTACGATAAAAAGGCTTGTTCCGTCAATGTATTCGTTGATCGCTTGTGTAAGTTCTTGTTTATCTATCATTGTATTAAAAAAATGAAGGAGAACAATTCGCTCCCCTCCTCATTCCAAATGCAAATATACATTTTTTTGAGTCAACTGCAAAAAAGAACAGAGAAAATTAATGTAAAATGCGAAACAAGCCCCCTTAATCCCCCTGATGGGGAAAGACACACCTGTCCACAAATCCCCTTTAGAGGTTGATCTGCCTAGAACCAACTCTTCACAAGATCAAAATTCAACCATATACGAGTTGCCAAACACAATAGAGGAACTAGTATAAGAGCCAGTTTGATTTTATCTTTTATACCGTCGATAGGTATTCTATACAATTTCTTCAATGGAGAAAGGAAATTGACCAAATATGCTTTAGGGTCATTTTTACTGTTCTCCAAATCACTCAAATAAGAATAGGAACTATTTACAGCACCTGAAAAATTACTTCCTATTTTAGCCGCGGTATTCGCATATTTTGAGAACTCTTCATACGTCACACCTGACAAAAATGGAGACAAAAAGCCAAATTTATTCAAAATGAATTCCTTGGATGAACTAAATAGTTTTTCTGGATCCGCCTTGTCTGAAATAACCCCTACCTTACTCTGTATGTAATCATAATTGGATGCAATCGTGTTGTCGATTGAAGGATCTATGATTTCAGGTGCTTTATGCAAGATATTATAAGCAACAACACCTGCAATAACAGCAATAAAGAACACTATCGAAAATAAAAATCTCCATTTGTCGAAATCTCCCCAAGAAAAAACGACATACGTTACCAACAAGGAAATCAAAACTCCTGAAATAATTCCTTTAACGATAATACCTATCGCTTTTGCTCCTACCCCCTTAATAAGAGACAAAACCAAAGAGAAAACTATTCCTTTTACTCCACCCTCAACTTTCATACGATTCTAAATTATTTATAACAATTCCTAATTTCTTGTTAAACAAAAAGATAAGATTATATAGCAGTTGTCAAAAAATAAAGATTGCAAGGGTTCATATCTGATTTGTTTTGGCCTTGTTAACCCATCAACGAACGTATAAAATTCTTATATAATTACCCTAAAGATTTAGTGTTTTTGGACCAACTATTATATTCAGCAACAAAATTAAAAAAATAAAAATAAAAAAAGCATTGCAAACGGTATCAAATTAGAAGATTACCTAAAAAGAGGATGCGTCTCAACTTTGTAAGTATTGACACACCCTCTTTTATTTCTATAGAGACAATCCACGTTGTCCTAATATGCAATTATTAATCTCTATAAGTAATCACTGTTGTATTAGGGAATGAGCTTTCTTCAAATTTTGTGTGTTTTGAAATCACCACTGTATCAAGGCTTGTGCACTCCGAAAATGCCTGTCTGCCGATCTCAACCACAGAACTAGGAATCTCAACTCTCTTTAGGCTAGAGCACATCTCAAATGCTTCATTTCCAATAACCTCAACAGAGTTTGGAATTACTACACTCTCCAAATTCTTGCACGCTACAAACGCAGTCTTTCCTATTGTTCTTACTGTGTTTGGAATCACCACACTCTTCACATCCATAAGTCCCAACGACTCATATCCGATAGATGTAACCTTATACTCGTTACCTTTATAACAAACCACACCTGGAATAACAAAGTTTGATTCAAGAACAGCGTTAGTGTCGCGATCCACAACACTACAAGTCGAGTCTCCATAAGAGAAATACAATCCTGTATATTCAGCTTCAACTCCATTACATACAAAGAGAGCTGTATCTGGGACTACCGGATCAATCTGATCTCTGTAGACAATCACAGTGTTACTAGGGAATGAGCTTTCTTCAAATTTTGTGTGTTTTGAAATCACAACTGTATCAAGACTTGTGCACTCAAAAAATGCCTGTCTACCAATCTCTACCACAGAACTAGGAATCTCAACTCTCTTTAGGCTAGAGCACATCTCAAATGCCTCATTTCCAATAACCTCAACAGAGTTTGGAATTACTACACTCTCCAAATTCTTGCACGCTACAAACGCAGTCTTTCCTATTGTTCTTACTGTGTTTGGAATCACCACACTCTTCACATCCATAAGTCCCAACGACTCATATCCGATAGATGTAACCTTATACTCGTTACCTTTATAACAAACCACACCTGGAATAACAAAGTTTGATTCAAGAACAGCGTTAGTGTCGCGATCCACAACACTACAAGTCGAGTCTCCATAAGAGAAATACAATCCTGTATATTCAGCTTCAACTCCATTACATACAAAGAGAGCTGTATCTGGGACTACCGGATCAATCTGATCTCTGTAGACAATCACAGTGTTATTAGGGAATGATCCCCAAACATCTGTATTTCTTGAAAGAACTATTGTGTCTAGGTTTGTACATCCCTCAAATGCGTACCATTCTATAACAGCGACTGAATCTGGAATCTCTACTCTCTTTAGGTTTACACAGTTTTCAAACGCATAAGTTTCTATCCTTTTCACTGTATTCGGAATATCAAGATGATTTATTGTGACAGGGCAGATGACTAGAGTTTCCGCGTTATTATACTGGTTTTTTCCGTATACCACTCCATCTATAGATAGCAAATACTTGTTGTCTGGGGACACAATAAACTCCTCAATATTAGGACATCTTCTGAATGCGGAAGTGTCGATATATCTGACGGTGCTTGGTATCTCAACACGTCTTAATTTTTCAATACCAAAAAGCGAGGCCCATCTGATTACGTATACATCATATTCTTTTCCTTCGTGACATACCTTAGCCGGAATAACAAGGCTAGAATCAATATCGCCTGTATAACCACTAACCATACAGTTTGTCTCGCCTATCCAGCCGCCAAATTCAAACTCTAGTCCTGTTTCATCAGCTGGAATGCCAGAACATACAAAATCAGTGTCTGGGACGACAGGCACAACATGACCGTCTTTTTCATATCTAATACTATCGATTTCGGCCGCAGAAAACTCATATTCAGTGCCATCAAACAACACAACAACTATCTTAGACTGAGCGAATGCCAACAATGTAAGCATTGCCCCCACAATAAACAAAAAGTATTTTTTCATGATTTTATTCCTTTATGAATTTGACTCTTTTTCCTTCCGCTGAAATAACATACATTCCTTTAGCAAGATGCTCTACATCTATGCTCTCACCTACTCCATCAAACACAGTCTTTCCATTGATATCAACGATTGATATCGAAGTAGACGCGTCTGCACCCACCAAATAGATGATCTTCTTCACAGGGTTAGGATACACCTTGATATCCATGACTGATTTTGTTTCATCAACTCCTACTAAAACTTCATCTTTACCAAACTTAACAACACTGAAATTTGAAGATTTCTCTCCATTCACTTTGTTTACTGTCATCATGTCTGCTTCAGACACCTTAATACTCATTACATCGTCTATTGCAAACACCGCCTCACTCTTATCCGCACGGATTCCAATCAGCGACTCTGCCTGCATTGACGTCGTAACCAACAATGACACAAGACTAACTAACAATCTTCTCATAGTAGACTTTATAAATTAACGCATTATTTAATAATTGCACATGCTACAAATTTACAAAAAAACATTTAAAGTGTACTTTACAGAGGGGATAATGTAAAAAAAAGACGCAAAAAATTGCGTCTTTATTGAAAATCATATCGATTTTATGAAATTTAGTCTCGCGTTGTCTTATAGTGCTAGACGGTAGATGTTCTCCACATCCTTGCTTGTAAGCTTGACAAAACCTCCTGTCTTGCCAGTTTCGCCAAGTCCGAATGTCTTAACAAGGTAAGGGATATCGCTCTCTTTAGCTCCAAGTTCTGCGAAATTAGTCGGCATGCCGATCGACTTCAAGAAGCTACGAAAAGCTGCGATTCCTTCAAGCGCCGTCTTTTTAGGGTCAGAGAAATCCATTTTGCAGTTCCATACTCTGCATGCCACCTGCGCGAAACGCATGACATTATGGTCGACAACGTATGTCATCCACGCTGGCATGATGACAGCAAGTCCCGCACCATGAGCACAGTCGTACAGGCCGGATAGCTCGTGCTCGATTCCGTGGCTATTCCAGTCCTGCTCTCTACCCACACCCACGATATTATTGTGAGCCACCATACCTGCCCACATGATGTTAGCTCGAGCCTGATAGTCGTTTGGATCCTTGATTACTTTAGGTGTCTCCTCAATCATGGAAAGAAGGACAGCCTCACAAAGGCGGTCAGTTGTCTGGACATCAGTTGTATTAGTGAAATATCTCTCGAAGACGTGAGCCATAATGTCTGTTGCTCCACATGCTGTCTGATAAGCAGGAAGTGTCTGAGTAAGCCCCGGATTAAGCACAGAGAACTTTGGACGGAGACAATCACCACCCGCTCCACGCTTGATATTACCATTCTCATGTGTGATTACAGAGTCGCCAGAACCCTCACTGCCTGCAGCGGCGATAGTTAGCACAGTGCCTACAGGAACAGCTTTCTTAGGACGTGCCTTGCCTGTGTAGAAATCCCAGAAATCACCGTCGTAGCAAAGGCCCATAGCTATTGCCTTTGCAGAATCGATAGACGAACCTCCTCCAACAGCAAGGATGAAATCCACATTCTCCTTTCTGCAAAGATCTATACCTTCATAAACTTTTCCAGAACGTGGGTTTGGAGTCACACCACCAAGTTCGCAGAATGGCACACCAGCCTCTGAAAGCGACTTCTTGACACGATCCAACAAACCAGAGCGAACAACCGAACCTCCACCATAGTGAATAAGCACCTTTGATCCACCGAATTCCTTTACTAGCTCTCCGCACTTGTTTTCAGTATCCTTTCCAAAAACGAATTTGGTAGGACTGTAAAATGAGAAATTATCCATAATAGTTTACATATATTTACTTGATTGCTTTTGCAAATATACACTAATTTGTCGATTACTTATACTTTCTTATCCAAAAGTAACGTCAAATCATAGACAAATACGAGCCCCACTGTCTCTGAAGGGAATACCAACAAGCCACCTTAATCCCCATGAAGGGGAAACCGCACCTGTCCAAAGTCCCTTTAGGCTAAAATAAATAAAGAGACGCGAGTTGCCCCGCGTCTCCCCATTTACATCTAATTAACCTATTTCTTACAAATGCTCACGAAATCATCCCAAGAAACGATATCGTATTTGCTTCTGTCGGCATTCTTGCAATTCTTGCCATCAATACATGTGAACTGTAGTCCGGCCTCCAATGCTCCACCGTCGGAATCAACTTTGTCTCCAACCATCAGCGTCGTCGCCAATTCTAATCCATTTTCCTGACAGATCTGGGCGAATGGTCGAGGCTGTGGTTTCAAGGCTCCAATCTCTTCAGCGCAATAGAATTTCTCAAACATTGTGCTGTCGATTCCCAACGACTCAATCTTCTCTTTCGACTTTGTGTAGTCGGAGTAGACAAGAAGTCGGATGCCTTTATCTTTCAATGCTTTCAGCACTTCGTTGATCTGCGGACGTGGCTTACAATACTTGCCAATCTGTCTGACCATCAACGGCATGTACCTCGAGAAATACCAATCTCTCATCACGCTCTCTTCTTTTCCTGTCTTTTGCGACAGTGTTGAGAAGAAGGCATTATAATAATTGTCAGCAGTCATGTAGTCGCGACTCTTCATCGCTTTCCTTGTCTGCCTTTCTCTCAAAGCCCACATGCATCTCCAGATATCACCAAGGATAAGATGTTTTGCTATTCCTCCGGTGTAGAGCGTACCGTCGACATCAAATATGATTGCTTTGATATTTTCTAATGTCATTGCAATTGGTTTTTCGTCAGCGTCAACGTTAACGTTTCATTAAGCCTTTACAAGGTCTTTGAACTTAGCGTGACGTTTCTCATCCTGAAGTAGGATGTTAAGCTTGAACTGTCCGTCTCTTGCACCCTCGTCGATACAACGTGCCTTGAACTTCTCGAATGAGTTCTCCACTAGCATGTGCGCGATTGGATCCTTCACACGGAAGGACGCTCTCTTAGCCTCGTACTCGATGTTGACCTTCTTCAAGTTCTCATCCACAAGTTTGTTGAACTCGTCAGCCTCAGCCTGAGTTGTGTTCTGATCCTCAAACTCATAGTAGAAATGGTATGCAGAGATCTCCATATCAGCGAATCCGATATAGAACTTAAGCTTCTTACCTGTTGTCTTAGATGCCTCCTCAACAGCTGTGATGAACTGACGCTCGTGAAGTTTCTCACCTGTCATTGTCACGATACCGTTGATCTTCTGGATCATGTGGATAGTAGGAATCTGGTTGAACTTTCCGTCTACCTCTAGAAGGTCACTCATTGTGTAACGGTAAAGACCTGCCCATGTAGTAACGTATGGACAATATTTCTTACCGAACTCAAGCTCGTGAAGCTGAAGGAACTTAGGGTTCTCGCTGTCGATATCATGCTCCTCAACGAACTCGAAATAGTGCATGTGAGGGAAGACGACGGTACCGTTTGTATCCTTAGTCTCAGGCATAACCAATCCAGCGCGACACTCAGATGAGAAGTAGCTGAACTCCTGGTGCAAGCAGCAGTCAGGGAAAGAGTTCTTAAACTTGTCAAGATACATACGAGTGTTACCACACTTCCAAGTGTTAAGAATCTGTAGGTTTGGCCAGTAGTGCTTAGGAAGCACTGTGCCGTATTTAGCCTTCAAAGCGCGAAGCTCAGCCGCACGCTTTGGATTTGGCTGGATATTCTTCTCAGCCAACATCTTCTGGCGAAGCTCGTCTGAGATATTGATATTCTTGCTGATAGTACCGTTCTCGATATCGTTGCAGTACTCATCAAAGAACTCATTAACGTTGTTCTGCATCTCAACGATAGTCGAAGGGTTTGCAGTAACGACAAGAGTGACATCCTGCTCGATACCGAAACGCATGATGCAATAGTAGCGAGCCTTGTAGTCAGCGATTGTGAAGACGTCTGCAGGAGCAGTGTAAAGTTTCTTCACGAATCCAGGACAGTCACGCTGTGTCACACCAGACACAGATCCATATAGAGTGCCATCAGGAGCCTCGCCCTCGATAGCCTTACCTACGATAGAAACGATCTTACCGTTGAATACCTCAGGACGGTTCTCAATGAATGAGTAAAGCCATACCTTAGTCATCTTAGAGTAGATGTTGCTGTAGTATTCGTTAGTGATAGGAATCCACTTAGGCTCAGAAGTAGTACCAGAAGTAGTGGCGTACATCTTTGGTTTGCCAGGGAATAGAATATCACTCTCACCTTTCTTATGTCTCTCTACGTAAGGACGGAAATCCTCGTAGTCGTTAGGTTTTACGTTCTGACGGTATGCCTCAAACAAAGCATCATCTGTAGTAGCCTCCAAAATCTTAGCAAAATTATGCTCCTTTCCGTAAACGGTATCCTTAGCATAAGTCAAAATTGCTCGAAGTGTTTCAGCCTGCGACTTCTTACAGTCCATAGAAGCCTTCACAAGTTTCTTCTTCTGAATCGAACCAGCGACACTAAGAAGGAACTTAGCAAGATACGAGTTGAATGATTTTGCCATATATTTACCCTTTTTATATTTTCATTTTAAGTTTACAATCGGCAAATTTAACATTTTTTTAGAATATACGAATGTTCGTTCGAAATTATTTGAATGAATGTTCGAATTTATGGGCAGGAAGTATAGATTAACAAAAAAAATATCTTCTGATAAATCTTGACGAATAATTGGTCGTATTTACATTTTTCTTGAGGAATATCTCCGATTTTTTACATAAATCTTGACGAATAATCATCAAACTCCACACAAATCTTGAGGAATATTTGGCAATTTCTACATTTTTATTGAGGAATGACCTTTAAACTCCACACAATAAAAAAGATGCACAAAGAAATTTTTTCTCTATGCATCAATGTTAAAACCACTTCATGCCACACATGTCAGGTAGTCCGGAAGACTTTGCCAACGGTTTGGTAACCGATTCCTGCGCAGCTGGTGTCGGCAACGTACTATTCAGCGATTAAAATCCTGAAACAGGACGAACAGACTTGCCATAGCGACGAGCGAGGTGATAACAAGAGAATCCCTTAGAATTAAAGTGCAAGAGCCAAGCATTACGGCCATATTCGTAAGCAGAAGCAGACCAACAGTAACCGCCATGACCAACATCAGCGATTTCAGAGTAGTTACGAATACCAGCGACAGGGAAGAACACACTCTTACCATTTTTATTGCTCTTTGTTATTCTTCCTGACACGCTACTGCTATCTGGCATCTCAATTATCAACCATTTCGACTCGGTATTATTCATAAGTTCCTCTATCTCTATTCTTGAAGGCATTCTATACTTTGCTCCCCAGTTTACTGTGGCAGCGTCATACTTTGCCGTTAGTAAAGAGTCTGCACCTATAATACCCTGCTCCTTCAATTCGCTGATCGGCAATGCATATGTTCTGCAAGACTCAGGAACATAATTGTCAGTTGTATCAGTCTCTCCCCACTGGTAATAATTGCCATACTCATAACATTTCGAAGCACCAACATTGAAGTTTGCCCACTTCACGCTCAATCCCAAATCCACAAGTGTGTCTGTAGTAAGACCTATAGCTTGCAAATCTTCAAGTTTAACTATGACTGTGCTGTCCTCACTGCTCCAAATATCTATCGATGGAGTGCTCTCTTCAGGAGTTTTATTCTCCTCTTGCTTTGGACCATCTTCGTCATCCTCTTCATCACATGAGATTGTTCCTACAGAGAAAGCACAGCCCATTGCTAGTGCCAACCAAAAATTCCTTACTTTAATCATAGGTTCTGTTTTATATTAATTATTATTAGCAAACGAGCCAATCAACATAAACATATATTCTACTTCGTCTCGCAAATTATACATACTCATATCATTGTTTTACGCCTTGGGAGCAGTGGGCGGATTACAAAGATAATAAAACTTGTTTGAATTTAGCTAAGAATTCTTTTTCCGTACATTTTTCTCTTCCGAGTTCAACCTTCGTTCTACCCTCTTTACATCTTCTCCTACAGGCTGATTTTCAGGAATAATTCCACGGTTTAACATCATTTGTCGAACCGCCATGTTGTTTTCCACATGCTCTCCGCCTATTTGCGACACCCCATGTAAATCTTTCTGTTGAACATTAACAGAAGTCATTTCCGCCGCAAAGTCTTTCGCCTTTATGTTTATCGTTGAAAGGAAATCAGCTAATGGACGAGAAACGGGGACTCCCAATTTACGCTTCAACAATGATGTATCTAGTGAAAAAAGAGCCTTATCGCCATTTGAACGTATCACCGCAAAACCCTTATTATCAACACCTCTTTCATATAAAACGCCAGACAAACGTTTCTCCGTTTCTGCAAGTTTATGACGAGCCTGAACCCTCTCGTACTCAAGAAGCCTTTTCTCAACCATTTCTGCCACACGAGTCTGTACCGCAAAATAATTTTGAGCAAAAGCGATCTCTGACTTTCTCGGATCTCCATTTTGGGCAATAAGATAACATGCATAACGCGTCAACATATAGTCTACAACTTCACGCTGAGCACCTTTTGCCAATTCTATCATTTTCCCAACGCTGGGAAAATGATCTTCTACAGTTTCCCCTGCATTTACACAGGCATCTTTTGCTTTCTGGATTACTCCTTCAAAACGTTCCCATTTAGCGTATCCCAACAAAACGCACAAATCTCGTGCACTCCAACATTCCACATCTTCATAAACACAAGCGATGGACTCAAACTTCTCAAATAAATTCTTAATCTCTTCTGATTTCATACAGACATGACTATACAATTAAACAATTCTAAATACACAAAGCGTTGATGACACCTTTTATTTATGTCGTTGTTCCAACAGTTTTACGCCTTGGGAGCAGTGGGCAGATTACAAAGATAATAAAAAAATGGAATGTCTCAAGATCATTCCATTTTTTTAGTCTCCTTCACCCATTCCCACAATTTTCTATAAAATGCGTGGTGGGACAATGTTGCCGCATTACCAATTATCATGAGTTTCATTCTTGCTCGCGTCATAGCCACATTCATGCGTCGCAACTCTTTCAAGAATCCGATCTCACCATTCTCGTTCGAGCGAACAAGGCTGATGATCACGACGTCGCGCTCCTGGCCCTGGAACCCGTCGACGGAATTGACCGTGATGAATTTTCTGAACGGTTTTAAGAATTTCGACTCTTTTATAAGGTGACGTAGGTAATAAACCTGATTCTTATATGGCGAGATGATTCCAAAATCAATACGTTCTTCTTTGACTCTGTCCGGTCCGATTTTCTCTATGAACTGAGTCAGCAATGCGATGGTAAGTTCTCCCTCCATTTTGTTGACACGTCCTGCCGACTGAGAAACATACTCCTCCTCAAACGACAATTCCTCCGTGTTGATCCATTCCAACGGATTGTCGAAATCCAATACGCCACGACACTTGACCTCGTCGGCTGCCTTCAACTTACCGTCGTAGAACCAGTCAGATGAGAACTTCATAATGCTCTCATGCATACGGTACTGCACATTCAATAGAGAAACCGACGTCGGCTTTGTTTCAGCCAATTTCTCCATCAAAGTGTGTGAAAGTCCGGCTTTCTCCGCCTCAAAACATTTGATTGTAGGCGGCAACTGTTTATGATCGCCCGCAAAAATCACTCGGTGCGACTTGGAGATCGGAATCCAACATGCCGCTTCCAAAGCCTGTGCAGCCTCGTCGATGAAGAGGGATTGGAAATTTCGTCCGTATAATATAGGGTTGGCTGCTCCGACGAGTGTGCATGCCACCACACGTGAATCTGAGAAAAGGCTCTCACGAATCTCGTATTCCAAAGCCTCAGCCTTCTCCTTCACCGCACGAGCCTTATCCTTGTTGGTGCGGTATAGTTCACGCACAGTCTTACGCATACCCCAAAGAGTATCGTACATAGGATGAGACTCAAACCTACGCTCGTAAGTGGAGGCGAGCATCTTATCGTCGACGCGGGACGGATTGCCAATACGCAATACGCTTATGCCACGATCCTGAAGTTGCTCGGAAATCCAGTCGACAGCCATATTGCTCTGTGCGCACACCATCACCTGAGTCTCGCGTCGCAACGTCTCATAAATAGCCTCGACGAGTGTTGTCGTCTTACCTGTGCCCGGAGGACCATGCACGATAGCCACATCCTTGGCACGGAGAATCTTGTTGATTGCCTCCTCCTGCGACGAGTTGAGCCACGGGAAACGGATAGGTGAGAAATCGAAGAAATTGGGTTCACGGTTGCCAAGCAGAATCTCACGCAGATCATAGAGTCTGCCATCCTTCACGCTCATCACCCTGTCCATAGCCTCAAACATAGCCTTATAGCTGCTCTCGTCGAAACCCAACTGCACACCAAGACGGTTGACCGATTCCAAAGCACCAAGGGCATCCCTTCCTGGCAACGTTACCACCAGCATTGTAGGCGTGGCATAGCTCACCTGTGCGTTGGTCTTCACCACACGAATCTCCTCATTATAGGAGACACTGAAGAATTGCACAGCCTTACCATATTCAAAATGGTCTTCCTCATCTTCCAACGGAGCATGAAGGATCTCCACAACAAACTGATTCAGTGAGTTGTAGTAGGATTTACCCAAAGAGACAGGGTAACGGCAGATGCCGGCGGAAATCTTCTTGGAAATAGAAACTTGGGAAGACTGTACGTCAAAACTCTTCCTGTCGTATTCGTATTCCATCTTCAGCAGGTCGCGGTGACGCTGCAACGACAATAATGATGTAGTGTTGTTTGCCATATAAGTTTAACAAAAACGGTCGCTCTGAAAAAAGCGACCGTTTTTCATTTATCAAAATGCGACATTGTCATATTTACAGACCTTCAACAAGAATCTTCTTGCTTACTGTTCCATTCTTAAAGCGAGCATTTATGATGTAGATACCCTTGCCGAACTTAGACATGTCATACTCATAATAAGTGTCGCCAACCATCTCTTCCGACAATTTTCTACCTGAGATATCATAGATGCCAACAGAAATGATATCTTCCTCAGACAAAACCATAGCCTTATACTGCTGAGGCAAATAGTAGAATAAAGATACACTTGTTATATCTTTATCCACTTCCACACCCTCAACATCACCAAGATAGCTATCCATCTGGCTTAGAATGCTTCCGTTTCGGCTCAATGCAAATTCTTTCATTCTGGCAACATCTTTCTCTGCCGAACTATTGAATGACACACAATACTCTGCAGACACAATTGCAGTGATGCTATCAAATACAGTCTCTATATTCTCCCTAGAGAATGTTGTCTCAAGATGCTCCTTGTACTTGCTAACAAACGTCTTTCTGAACTTCGCATTTTTGCTAAGAGACGCGAATATATCAGTCATCCATGATCTGTTGTTGGCCCAAGACGTAATTCCACTGCCAGTACACCACTTAAACATATCTGAATATGTATAATTTGGTACACTATGAGAAAAGCCAAAGCCAAAATCGGTGTCAAACAATATCCAACGGAATTTTCCACCCTCTCTTCTCTCTCTCCAGATCTTAGTGTTGTTGCCTGGCCAATCCATATTGACAATAAACTGCTGGAACACCTGATAATCGATATACTCGGCCATATCTATACGTTCGCAAGCACCTTCGTAATATGTGCTATCCTCCGGATCGGAGTTTTTCAAATAATTAACCATCTCATTGTACGCATCCAAGTCTCCTTTGGAAGCTCTGATGCCAAGCTGGTCTGACACAGTGATAAGGTCGATTTCCTCCTCGCTAAATCCATGATTAGCCTTGATATAATCAGCGTTAGATCGTTCGTTAAGATTCATCAATCCCTTATAAGATCCATTAATATAATAAGCTACAGGCTGATATCCCTGATAATCAATATTCATGCCTACAGCAAACGTCTGCATAAGTCCGTCACGGAAACGAACCTGATTATATGCAGTACCGCCATTTCTGACATGCAGTGTCTGGTTTACAATATCAGGCTTAGAATTGAAGAAATTATAGTCAATATCCTTGTCTCCTGTCTTGCTAGAGGCTTTTAGCGATATGGATTTGACGCTTTCTCCTCGTGAGCATCCACCTTCCACTGCAGCTTCCACTTCCTGAGACAGCACTCGTTTGCCGTCTACAATATACTCAAACGTCACAGGACGTTTCCAATCCTGGTTGTAATTGCCAGTATATTGGCAGTCCTTTTCTCCGTGAATTCCATTTTTTCCTACAACACAAATACCTATCATATCATCGTAGAAATAATCAGGATCGACGGTAACTGAAACGATAGGAACAGTAAATCCTCCACATTCTTCGCGCTTTTCTGTTGTGAAGAAATAAGACGCTGTCATCAGCTTACTTGCCAAAAGAGAGTCCTTATAAGCACGAGCACGAATGTTTGTGTTCTTTTTGATTAGAATAGAATCTTCAAAAAGGAATCCATTATCCTCGCTAGGCTCTGTTCCGTCAAGAGTATAATAAATCAGTGCATTTTCAGTTGTAGATGTCAGCTTGACATAAAAAGAATCTTTTGCGATACCAGGAGTGACGCTGACTGAAGGTTTCGTACAACGATATGCCTTAGTCAACGCTGGATACGCATGCGTGTTGTCCGCTTTAGGAGACGGCATCATATATCCTACAGTGTCCTTCCATCTACCATACGCGTAATGTGCATCCATCTTTCCATACGCGAATGAATCTATCAAGATGATAGAATCCTGCAGATCAGATTCTGTCAATGTTAAAGGCTCCGGCATGATAGTGTCTGGCATCACTGTGTCCGGCAAAATGACTGTTGTGTCCGGCATAATCATCACTGTGTCCGGCAAAATGACTGTTGTGTCCGGCATAATCATCGTTGTATCCGGCATAATCACTGTTGTGTCCGGCATAATCACTGTTGTGTCCGGCACAACTACAGTATCTTCCTCCACCAAGTCAGAAGAGTGGACATAAAGAGTAAGATATCCGCCATCAGGATCAAGTTTATATGGAGCATGACCATCCATGTTCTTCTCATCCATCCACATAAGTTTGTATGATTTAGGCTTGACTTTAAATTTCCTGTCTATTTTCCACGACCATTTCTCCACATACTCACCACTCTTTTTCAACTCGTAATGAGACAATATGTACGACGACAAAGAAACCTCCTTATCTGAATCATTGTAGAATTCCACATATCCCGTGAAATTGTAGTCATCATTCATAACTGAGGAAAGGTTGCAAGGCATTACTTCCGTAATTCTTACTTGAGCGTTAAGAATAGCTGTAATAAAGATAGTAAATAAAAGTAAAATTTTTCTTTTCATAACCCGATAACTAAAATTGGTGCAAAAATAATCATTTTATTTATACTCAACAACAAGAGTCTCATCAATCTTAGCATTTGTATACAAAGCTAATCCCCAAAACTTAAATTTTGCTATATTTGCATTAATAAACTCAGAGTATGACAATAGAGGAAAACATAAGAAATTTCTTAAGCTCCAGACATGAACTGGATAAGGATGGAGCATGGACTACACATGGAGAGAAGGTAATACTTGGATTTTTCAAGGTAGACTATGGGATATTACTTTTCATATCATTCATTTTGCTATGCAATGTGTTAGTTCTACTTCATGAATTTTTGATGAGCTACGGATTTGATGGGAAAAGCATACTTATAGCTATGATTTCTGCTTGTTTCTGCATGATCCTCTTATTCTTTTGTTTATCAAAAATCAATACAAAACTTACAATCTACCCAGACAGACTCGTTTATAAGGGAGAATTGAGATTTGGCCAAAGGACACGTGAGATCCGCTTTGACGAAATCAATAAAATTGAGATAGGAGAAGAGTTTGGCCTGAACTTCTCATCAAGTGGAAGTAAACTCTATGTAGACAAAGACCAAACAGCATACGACATTAAAATCAAATATGGTGGCACTCACTTCTTAAGCATCAGCACAAGCGACATTACCGACAAAGCTGTATTCCGTCTGCTCAGAAGCGCATTCCGAGACAAAGTATATGATTATACCGACATGGACTTAAAGAATAGCAAATCTAACGTGCTAAATATAATTCAGTTGGATGCTTTGCTTGTAAAGACGGCAATGAAAACAGATTCCGTAGATCCGCAAAATATTCACAAAATAACAGTTCTTCAAAAAGCATATCTTAGGCAAAACTATTTCCATAAACTAGATATGTATGATATCACCAACATAGAGAAAGCATTCTCTAAAAGTCTGAATTCAAAACAGAAAAGATATCAGTTCTACTGCTCCCAAATAAGGAAAAACGGAAAAATGCTTTACGACGAGAAACTTGAGTTGCTCGACCATTTCTTTGCTGTGGCATACTCGACTAACGGCGTCGACCAGAACGAATTGGATGTATTGCACGACATAGCCAGATTCCTTTCTATTCTTGACTGGGACATCATCAACCTGGAATACAGATATGAATGTCGAAAACAAGAGCAGCAAACAGAAACACAATCCGAACCTTCACCAGTGTCAAATACCTTATTGAATAAAGCATACGAGGTGTTAGGCTTGTCAAACGGCGCAACATTAACAGACGTCAAGGGTGCGTACCGTCAGCTTGTGAAAACATGCCATCCCGACACATTGCCAGCAAAATGCAGTGATGACGAAAGGGAAAGCGCTGTCGCCCGTTTCCGCGCCATCACAGAAGCCTATGAGGTTTTGATAAAAGAGTAAATAAAAAAATGGAGACGTCATTCCTAGCGTCTCCATTATGAATTATGCATTAAGCATTATGAATTAATGCTCTTACTTCATTTTCTTCACCATTTCACGGAACAATACCTTTAGGTTGTCCTTCGCGATGTTGGTGTTACGCTGCACCTCCTCGTGGTTTGTCTCGATTCCGTTCAACGCGTCGCCAAGTGCATTCGACACGATTGACACTCCGA
>JAKSKU010000041.1 GCA_024401565.1 Paludibacteraceae bacterium
CCCAGTGGCAGCATGAGATATTGTTCTTGCTGAATACGCTCATGATGTCCTCGTACCATTTGATCTTGATGTCTTCTGCTACTGGACCAAAAACTCCGAACTCTCCGCAGAATAGCGGCAAGCCAAGAGAGTCTGCAACGTTCTTTGCAATCATGATCTCTTTCTCCATTCTGTCTGCATCCCAAACACCGCACATGTTCTCCAAGTTCTTTCTCTCATCCTCGTTTTTAACAGTTGAGAAGAAGTCTTTGTCTACCAACACATCGCCAGGGTACTGTATCTTGCCAGTGTAATCCTTGAATGAAGCCCAAGGAGCTTTGTAGTGAGTGATTACGTTAGGATTGTAGTAGTGGAAACTCAAGATTAGGTTCTTATCGTTCTCTGGCACCTTCAAATCAGGGAATGTGCTAGGAATCTGCCAGTGGTTAGAACCGATGATGATCTTTCTTGTTGGCTCGTTGGCACGGATTGCCTTGTGTACCTTCGCGATCAACTTGTTCCAATTCTCTGGGTCTGGAGTAGTCACCTCGTTAAGAAGCTCGTATGCCACCTTGTCCTCTGGAGTGTTCTTCAAGAAATCCTGGATGTCCATCCAAACCTTTACGTAGTTGTCCTGTGCCTCTTCCTTCTCAAACAATGTGTTTGCCTCGCCATTCTCGCTGTTGAAGTGGAATGAACGGATGATGTGAAGGTCGCAGATCATATTCAATCCTGTCTCGTCAGACCATTTAACGGCTGAATCAAGAAGGTCGAAACCGATCTTGCGGCGAGTAAGGTCGGTGTTGTACATAAGCTGCTCCTCGATTGGAACACGTACGAAATCAAAACCAAGATTCTTGATCTGCTCAAAATCTTTCTTTGTGATGTAGTTTGGATCGATATCCACACCTGTGCCTCTCTGGCTCAACCAGTGGTCAAGGTTGACACCACGGCTAATTGTGAATTCTGCTACACTTGCTGCGTCTGAGCTTGTTGAATCTGTTGTTGCGTCAGATGGCTTCTGATCTGCCTTTCCTCCTCCGCATGATGCCAATGCTGTCACACCGGCACCTAGGATTAGTCCCAAAAATTTCTTATTCATATTATATACTTTTTGTTTGCTTGAAAATTATAGACAAAAATAAAAAAAAATATATTGAACGTAAAATTTCCGTAAAATGATTCGAAAAATTTAGTTATATGTCCCGATATCCTCCCGATAGTCCACGGTAGCCCAATGCCTACGGCATATGGTCAACCATGAGGGTGATTTGAACGTAAAATTTTCGTAAAATGATTCGTAAAATTTTATTTGAAGGATATATTGAAGATTTTACGCTTATTTAAAGATTATATGACCCTTTCCATATTTACGTCTAACTTAAAACATTCATTTGTGTCTTTGTTATACCCCCAACGTTCCCCGTATAAATGTTTCTCGCAATCCTAATGGCTTCTTGGTAAGACGAAGATAATTGCACAATTGTGCTCTATGGTCTGAATTTATTCCTTGTACTGATTTTAATTCAATAATGATATCTCCAACCATCATATCGATACGGAATGTTTTTTCTAAAATATGTCCACGGTAGTTAATGTGTACAACGGATTCTAATTCATTCTTGATTCCATTATCAGATAGCTCTAAAGAAAGAGCTTCTTGATAGACTGATTCAAGTAACCCACTTCTTAATTCAGAATGAACCAGCATTGCTGCTCCTACAATTTTATAAACAATGTCTGTGTACTTTTTGTAATCCATAATTGACTAAACTTTTATTTGTTTTGTTACTATATACTAAATGGCATTTTTATGCATGTCGCCCAAACTATATTTCTTTTTTACGCTCGCCTTTCGGACTCGCGTTGGAGGAGAGGGTTAGGGCGTTCCGCCCTTAACAATCCTAATTTTGGATAATCATCAAATAATTTTGCGATAAATTTTATGGAAATTTTACGTTCCCTTTCCAAATGCAAAATTTTACGGCAAATTTTACGGAAATTTTACGTTCCCTTTCCAAATGCAAAATTTTACGATAAATTTTATGGAAATTTTACGTTCCCTTTCCAAATGCAAAAAATTACGGCAAATTTTATGGAAATTTTACGTTCCCTTTCCAAATGCAAAATTTTACGATAAATTTTATGGGAATTTTCGTTCCCGCTTCCAAACTGAATTTTACGGGAATTTTCGTTCCAATACAAAGCAATATTATTTGAAAATCTCCTTCATTACAATATCTGTGGCTCCACAATGTTCTCTTACGAATGCCTTCGCCACAGACGATGTTTTGCTTAATGTGTTCTGCTTCTCGTCGAACATTTCGTTAAGCAATGGGAACAATTCCTGCTTGTTGTTGATTGGGAACGCTGCTCCGGATTTCACCATGTCTACAGCCTCACGGAATTTCTTATAATTAGGGCCGAAGAAGATAGGCATTCCGTAGACGGCTGGCTCCAAGATATTATGGATGCCGACACCGAATCCTCCGCCCACGTAACCAACGTCTCCATATTTATATACTGATGTCAGGATTCCTATGCAGTCGATAATCAAACAGTCGGCTTCCTTGATCTCTTCTTCTGTCGATTTTGTGAATCTTGCGTATTTCTTGTTAAGTTTGCCGCAGATCTCCTCCACGTGTGCCTCACTTGTGACGTGCGGCGCAAGGATCATCTTGAATCCGTCGTTGTTGTTGAAATACTCGCATAGCAAATCCTCGTCGGGCTGCCATGAACTGCCGGCGATCAATACCTTCTTGTCTCCCTTGAATGCCGCAATTTGCGGAATCTCTTTCGCCTGCTTCACAATCTCACATACTCGGTCGAAACGAGTGTCTCCTGCTATAGTGACGTTGTGTATGCCGATTGAATGGAGTAGTGTGATGGAATTGGCGTCCTGCACAAATAGACGGTTGAAACATTTCAACACCTTTTTGTAGAAGAATCCGTACCATTTGAAGAATGCCTGCTCCTCGCGGAAGATGGCAGATACTATATATGTAGGGACTCTGCGTCTCCTCAATGTAAACAGATAGTTCATCCAGAACTCATATTTAATGAAGATGACGATGCTTGGGTTTACAATATTGATAAATTTATTCGCATTGCTTATTGTGTCGAGCGGCATGTAGCATACAATGTCTGCCTGATCATAATTCTTTCGTACTTCGTATCCGGAAGGAGAGAAGAAAGTCAAAATGATCTTGTACTCCGGATGCTCTTTCTTTATACGCTCAATGATCGGACGGCCTTGCTCAAACTCTCCCAACGAGGCTGCATGCACCCATATATATTTAGCATTCTTGTCGACCTGATCTTTCAATTTCTTCAGTAGATCTACTCTGCCATCATGGAATAGTTTTGCCTTCTCATTGAAAAATGAGGCAATCCACACTCCAAACTGATATAAAAGAATTGCTAAATTATAAATAATCATCTTTTTCTATGTTTTTGTGCCTATATGGAAAATATACGGGAGGGTTTCAAACCCTCCCCTACAATAGTTCGAAGGCGTAGGGGCAGGTTTCAAACCTGCCCGCTGATAGTATTTTATTTAATTACAGCCAATGCTGCGTTTAGTCGACGCAATGTCTCCTCCTTACCAAGGATTTCGATGATGTCGAACATGTGTGGTCCACGTGCTGCACCGATGATTGTGATACGGAATGAGTTCATCACTGTTCCTGTGTTGTGGCCGTTCTTCTCGATCCAATCCATCACGATCTTCTCCATGTTTGCGGATGTGAAGTCGCTGATGCCCTCAAGAATCTTGCCAAGTTCAGTCATCAATGCTGGGCTCTCTTCCTTCCAACGCTTCTTGATTGACTTCTCATCGTATTCAGTAGGAGCCTCGAAGAAGAAGTTTGTCTCTTCCCATAGGTCAGCGACGAATGAGATTCTTGTTTTCACCATTCCTACGACACGCTCAAGTGTAGCGTCTGCCATCTCATAACCTTTCTCCTTAAGAAGTGGCTTGTACATGGCTGCTAGCTCGGCGTCGCTCTTCTTGATGATATACTCGTGGTTGAACCATTTTGCCTTCTCGTAGTCGAATCTTGCACCCGACTTGCTTACGTGGCCAAGGTCGAAATACTCTGTTAGCTCCTCTACTGTGAACAAGTCTCTGTCAAGTCCTGGGTTCCAACCTAACAATGCAAGGAAGTTGACAACAGCCTCTGGTAAATATCCGCTCTCGCGGTATCCGCTCGACACCTCGTTGCTCTTTGGATCCACCCAGCGAAGTGGGAACACAGGGAATCCTAGCTTGTCTCCGTCACGCTTGCTCAACTTTCCGTTGCCTACTGGCTTAAGAAGCAATGGTAGGTGGGCGAACTGTGGCATAGTGTCCTGCCAACCGAAATAGCGGTATAGCAATACGTGAAGCGGCGCTGATGGCAACCACTCCTCTCCACGGATTACATGAGTCACCTCCATCAAGTGGTCGTCAACGATGTTGGCCAAGTGGTATGTCGGAAGATCGTCGGCTGACTTGTAAAGCACCTTGTCGTCCAATACGTTTGAGTTGATTGTTACCTTTCCACGTACCATATCGTCGATAACGATATCCTCGTTTGGCTCAACCTTTGCACGTACTACATATTTCTCTCCTGCTGCAATCTTTGCCTTGACCTCATCCTCACTCATAGTTAGGGAGTTCTTACCCATAGAACGAGTCTTTGCGTCGTATTGGAAATTAGGAATGTCAGCGCGTAGCTTCTCAAGTTCCTCTGGAGTGTCGAATGCGATGTAGGCGTTGCCACTCTTCAAAAGAATGTCAACATATTTGCGATAGATGTCACGACGCTCGCTCTGACGGTATGGAGCATGGTTGCCGCCGATTCCAACACCCTCGTCGAATTTGATTCCAAGCCATTTGAACGATTCGATGATATATTCCTCTGCACCTGGCACAAAACGTGTGCTATCAGTATCCTCGATTCTCAATAGCAAGTCACCGCCATGCTTCTTGGCGAACAAATAATTATATAGGCATGTACGTACACCTCCGATGTGAAGTGCACCTGTTGGGCTCGGTGCGAAACGCACTCTTACTCTTCTATCTGACATCTAAATCTAAATTTACTTTTTAAAATTTATGCAAATATATTGCTTTTTTCCCTTTTCGTGATTTTTTTGTAGATTTGCATTGTAAAAAAACATCTTTTTTTATGTATTTGTATCGCATTCTCGCTAAATATGTTCCATTTGTACTGATTATGTTGTCGGTTTTGTCTCCTTTTCAGCAGGCAAAATCACAGATCAACACCGATCGCATGATGTCGATCGGAAAAAATGCACTCTATTTTGAGGACTATGTTTTGGCAATGCAATATTTCAACCACGTGATCGGTGCCAAACCATATCTTGCTGAACCTTATTTCTGTAGGGCTGTGGCAAAAATTAATCTCGAGGATTTTGTCGGTGCCGACGCGGATTGCTCCCTTGCTCTGGAACGAAACCCTTTTATCGTCAGCGCATATCATTGTCGTGGTGTGGCTCGTCTCAACACGGGAAGATACGAAGAGGCTTTGGCGGATTTTGAGAAGGGTATAGAGCTTGATGAGTTCAGCACTCCTTTGCTCACTTGCAAGGGTATTGCTTATATCCAGATGAAAAAGTATGATGACGCCAGGAATACTTTCACCGAGGCGATGAAGAATACGTCACGCAAGGAACACCTGTTTATCTACCGAGCCAGAGCTAACGTCCTTGCTGGCGACACTTTGGCGGCGTTGGCTGACATTGAGCAGTCTCTTTCCCGCAATAAGTTTGACGCGGAGGCATACGCATTCCGCGGTATGCTGAGATACCTGACCGAGAAGTACAAGGATGCGGTGGCTGATTATGATGAGGCTTTGCGTCTGGCTGGCAAACGGGCTGACTTGTACGTCAACCGTGCCATATCACGTTACCAAATGGATAATCTGCGTGGAGCTATGGAGGACTATGATGCGGCGATAGCTCTTGATGAGGACAATGTTGTGGCCAGATTCAACCGTGGCCTCCTTCGTATGGAGGTGGGTGCATGGAACGACGCGGAGGAAGACTTCGACCGTGTGGTGCTTGTGGAGCCAGACAACTATATGGCTGTGTATAACCGTGGTATCATCCGCAGCCACGTCGGCAAACAAAAGGAGGCTATCGCAGACTTTACTGCCATCATCAACGAGTATCCTGATTTTGCCCAGGGCTATTATGCGAGAGCTGAGGCTAAGCGACGTCGGCTTGATGAGAAAGGTGCAAGAATCGACTACAACACTGCGTATGTGATTGAGCATAAGGAGAAAAAGGATAAGACTGATGAGGAAAAGACGCGTAAGAAAAAGGATAAGAACATAAAAAAATACAACCGTTTGATCGCTGCGGATCCTGAAGATGAGCAGAAGCGTGTGGCATACAAGACCAATTACCGTGGTAAGGTGCAGAATGTGAATTCCGACATCACTCTTCAGCCTAACTATATCCCGTCGTACTATGCTGACAAAAAAGAGATAGGCAGGACGGTGTATAGCCAGATGGTCAAGCAGATAGAGTCGGCCTACAAACTTCCACGTCAACTTCATCTTGTGACTAATCCGGAGAAACTGTCGGAGGCACAGATACAGAGCCATTTTGAAAGCATCAGGCATGAAAGTGCTCAGACAGGATGGACAGACAAGGCGAATCTTCTTGCCCGTGCCCTTGATTACGCTAGCGTGCAGGATTATACGGCCGCCTATGATGACCTTACAACATTTGTGCAGATTGATAAGAATGAGGCGTTCGTATATTTCCTGACTGCTGAAATACTTGTGCTGAAGAGTAGCGCGATGGGCGACGGAGAGGATAACCAGATGATGAAAAACGCTATGCTTAAGCTGGCTGTCGACAATTATGAGCAATGTGAGCGTCTTGCTCCAGACTTCGCTTATGCTTTCTATAATGACGCAAATGTAAGAGTTATGCTAAAAGATTACTCGGAAACTATTGAAAAATATACAAAAGCATTAACTTTGTTGCCAGATCTGGCTGAAGCTTATTATAACAGAGGACTGACGCATATTTATATGGGCAATAATGACGCAGGTGTGGCAGACTTGAGCAAAGCTGGAGAAAAAGGAATTTATTCGGCTTACAATGTAATTAAAAGATATTCCGAGACCAAAAAATAAAGAGATTATATAGCAGTTGTCCAAAATGAGGATTGTTAAGGACGGAACGTCCTAACCCCTCCATCCAACGCGAGCCCGTAGGACGAGCGTATAATTGAAAAAGCATGTGTTGGACAACTCGTATATAATTACCAAAATAAATTGGTTCTTATATCATTTGGGTTGTAATTTGTTTTTTATGGAAAACAAAGGTGGCAGGTTTCAAACCTGTCCCTACGGAAATCCGAATCGTAGGGGAGGGATTCAAACCCTCCCGAGAGATTAAACAAAGAAGATTATAAGGTATTATTGTGAATAGACAAAAAAAGATTGCGGTTATTGTGAAGGTGGTATGCACTCTGTGTATGCTGCTCTCGTCTTTACGTCTTTTCTCTCAGGATAAAACTTCGGATACCACACAATATAACTACAATCCGTTCATTGTTATTGAGTATCTCGACCAGCAAATGGCCGACTCAAAACCAGCGTCTTACGATGAATTCAAATATAATCTGCTCAAACAATATATTCATGAGAAGGAATCGTTGGGTGACGAGGTGGCTTACGACTCTCTTTCGAAGCGTAGCATGCGATTCATATACGGGTATTCCCATGGCAGAAACTCCAACTCTTATTCCGGACTTGATGAAATAGAGTCGTCGCTTGATTCCGATAAGGAGCTGGATGCTTTGCGTATCGAGAACGCTGAGTTGAAACGAGAGATTGAAAGACTGCAGTATTATGCTAGCAAGAAGGGTGCCGACAGACTGTCGACTGCCGAACTGAAGAAGACAAACCAATGGATTGAGAAGATCGTGGCGAAGACGCGTAGAGACGCTGATTCACTTACCAAGATTCAGTTGAAGTGGGACACTTTGTGTATGCTGCCATATTGTGTGGATACGATCAAAAGCATTGTGCTGTCAAAATATTTCACTGGAGACACCGTGAAGTCAGTCTATCTTCCTGGCATCACAATGTTTGAGAAAAAATCGCGTCGCAACAGACTTAAGAAAGAGATTGATGATCGTCTGATGTATTCTGCCATACAGATTGACCCGATGATTGTGTCGTATTATGAGTTGGATGACTATAAACCAGAAGTCATCAATTTTTCCGACTTGGATATCCGTTATGTGAGTGTGGAGAACCGTCAGAACGAAAAAGTCAATTTCAATGTCAAGCGAGGAAGCAGAGGCAACGATGCGTGGATGAGAAAAGGTAAGATAGGCATTGACTTCTGCGGATTCGTCGTGTCGAACTGGGCGAGCGGAGGTAAGAACAACATGACGTTCTCCAGCACTTTGGCATACGAGGCCATCTACAATAAGAATAGGTTGCAATGGATCAACAAGCTATCTTGTAACCTTGGATTCTTGCTGACGCCTCAGGAGTACGACTCTTTGCGCTCATTCCGAATCAATGAAGATGAAGTTTTGGCCAACAGCCGTTTGCTATATCGTATGCAGAACCATAACAGTTTCTATTATGGTTTGATGGATTTGAAAATCAAGACGTGTCTGTTTACAGGCTATGATTCGTATAATGCCAGCACAGCGGCTACCTCGTTCCTCTCTCCAGGAGATATATTCTGGGGCCCTGGTATGTATTTCTGCAGAAAGGGTAAGGCAGAATTGTTTGGCTCGCCTATCAGTGGAAGATGGACGTGGGTGTTTGGCGACAAACTTGATCCGAAGGAGTTTGGATATGGGGAAGGGGAGCGTTCGATGCAGGCTGCTCCCGGATTCAGAATTGATTCCAACTTGAAGTGGTCGTTCTCTAAAGATCTTAATGTCATGACCGGATTTGAGGTGTTCCTGCCTTATCAGAATCCATTCCGTGAGATGCTGTTCCTACAATGGGATTTGACAGGTAAATTCCATATTAATAAGTATGTGTCGATGGGCTTCAACCTTAAGTTGCGTTATGACGGTCATGCCCGCGACAAGTATCGTGATAAAGCGCAGTGCCAAAGCAAGCAGACTATAGGATTCTCTTACGTGTTCTAGTTAAGGCATCGTTATTAGAACCGTGTGGTTTCACACTTTCACTGGGGATTTCAATATAAACTGAATCCGTGCTGCTAAATTTCAATGAATTTTTCTAATTTAGAGTCTAAATAACTTTAATATTATGCTTGACGAATTAATCAAAACAATTAAATATGCGATGGAGGATTTAGGAGACGAGGAGATCCTAAACTACATCGATGAGCATGAGTTGACTGCCGAGACTTCGTTTGATGAGGACGGTTTGAATTTCGACGAGATGTGTGCCATCGAACTGATGACTGCGATCTCTCAAGACATGCGCATTGAGATAAAGGACGACGTGGAGTTTATGGACATCCTTCTTTACGGCACAATCGGTGAGGCTGCCGAATATTTGAAGGATTAGACTATTTTATTCCTCTGGCCATCTTTACAACGTCGTAAGCTTCGTTGATCTGTTGCATTGTCATTGTGGCCTGACGTACCGCTTCTTCTCCCATCGCGGACACTTTGTCGGGATGGTATTCTCTTGCTAAGACGCGGAATGCCTTTTTGATTTCAGCGTCAGAAGCGTCTCCAGACACTTTCAGGATATCATACGCTTCACTCACAGATAAATGAGTCTTTTTCGTGCTTGAATTGTTGTTGCTGTTGCCAGAGTTTCGATTGTTATTGCTGTTATAGCTGTTGCTATTGTTGCTGTAGCTGTTGCTATTATTGTTATAGCTATTATTGTTGTGAGATTGCTGTTCGTTATTGTTTTGGCTATTGTAATACCCTTGTTTGTATTTTCTCATAAAGAGAGTGTATATACTGTTGAATTCTTGGGAGGTGACGTTCAGATACTTTACTATTTCCTCGATCACACGTTTTTCGTTGTGGGTATACACTTCGTCGGCATATGCCACAGCAAGTAGTTCCATTATAAGCTCCGACTTCGCTATGAAGTTGAATCTCACATTGATACTTTTGCAAAAAGATTCGATGTTGAAATCTTTCTCAAGGATTGTTTGAAACTCCTTAAGCGCTGATTTTTGATCGGATTCCGATTTGTAGTATCTGCGTATTGTTGCTTTTACGCGATCAAGTTCGCAGCTCATATTTTTACCGTCAGCTTTCATTATGGCAGAAAGCAATACAAGAATACTGTATCTAAAATCTTGACTATGAGCCTCTTCTCCGTTTTCGTTCTGTTTTTTGTCATCCTTGGGGTTCCATAAAAGGTGTGCGATTGCCAATCCTATTATTGCACCTATAGGACCGCCAAAGAAAAATCCAACGATTGCTCCGATGATGTATTTTTTATTGTCTTTCTTCATTTTTTTGTATAAAACTAAAATGCCTTATTTGATTATGCAAAGATAATATGAATGGCAATTATATACAAGTTGTCCAAACATGCTTATTTTTTAGACGAAAACGTGCCCTTAACAATCCTCGTTTTGGACAACTGCTATATAATCTCCGTGTGCATTTACAAAATTAATGTTTTTTGTTTGATTTAAAGAAATATACGAAAAAGTATGTATTGGTAAATTATTGAATATTAACGTGTTCTAGTTTTGCGTTAACATTTGTTTGTTTTTTGACGTATAAAAACCGAAATAAATTAAACCTTATTTCAACATTTAACACTATCTTTGACACCGCAAGTAAAATAACAGTAATTGAAAAACAATTTGAATATGAAAACAATGACGAAAATATTGGCGACTTTGGCTTTGTTGTTTGCAACAAGTTCTTTCGTTGCCGCACAGAATTCTTTAGTTAAACACATCAATCAGGATGAGTTCCGTGCACAGATATGTGATTTTGTACAGAGCTCATCATGGCAGTATAAAGGCAAGAAACCATGTATCATTGATTTTTATGCCACATGGTGTGGACCTTGCCGCACAATTTCTCCGTTCTTGGATAAGTTGTCTGTAAAGTACAAAGATAAGATTGATGTTTATAAGATTGATGTAGATAAGAACAGAGATTTGGCACAGGCCTTTGGAGCAACAAGCATTCCGCTTTTGATTTTTGTTCCGCTAAATGGAGAGCCTCAGGCTAACCGAGGAGCATTGCCAGAGGCAGAGTTGGAAAATGCGATTAACACAGTTCTTTTGAAGAAATGAAAGGAATAATTTTGGCGGGTGGCAGTGCTACTCGCCTTTATCCGTTATCTAAGGCTATCAGTAAGCAGATTATGCCTGTCTACGACAAGCCGATGATTTATTACCCATTGTCAACTTTGATGTTGGCTGGAATCAAAGAAATTTTGATTATCTCCACACCGAGAGATTTGCCGATGTTTGAGCAGTTGCTTGGAGACGGCAAGTCATACGGAATGCGTTTTGAATATAAAGTACAGGAGAAACCAAACGGTTTGGCGCAAGCTTTTGTGCTTGGCGAGGAGTTTCTTGCCGGTGATGATGCGTGTCTTATCCTTGGTGACAATATGTTCTATGGGGCAAACTTCTCATCAATGCTTAAGAAAGCAGCGCAGATAAAGAAAGGTGCGTTGGTTTTTGGTTATTTCGTGAAGGATCCAAGAGCATACGGTGTTGTTGGTTTTGATGAAAACGGCAACGTCACTTCATTGGAAGAGAAGCCAGCTCAGCCAAAGAGCAATTATGCGGTGCCAGGATTGTATTTCTACGACAGCAGCGTCTGCAAAAGAGCTAAAGAGCTAAAACCAAGCGCAAGAGGTGAGTATGAGATCACCGATTTGAACAAAACTTATTTGGAAGAGGGCACACTTAAAGTTGATCTGTTCGGAAGAGGTTTCGCTTGGCTAGACACAGGCAATTGCGATTCATTGCTTGAAGCATCCAATTTTGTTGAGACAATCCAGAACCGTCAGGGATTTTACGTGGCTTGCATCGAAGAGATTGCATGGCGTAACGGATGGATTACAGATCAGCAGCTTTTGGATTTGGGTAATTCTTTGAAACAGACAAAATACGGACAGTATATCATTTCATTGATCGAAAAATAATATGAATTATATAGAGCAGTCTATCAAAGGTGTTTTTGTGATAGAGCCAAAAGTGTTTGGCGATAGTAGAGGCTATTTTTATGAGTCGTTCAAGCAGGCAGAGTTTGACGAGCATATTGGCCATCATGTTGAGTTTATTCAGGAGAATCAGTCAAAGTCGTCTAAAGGAGTGCTTAGAGGCTTGCACTATCAGAAAGGAGACGCTTCTCAAGCAAAACTTGTGCGTGTTGTGAAAGGTGCGGTTCTCGATGTAGCTGTTGATATCAGAAAATCATCTCCTACTTTTGGAAAGTATGTGGCTGTTGAGCTATCTGAGGAGAATAACCGTCAGTTATTCATCCCACGTGGTTTTGCCCATGGCTTCTTGGTGTTGACAGATGAGGCTGTGTTCACATATAAGGTTGACAACGTCTATGCGCCTCAGGCAGACGCAGGCATCATGTATAACGACCCTCAGGTCGGAATAGAGTGGCCAAAGATAGATTGTGAGTTTTTATTGTCGGAAAAAGACACAAAGCATCCGTTGTTGAAAGATGCTGAAGTGTTCTAATATAGGATAGAATATGAATATTTTTGTTACAGGAGGAAACGGTCAGCTTGGCAACTCGTTCAGAAAGATTTCAGCTAACTATCCTCAGCATTCTTTCACTTTCACTGATATGCCAGAGGTGGATATCACTGATTTGGAATCCCTACGTAAAATATTGAATGACGCGAAGGCTGATGTCATCATCAACTGCGCTGCATATACAGATGTCAACAAGGCAGAGTCGAATGAGGATATAGCACATAAGATTAATGCCGTCGGCCCAGGCAATTTGGCAGTTGTGGCCAAAGAGATGGGTGCTAAGTTTGTCCATGTCTCAACAGACTATGTTTTCAATGGCAAGTCAAATACACCTTTGAAGGAGACCGATCCAACGTCTCCACTAGGGGCATACGGACGCACAAAACTGAGTGGCGAGACACTTGTTCGCGAGGTTGGTTGTGATGCTGCTATCGTACGTACAGCTTGGCTTTACAGTGAGTTCGGAAATAATTTCGTAAAGACAATGATTCGTTTGGGAAATGAGCGTCCGGATGTCTCTGTCGTATACGACCAGGTAGGAACACCGACTTATGCCACTGATTTGGCTGAGGCAATAATGCATTTGGTCAATAAGGGTATCAAAGGTTGTGAGGTTTACCACTACACAAACGACGGAGTGGCAAGCTGGTTCGACTTTACAAAAGCAATCTTCAAATTGGCAGGATGCAAGGCTAACCTTCACGCTATCGAAAGCTATGAGTATCCCACTCCAGCAGAACGTCCTGCGTATAGTGTGTTGAGCAAGAGAAAGATTGCGGAGGCAGGTGCTGCTGTTCCTTATTGGACAGAGTCGCTTGAAAAATGTATGAAAATTTTATTAGCATAATAGATCATGTTTAAGACGAATGAATATTTCGACGGCAATGTAAAGAGCATTGCGTTGGAGAGTGCAGAGGGTCGTGCCACAATTGGTGTTATGGCCGCAGGAGAGTACGAGTTTGGCACATCAACAATAGAGATCATGACAGTGACATCTGGAAAGTTGGAAGTGTTGATGCCAGGAGAGACAGAGTGGAAGACTTATAAGAAGTTTGAGACTTTTGTTGTTGAGAAGGGAGTAAAGTTCCGCTGCAGAGCAACTGAGGACACACCTTATTTGTGCTTGTATAAATAAGCGTTTAAGAACTATACGATTTATAAAAGCATTTGCAGTATTGCAGATGCTTTTTTTGTTGTCAATCATTTTTGTTTTGATAGAATCTATTTTGAGCCGTATTTTTTAGACCAAATTTTGCTGAATGATTTTGGTTTTTGTACTTTTGCATGCGTGAAAGGGTTATGTGTTTTCGTTTTGCGTATACGCATATGTTACATGTAACGATGATGGTGGCTTATGACGACTGATTACCAGTTGTTTATATAGAAGGATTTGCGTTTGTATAAGTAAAAATTAGTATCTTAATGAATGTGGAGACGGGAGAAATCCCGTCTTTTTCATTTGGTAATCTAGAAAAAAGAAGATCGCCTGAGATAAAAGGGAAATGCATAAATATAGGGTCGTATGCGGTTTTTACACATATTTTTACATTTGTTAACATTAAAAGAGAATGATGATTATTTGCGCTCTATTTATTTTTGTACTTTTGCAACAGTTCAATGATTATTTGTAAATAAAATGAATATACTATTAACTGGAGGTGCTGGTTATATTGGTAGCCACACTATTATTGAGCTTGACAAGGCAGGACATTCAGTCGTTGTCGTTGACAATTTCGTTAATTCACAGCCTGAATCTTTGAAGAGAGTTGCGAAGATCATCGGAAAGGAAGTTCCTTTTGTTGAGGCAGATGTTCGCGACAAAGAAGCAATGGATAAGGTATTCAGCAATAATAAGATTGACGCAGTTATTCATTTTGCTGGTTTGAAGGCAGTTGGAGAGAGTGTTGCTAAACCGTTGGAGTACTACGAGAACAATATGAATTCAACATTCGTATTGATAGACACAATGCGTCGTCACAATGTAAAGAACATCATCTTCTCTAGCTCAGCTACAGTGTACGGAGATCCTGCTATCATTCCTATCACAGAGCAGTGTCCAAAGGGTCATTGTACAAATCCTTATGGTCAGACAAAGTCTATGTTGGAGGAGGTATTGATGGATGTCCAGAAGGCAGACAATGAGTGGAATGTAGTATTGCTAAGATACTTTAATCCAATCGGTGCTCACAAGAGCGGACTTATTGGAGAGAATCCTAATGGTATTCCAAATAATTTGATGCCATATATCACACAGACTGCAATCGGTATCCGTAAGGAGTTGGGTGTGTTTGGTAATGATTACGATACTCCTGATGGAACAGGTGTTCGCGATTATATTCACGTAGTAGACTTGGCATGCGGTCACGTAGCTGCGTTGAAGGCAATACAGAAGAAATGTGGCCTTGCAATCTACAATCTTGGAACAGGCCATGGATATTCAGTGTTGGATGTAGTCAAGGCATTTGAGAAGGCAAACGGTTTGAAGGTGCCTTACTCAATCAAGCCACGTCGCCCAGGCGATATCGCTACTTGCTACTGTAATCCGGCAAAGGCAAAGGCAGAGCTAGGATGGGAGGCTCAGTATGGTATCGAGGATATGTGTAGAGACAGCTGGGGATTCCAGAAACAGAATCCAAACGGATACGAGAAATAAAAACAAATCAATTATATGGAAAGACGCGGGCAAGCACTCGCGTCTTTTTTGAATTCAAAAACCACTTGTTCTAATAATTCAATGACGTTTTTTATAAAAATGAAAAAATACACATTGCTCCTTTTTTCTCTTCTGTCTACAATTTGTGCATTAGGAGAGATCTATTATTCTGGAAAGTCTGAATTCCAGGTTTGGTTCACACCGAATTTTTATACTACAATTCCATTTGAACAAGTCACTGAAGTTAGACTACAAACACTGGACAGTTCAGTAGGAGGATGTACACCTATTCCGTCTAGAAATACTAAAGGGCATATTTTGAAATACAATAGTGAGACGAAAGAAGCAGTCGTTACTAGAATAAGTGGCAGTGAGCGAGTTGTCATTCCGTGTGAGATACTTTATTCTGAAGATAGTACAGTATACACTGTGACTGAATTGGCAGCCAGGTCTGGTGCTTATGATGGAATGAAATATGTATTTATTCCAAACACAATAAAGACTATAGGGGATAGTGCCTTTTTTGATTGCAGTTCATTGGAGGAGGTTGTTATTGCGTCTCCATTTGTTAGCATTGGAGATAGTGCATTCGTTAGATGTCCAAATTTAAAGAAAGTCACACTGCCAGAAAGTGCGACATACACACAGTCGTCATTTGGCGATGATGTGACACTTAATTTTGAGGAGAATCCAGTTTTTCCATACGATTTGTTGCAAACTGAAGTCGTAGTCTCATTAAAAGAAGAAGAAGATAGGTTTTTTAATGCGACTGAGGTAGATCAAATTGTATTGAAACTTCCTGAGGCAATAGATTTGGATTCTACGTGTCCAGTAGCACAGTCAGATATTCCTTTTTTTAAATTCAATTATAGTGATTATAGTGCTACTTTTTCTGGATATTCTAATGACAAAGATACTGTGTGCGAAATACCTTGTGCGTTGATAAATAATGGTTCGTTATATAAGGTTACTAGCCTGTCTATCAACGCTTTGATGCTTAATCGTAATCTTAAGAGCGTAGTGATTCCTCGTTTTGTGAGCAGTTTGGGCAGTGGATGCATAAGTAATGCATATCGTATTGAAGAATTGGTGGTTTCATCTGAAAATAAGACTTTTTGTTCTGTAGACGGTGTGATTTATAGCAAGGATACAACTAAATTGATCTGTTGTCCTCCGGCAAAAAAAAATATAACTATTCCAAATACTGTTACTGTGATTGGAAAAGGAGCGTTCGAACATTGTACTTTGAAAAACATAGTTCTTCCAAATTCCGTCACTAGAATAGAGGAAATGGCATTTTGTTATTGTGACATCGAAAGCATAGATTTACCGAACTCTGTCACAACCTTGGACAGATATGCATTTGAGTCTACTCGTATCAAAAGCATAAAGATACCAGCTTCGGTGACATCGATAGAGAAAAATGTTTTCGCTTATAGTAGAAGTTTGGAATCTATTGAGGTGTCTGAAGACAATCCTAAATACGCTTCTTATGAAGGATGCCTTTATACAAAGAATCTTGATACTTTGATTTACATCCCTGAAAAAAAATCTTCTATTGAGTTTCCAAGTGAAGTCTCTGTTATTAGCAGCGATGCCTTTGGCAGAAGTACTTTGGAAAGTCTTGAGTTGCCGAATACTATCAAGAAAATAGAAGACCGTGCATTTTCATCCATGTATAACTTGAAAAGTATAAGAATACCTGACTTTATAGATAGTCTTGATGCGGGAGTGTTTAATGGATGTTCGAGTCTTGATTCCATAATAGTGTCTGAAGATAATAAGAAGTACACTTCTGTGGATGGTATACTGTTGAGTAAAGATAGCACAGTTTTGATCGCATATCCATCAGGAAGAGATTCTATAAATATTCCTTCTTGTGTGAAGAGTATAGGTAGTCGTGTGTTCTCTTATCTGGACTATAATGTGTATTATGAAATGGGAATGGAGGATTTTGTATTTGTATTACCAAATACAATCGAACATATTGGAGATTATGCGTTTGAAGGAGCGTATGGTATCAAAAAAATCGTATTGCCAGAGTCATTGCGAACATTTGGAAAATTTGTTTTTGCATATTGCTCATTTTCGGAATTGGAAATACCTGAATCTGTAGAGTATATCGATAGGGATACATTTATAGGTTGTTATTTTGGAAAGGTTGTGGTTTCCAGAAGTACAAAGATTGCGGAAGGTGCCTTTGATAAATACACTGAAATCGTATATCGTGATTAGAAGAGAGTATCTGCTTTGGTGGTACTAACATTAAAGACGAGTATTATGTGGAGACGGGGGTGAGCCTCGTCTCCTTCGTTTTTATGGACACGGACAATTTCCGGAAATTTTACGTTCCCCAATTTTTTATAAGTACGAAAATTACCGTAAAATGATTCGAAAATTATCAAACACGCCAAACTTGCCTGGAAGGCAATACCGAGCGAAGCGAGCGTAACCGGGCACAGAGTGTCCGGCAGGGGAATGGGATATGCTCTGCCTGAAGGGCAGTACCAATACCATCTGGTACTGTCTTTCAGGCAGAAGTATCTACTGAGGGATCTTATCCCCGAGACTCCGTCCCGGGTTACTCTCGCGTTGCTCGGTAGCGTCCTACAGACGCGATTCTTGATCTTTCCTTACATTTGTGGTGAAAACTCTGCGTGTTCTTGTGTCTTCAAATCAAATTTTTCGGACCATTTCCGGAAATTTTACGTTCCCCCAAAGAATTTTTGTGTCCCCGACCATCAATTACACGCACGTCCGTGCGTCTCTACGAGTTGCAGCAAGAAATCCCGGCAAAAACCGCCAAATTTTATTTTGCGGAAAATCAGCGTTTTGTGAACTTTTCTAAAAAATAATTCCCGAAACGCTTGCGCAGTATGGGAAAACGCTATACTTTTGCACTCGCTTTCGGGAAGGAACGCTACTCCAAACGAAAACAAAGACATAAAACAAGCTCCCCAAGAGAGGGTGAGACGCCAAAAGATAACGATCTTTGAAAGCATTTGCAATTTACGA